>CAMWVP010000080.1 GCA_947177735.1 uncultured Clostridia bacterium
AGCGTATCTCGTTGCCGTCCTTGGTGTCGTCGTAGGTGAGGTCAAAGGACTTGATCTCGTCCATAAGGTCGATAATGTCGGACATCTCGCCCATTACCTTTTTCATGCCCTCTTCGTCATAGTCGAGCTTGGAGAGCTCGCACAAATGCTGAATGGTCTTTAATTCAACAGCCATAATATACTCCTTAAAATCGCGTTATTGCTCCGCCAAATAAATGTTTCCTGTTTCTTTTTTTTGCTTTTTATTGTTTCCCCCGCCGCAGGCGGGGGAAACAATAAAATTTCGGAAATATTTAATTGGCTCATCAATAAAATCAATACATTTATTATTATAGCCCATTTTCCGTTATTTTTCAATAGCATTTTGTCAAAAAATCCAATTTATACAAAATCACGAATTTTTTGCATTATTCGCCGCCACATTCTTGCAAATGCAACTAAAGCACACCGTATATACGGGAATATCCGGGGGGTATCTCCTAATATATGTAAATTACGGGGGCAATATACCGCAAAAATGAAAGTTTGAAAACAATTTCTTGCAAAACCCGCTTGACATTTTACTCAAAGGGTGGTATAATTAATATGTCGCCGAATGTTGGAAAAAGGCGTATCGCGCTTTATTCAACGCAGCCGACAGAGTTTTTTACAATGGGGGGAGCGCAATAGGGCTCCCTGGCATTGTGAAATTTTCCCGCGCGGATAATTGCGCGGGGCAAACGATTTTGCGGAAAACGAAAAGCGGTTTCCGCGTCCTAAAAAAGGAGCTGTTTATTTTATGTTAATGAAAGAGGGAGCAACACGAATTCCCGCGGGCTGCGCGATCTCGGGCTTTATAAACAGAAGCGGCAGACGAACGAACGGCAGCGTTATCGTGAATTCGATCGGCTGTATGCACGAGCGCTCAAACGGCTTGGGCGGCGGCTTCGCGGGGTACGGGATATACCCCGAGTATAAGGATCAGTACGCGCTGCACGTATTCTACGACTCGAGCGAGGCGCGTATCAAGGCGGAGGCATTTCTCGACCGCCACTTCGACGTGGTGAACCTGTCGAGAATACCCGTCCGCAAAAACCCGAACATCACCGACGAGCCGCTTATCTGGCGGTATTTCGTCAATCCCCTGCCCACAAAATTGCAGGACAGCCAGCTTGACGAACGCACCTTCGTCGCGAAATGTGTCATCAAGATCAACGACAAGATCGACGGCGCGTATGTGTTCTCGAGCGGCAAGAATATGGGCGTTTTCAAGGCGGTCGGCTATCCCGAGGACGTCGGCGACTTCTACCGTCTGGAGGAGTACGACGGCTGGGCGTGGACGGTGCACGGACGCTATCCGACAAACACCCCCGGCTGGTGGGGCGGCGCTCACCCGTTCTCGCTGCTGGACTACACCATCGTCCACAACGGCGAGATATCGTCCTACGACGCGAACCGCCGCTTTATCGAGATGTTCGGCTACAAGTGCAATCTGCTCACCGACACCGAGGTAATTACATATATCATAGACTATCTGAACAGGCGGCTTGAAATGCCTCTCGAGGACGTGGCAAAGGTCATCGCTTCGCCATTCTGGAGCGAGCTTGATAACGGAAAGTTCTCCCCCGAGGACACCGAAAAGTTCCGCCATTTCAGAAACGTTTACTCAAGCCTTCTGATAACGGGTCCGTTCTCGATCATTCTGGGCTTCAATAACGGCATAATGGCGCTCAACGACAGGCTCAAGCTGCGCTCTATGGTAGCCGCCGAGAAGGACGACACGGTGTTTATTTCGTCCGAGGAGTGCTCGATAAGGACAATGTGCCCCGACGTGGACAGGATATGGAGCCCGCGCGGCGGCGAGCCTATCATCGTTACGCTCGACAAGGACGCACAGGAAAGGGTGGGAAAGTAAGTGGCTGTAAATTATATGAACCCTCTTTTTGAGGTTATCAGAGACCCCGACAGGTGCATAAAGTGCCGCGTTTGCGAGCGGCAGTGCGCCAACGAGGTACATAAATACGACCCCGATCTCGACAAGATGGTTGCGGACGAGACGACCTGCGTGGACTGCCAGAGGTGCGTTTGCCTCTGCCCCACTCACGCGATAAAGATACGTCCGAACGAGAACCAATTCCGTGAGAACGGAAACTGGACGCACACCGTTATGGACGAGGTATACAAGCAGGCGGGCAGCGGCGGAGTTCTGCTGTCGGCAATGGGCAACCCCAAGGACTACCCCGTTTACTGGGATAAGATTCTGCTGAACGCTTCTCAGGTAACGAACCCGCCTATCGACCCGCTCCGCGAGCCGATGGAGACAAAGACGTTCCTCGGAAAGAAATCGCAGAAGATCTCCTACGACGAGAACGGCAAGGCGCATTTCGAGAAAACGCCTTATCTGGAACTTGACGTGCCGATAATGTTCTCGGCTATGTCGTTCGGCTCGATCTCCAAGAACGCCCACGAATCGCTCGCGAGAGCCGCGGAGGCTCTCGGAACGTTCTACAACACGGGCGAGGGCGGTCTGCACGAGGACTTCTACAAGTACGGCGCGAACACGATCTGTCAGGTGGCTTCGGGACGCTTCGGCGTATTTAAGGGCTATCTGGACGCGGGCGCGGCTATCGAGATAAAGATGGGTCAGGGCGCTAAGCCCGGTATCGGCGGTCATCTGCCCGGAATGAAGATCAACGACGAGATCTCCAAGACCCGTATGATACCCAAGGGCACGGACGCCATCTCCCCCGCTCCGCACCACGATATTTACTCTATCGAGGACTTGCGGCAGCTCGTTTTCTCGCTGAAAGAAGCAACCGGCTGGGAGAAGCCCGTTATCGTGAAGATCGCGGCGGTGCATAATGTCGCGGCTATCGCCTCTGGAATCGCGCGTTCGGGCGCGGATATCATCGCGATCGACGGCTTCCGCGGCGGCACGGGCGCGGCTCCCACAAGAATACGTGACAACGTGGGTATCCCGATCGAGCTTGCACTGGCGAGCGTGGATCAGCGGCTGCGTGACGAGGGTATCCGCAACGACGTGTCTGTCGTCGCGGGCGGCTCTATGAGGTCGGCAGCTGACGTGGTAAAGGCGATAGCTCTCGGCGCGGACGCGGTGTATATAGCTTCGGCGGCGCTGCTGTCGCTGGGCTGCCATATGTGCCGCTCCTGCAACACGGGCAAGTGCAACTGGGGTATCGCAACTCAGAGAGCGGACTTAGTGAAGCGCCTGAACCCCGATATCGGATATCAGCGGCTGGTAAATCTCGTTACCGCATGGGATCACGAGATAAAGGAGATCATGGGCGGCATGGGTATCAATTCCATTGAGGCTCTGCGCGGCAACAGACTTATGCTGCGCGGTATCGGGCTCAACCAGAAGGAGCTTGATATCCTCGGAATACAGCACGCCGGCGAATAAGGGGGGCAGGACTGATGAAAAAAGTATATGTAAACGAGGATTGGTGTCTGGCTTGCCACCTTTGCGAATACTACTGCGCGGCGGCAAACAGCGGAGCACCGAATATGATAAAGGCGTTCAAGAGCGGCAGGAAGCCTATCCCGCGTATTCAGGTAGAGGAGGGCATCGAGGTCAACTTCGCGGTTCAGTGCCGCCACTGCGAAGGGAAAGCCTGCGTTAAAGGCTGCATTTCGGGCGCGTTGTCGATAGTGGACGGCGTGGTGGTATGCGACGAGAACCGCTGCGTGGGTTGCGGAACGTGCGTTCTGAGCTGCCCGTTCGGCTGTATCGTTATTGACGAGGACAATCACAGAATACAGAAGTGTGATCTGTGCACGAAAAATCACGACGGAGAGCCCGCCTGCGTGCAGGGCTGCCCGAATAACGCGATCGTGTTTGAAGAGAGGTGAGCGGAATGAACTATGTAATTATCGGAAACTCGGCGGCGGCGGTCGGCACTATCGCGGGTATACGCGAGATAGATAGCACGGGAAAGATAACCGTTATCTCCGACGAGAAATATCACACCTACTCCAGACCGCTCATTTCCTACTGGCTCCAGGGCAAGGTCTCGGACAAGAACATCTACTACCGCGACCCGGATTTCTACGAGAAAAACGGCGTTGAGACCGTGCTCGGGAAAAAGGTCGTCAAGATCGACGCGGCGAACAAGTCGGTCGTGCTGGACGACGGGCTCTCAGTGCCGTATGACAAGCTGATGGTCGCGACGGGCTCGAAGCCTTTCGTGCCGCCTATGAACGGCTTGGACAAGGTGCATTATCACACGTTTATGAGCTTTGACAGCGTTAAGGCTATCCGCTCGGAGATAAAGGACGGAATGAGGGTGCTCATAATCGGCGCGGGTCTTATCGGTCTGAAAGCCGCCGAGGCGCTGCACGAATACAACGCGAGGATAACCGTCGTTGATATGGCGGACAGGATATTGCCGTCTATACTCGACGTGCGCGCGGGTATAAAGATGCAGAAGCACATCGAGGCGCAGGGCGTGAAGTTTATTCTCGGAACGTCCGCGGACGAGTTCACCGAGCATTCGGCGAAGCTGAAGAACGGTATGACAGTGGATTTCGATATGCTGATAATCGCGGTCGGAGTACGCCCGAACACCGAACTTGTCGCTGACGCGGGAGGTAAGGTTGAACGCGGCATAATCACCGACGTTACACAGAAAACCTCGCTTGACGGCGTTTACGCGGCGGGCGACTGCACTGTATCTCACGACGCGTCCTCCGACACCGAGAAGATACTCGCGCTGCTCCCGAACGCGTATATGCAGGGCGAGATCGCGGGAAAGAATATGGCGGGCAGAGAGTCCAACTACGTGAACGCTATCCCCATGAACGCCATCGGGTTTTTCGGGCTGCATATTATCAGCGCGGGCTCGTATGACGGCGAGGAATACGTTGACGAGACCGAGAATACATATAAAAAGCTGGTGTTCCGCGACAATACGCTGAAAGGGTACATTCTCATGGGCGACGTGCGCCGCGCGGGTATCTACACCTCCATGATAAAGGAGCGTATCGACCTCGGTGAAGTCGACGTTGAAATGCTCAAGGATAAGCCGCAGATGATGATGTTCGGCAAAGCGCGGCGCGAGGAGAAGCTGGGAGGTATCAAAAGATGAGAATTGACGCGGCAAATTACGAAAACACCGAGCTGAACAAGCTTATCCGCGAGAGCACTGACGAAAAGCTGGAGCTTGTGAACGTGCTCGGACAGCGCTATATCGGCGCGGGGCTGTCGGGCAGAGAGATACTCATTGACGGCACTCCCGGAAACGCTCTCGGCGCGTATCTGAACGGCTCGAAGATAATCGTCCACGGCAACGCTCAGGACGCTATAGGCGACACCATGAACGACGGCGCTATAATCGTCCACGGAAACTGCGGCGACACCACGGGCTACGCTATGCGTTCGGGCGAGATATACGTCGAAAAGAACGCGGGCTACCGCGTGGGCATACATATGAAGAGCTATCAGGATCTGTACCCGATAATCGTTATCGGCGGCAAGGTCGGAGATTTCCTCGGCGAGTATCAGGCGGGCGGTATCATTATCGTCCTCGGCATAGGCGCGGAGGGCTGCCCCGTAGGCTCGTTCTGCGGCACGGGAATGCACGGCGGCGAGATGTTTATCCGCTCCGAGACCGCGCCCGAGGGCTTGCCCGTTCAGGTGTGCTGCGAAGAGGCGACCGACGAGGAAAAGCAGTCGATACGCCACTACATCGAGCGCTTTGTAAAGCATTTCGGCAACGATACCGACGAGCTGCTCAAGTCGAAATTCTGGAAGCTTACGCCTAATTCGGCGTCACCTTATAAGCAGCTTTACGTTAATAACTAATGTGAACTCGGGGGATCGGGAAGATGATTACAATTGAGGAATACAGAAACGATCCATGCAAGGCTCTTTCTGTTCCGTATTGGAAAGCTAAAAATCTTTCCGTTCCGCCGAATATGAAGATTGTTCACGACAGCGAGTATGACGCGGCACTGCTTGACAAATACAACGACAGAAAGTATTTCAGGTTAATGCATCATCTCAAAGCAATTCCCGACTTCAAGATCACGAAATTTGAATTCAGCGGCATTTCCACATATATGATCGATGAATTAAGCGATATGATAAATCTTTCATACGCGCACTCATCGATCGGCGTAACAGCCGACTATATAAGAAATTTGACGACATCGGAGGTATATTGCCCCGAATTGTGGATAGGTGCATTTTACGCCAAAAGGATCATCGGTTCCGTAATTGGCGAGTTTGACAGGATTACGGGTGAAGCCGTGATCGAATGGCTTCAGGTGCTGCCCGAATACAGAAACAGCGGCATAGCCTCCGCCTTAGTATGTCGGGTATTAAAGAAAATGTGCGATATTGCGGATTTCGCAACCGTTTCGGGCGAATGCGGCAATCCTACAAATCCCGAATACGTTTACCGAAAATGCGGCTTTGAAGGCAGCGATATATGGCATATACTTGAATCTCGTAAATAGCTTACTTTAAACTTTTCGGGGGAGGTAGTAATGAAAATATTTATCATCGCCAAAACCGAAGAGATTTGCGGCAGTATCGCCGCGGCGCTTGACGACCTCGGAACGGAGTGTATTCCGTGCTGCGACGATAAGCAGGCGCTCCCCGACTGCGACGCGGTGATCGTGTCCGCTCCCCTGCGCAGCGAATTCGGACTGAACTTCGTTGCCGAGACCTCGAGGAAAACGTCCGCGCCGATAATCGTTCTGGCGCGCGCGGATATCGCCGAGGACGTTCAGAGCCGCATCAAGTTTACGGGAGCGTTCGTGCTCGCGAAGCCGTTCCCGAAAAGCCTGTTGGCGCAGACGGTAAAAATGGCGCTCGTCGCCAAAGAGAACATGAACCGTCTGGAACAAGAGAAAACCGAGCTGCTCGGACAGCTCGACGACGTGAAAACCATTGACCGCGCAAAGTGCTGCCTTATCGAGTATCTCAACCTCACGGAAAATCAGGCGCACAGACATATACAGAAGCTGGCAATGGACACGCGGAGAACACAAAGAGAAATAGCCGAGGATATCCTTAGGACTTACTCCGGTATGACAAATGTGTAGACAAATGATAAAAAAACCGGGAATGCAACACTTCCCGGTTTTACGTTTGTCTGTCCGTCGGGCTCTTTTCGTGTTCTTCACGATCAATGACCCACATTATCGCAAACTCTTATGCAAAATGTTTTTAAAGCGCTGCCGAAAAATCCTAAAAGCCTATTGACATTGTAGGAATAATATGTTATAATAAGTCAACATCTTAAATTGGAGGTACTGTTATGAATATTTACAGATCGGTGACCGAATTGGTCGGGAAAACACCCCTTATGGAACTTGCGCGTATCGAGGAGCGTGAGGGCCTGGATGCGAAGATACTCGCAAAGCTCGAGCTGTTCAACCCGGGCGGCTCTGTCAAGGACAGAGTGGCGAGGGCGATGATCGAGGACGCGGAAAAGCGCGGCGCACTGAAGCCCGGAAGCGTCATAATCGAGCCCACGAGCGGCAATACGGGCATAGGGCTGTCGGCGGTCGCGGCGGCTAAGGGATATCGTATCATCATCACGATGCCCGAGACGATGAGCGTCGAGCGCCGCAACCTGATGAAGGCATACGGCGCGGAGCTTGTGCTGACCGACGGCGCTAAGGGAATGAAGGGCGCTATCGCTAAGGCGGAGGAGCTCGCCGCGGAGATACCCGACAGCTTTATCGCGGGGCAGTTCGTCAATCCCGTGAATCCCCTCGCGCACGAGCAGACAACGGGCGTTGAGATATGGGAGGACACGGACGGCAAGGTCGACATATTTGTCGCGGGAGTCGGCACGGGCGGCACGGTAACGGGCGTCGGCAGAGTGCTTAAGGCGAAAAATCCCGACGTGCGGATCGTCGCGGTGGAGCCGAAATCCAGTCCCGTGCTGTCGGGAGGCGCTGCGGGTTCGCATAAGATACAGGGTATCGGCGCGGGATTTGTACCCGAAATACTGGACACGAAAATATACGATGAGATAATACAGGTCGACAACGACGACGCTTTCACGGCGGGTAGGCTCATCGCGCGGACGGAGGGAGTGCTCGTCGGGATAAGCTCGGGAGCCGCACTGTATGCCGCGATACAGCTCGCCAAGCGCCCCGAGAACAGTGGAAAGAACATAGTGGTACTGCTCCCCGACACGGGCGAGCGCTACCTCTCGACGGCGATGTTCTCTTAAAAATATTTAGAGACGGACGTACCTGTCCGTCTCTTTCTTTGTTTAATGCTTGACAATGCCGGAAAAATGTGCTAAACTATAAGTAGCTTTCATTAAGGGGAATTTTGCCGAAAATCTTAACCGAATTTTTACTCCGAATTTACCTAAAGTTTACATAAAGCGGCTATACTGAAAATAAGGGGTTGATGAAATGAAAGTAAATTGGAACAGAAAATACACTACTATATCCGTGTACGCGCTGGTCGTTATCGCGCTGGCGGTGCTTATTGTGCGGTTCGCGTTCAAGTTTGAGGATTTCACCAACGCGTTCTCATGGGTCGGCGGTGTTGCCGCGCCGATCATCTGCGGCGTAGCGATAGCGTACGTTCTGAACCCGCTGATGATGTGGCTGGAAAATAAGGTGTTCCGCCGTTTAAAGGAGGACGAGCCGCCCGAACAGAACATCGTAATGCGCAAGCTGCACAACTCGCCCGTCGGCGACAGCGCTGTCGTAAAGCAGCTCGAAAAGCACAGCGCGCCGATGGAAAAGAAAATGCGCACAAGGAAAAAGGTCGCGCGCGTGCTCTCGCTTCTGCTGACGTATGTCATTATCATCGCGGTGCTGGTAGGTATCTCCGTCGCGGTGTTCCCGAGCGTGGCAAAGAGCGTTATCGATCTCGCCAACCAGATGCCCGGCTACCTCACCGAGCTTGAAAAGTGGGTCGATATGATGTTCGAGGACTATCCCGAGGTCGCAACGTTTATCTCGGACGAAGTCAAAAACTTTGCCGACCTTATCAGCGAAATAGCAACCACGATAAAGCCGATGGCGGGCGATATCATCGGAAACGCGTCGCAGTGGCTGTTCAAGTTCATCGGCGGACTGCTGGTGGGACTGAAAAACTTCCTGCTTGGCTTTATCATCGCGATCTATCTGCTGTACAGCAAGGAGCGCCTGCTCGCGCAGTGCAAGAAGATCATCTTCGCGCTGTTCCGCTCGGAGCGCTGCGAGAGATTTTTCCACGGCTGCGGAAAGAGCAACGACATCTTCAAGATGTACATCATCTCCAACCTCGTGGACTCGATGATAATCTTCGTGTTTATGGTGATCGGTATGTTCGCTATGGATATGCCGTATCAGATGCTGATCGCGCTGGTGTGCGCGGTGACGAACCTGATACCGTTCTTCGGACCGTTCCTCGGGGCAATACCGTGCGGCGTACTGATACTGCTCGTAGACCCGATAAAGGTCATCTGGTTCGGCGTTTTCGTACTGGTTTTACAGCAGGTCGACGGCAACATCATCAAGCCGTTCCTGTTCGGCGAGAGCATGGGGCTGCCCGCTATCTGGATACTCGTCTCGATCATCGTCGGCGGCGGTCTATTCGGCATACCGGGAATGCTGCTCGGAGCGCCCGTATTCGCGGTATTCTACACACTGTTCGCGGAGTTTATCGCGGGCAAGCTCGAAAAGAAAAATCTCCCGAGCGACACCGAGCTGTATACTGGTTCCGTCGATGCATTCTCCGAGGAGTACTTGTCGCCGCCCGAGCTCGCCGCCGAGACCTCCTCACCCAGACCCGCTCCGCCGAAGCCGGATCTGCAAAAATCCGCTCCGCCAAAGCCCCTGCCGAATACCGTAAAGCCCAAGCCGCACGGCAACCGCGGCAGCCGAAAGAAATAATTGCAGGGTACCTCAAAAACCGGTTTGAAAAGCAAAAACGGGTGTGGTGCGTCGGCTGCACGCATTATGCGCCTGTTGTCATTAGGACAGCTGCGCAAAACGCTAAAGCCGACGAAGCAAGGCTTGATGCCTTGCGCGAATGACCGCAAGCGGTCACTCTGAGACTTGACGAAGCAGACGGCAGCTTTTTGCGCAGTTGTCAAAGACAACAGGCGCATAATGCGTCCACGCTCGTTTTTGCTCAAACAAGGTTTTTAGAGGTACCCTTCAGAATATTCACCCCTTGTCCGCAATATAATGTGGACAAGGGGTGATCTTTATCAATACGGTCAATTTTATCAACGACAATATCGTCTGGGGCACGCCGATGCTCTGTCTTATGCTGTTTACGGGCGTGATGTTCACCGTGCGCTCGGGCTTGTTTCAACTCCGGAAATTCCCGTCGATCCTCCGCTCGACCGTCCTCGCCAAGCCCGACAACGCCGACCCCGACAGCGTTTCCCCATTCGCCGCGATGTGTCAGGCGCTCGCCGCGACCCTCGGCACCGGCAATATCGCCGGCGTCTCCACCGCACTCGCCATAGGCGGCGCGGGAGCGGTCTTCTGGATGTGGGTCTCGGCATTTTTCGGTATGATGACGGGCTTTGCCGAGAACGTTCTCGGAATGCTCTACCGCCGCAAGGAAAACGGCGTGTACAAGGGCGGCGCAATGCTCTATATCCGCGACGGGCTTTCCGAGAGCCCGAAAACCCGTCCGCTCGCAAAGCCGCTGTCGGTGCTGTTTGCGGCGCTGTGCGTGCTTGCGGGATTCGGTATGGGGAACGCCGCGCAGATGAATTCCGCCGCCGAGGCGCTCCGCACGAGCTTCGGGGTGCCGCCGCTCATTACGGGAGCCGCTCTCGCGCTGCTCGCGGCGGTCATCGTGTTTGGCGGCGTGAAGCGTATCTCGGCGTTTACGGCGCGGCTGGTGCCCATTATGAGCGGAGCGTGCATAATCGGCTGTCTGTACATAATCGTTTCCAACGCCTCTGAGCTGCCGTCGACAATGGAAAATATCGTAAAATCGGCGTTCGGACTCGGGCAGGTCGGCGGCGGCATCGCGGGCGCGGCGGTCAAGACGGCGGTCTCAATGGGCGTTAAGCGCGGTGTGTTCTCGAACGAGGCGGGGCTCGGAACGTCCGTTTTCGCGCATATCTCAAGCGGCGTGAAAAGCCCCGTGGTATGCGGAATGTGGAGCGTTTTCGAGATATTCTTCGACACGATGATAATGTGCTCGCTGACGGCGCTGGTGCTGCTGACGAGCCGAGCCGCGGCACCGCCCTGCCGCGAGGTGCTCTCGAATGTTACTCCAAAAACGCAGTACTGCCGCCTGACGGACGATGAGGAGCTGATAACGGACGGCGTTACGCTGCCCGAGCATTTCCCCTGCACTACCCCGTCGGGCTTGGCGCTGACGGGCAGAACGGACGGCGGAGTTACCCACTCGAACATAATCTCCGTTACGGGCGTTTGCGACGAGAGCGGACGCGTTATCTCCGCGAAAATAGAACCGCTGAACGGCGTGGGCTTGGCGGCATACGCGTTCACGGCTAAATTCGGCGGAGCGGCGGGAGCGGCGCTGTCGGTGTTGGTGGTGATGTTCGCGTTCTCAACGGTGATCGGGTGGTGCTATTTCGGCGGCGAGGCTGTGTCGTTCCTGTTCGGAGACGGCGCGAAAAAGCCGTTTTGCGCGGTATTTATAACGTTTTCGGTAGTCGGCGCGGCGATAAATATGTCCGCGGCGTGGGGCATCGCCGATCTGCTTAACGGGCTTATGGCGGTGCCGAATCTAATCGCGGTCATCTGCCTGCGCAAAAAGGTGTTCGCCGAGCTCGACAATCATTCAAAATCGCAGATACGCAAAAAATGACAAAAGGCGAAGGGAAACCTCACCTCAGCTTGTAGAAAAAGTCCACATTCAGACTGTCGAGAAGCCCTCAGATGCGAGAAAACCGCTCCGCGGCAAGCCTTTGTGGCTGCCGCGCGGGCGGTTGACGAAGCAGATGAGGGCTTATCGACAGTCTGAGGCGAGGGGAAACCTCGCCTTTATTGACTATCATCAGCCGTTTCAGCTTTTCGATACTCCGGGCTTTGCCTTAAAGCTCAGGCAGTCCGTGCACTGTACAACAGTGGGGTTCGCCTCGTGAGTGCCCACCTCGATCTTGTCGAGCGAGCAGTAATCCTCGCAGCAGCAGTGATGCTCGCAGTTGTGGATAGAACAGCCAATGTGCTTGTTTGCGTATTCGGTTCCCATAATAATTACTTCCTTTCGCGTTTTAACGCCGATATGCGGCGTTGCAATAATATTATGGGTCAAATTCCGCGCCGTATTCTCGGAGAATATTGGAATTATCGTTTGTCGTTTCCGTCCTTGTCAAACAATTCCGGAAATTTTTTTCATCGACTTTAGCAATGTGATCGGATATTCAATCTATTTGAAAAAATCTGATCCTCACGCCGTCGATCGTTGTAACGCTGCACTCTCTTCCTCCCCAGTGCTGCTTGGTGATATCGCTTATCTGCGTCCAGCCGCTTTTCTTTACGAAATCATAAAGCTTATCTACGTCGTCTACGCGAATAAAAGCGACAGTCTGCTTGACGGGTTCGCCGAAAAACATATGCAGCCCGTTGAACGGCGTAAGCGTCATATTGAGTATTTCCGGGGGTATCGGCATAAGGCAGCCGTATACCCCGTCGCCGTTTTCATTTCTTTGGTCGATACCCGAGTGCCAGCCAAGCACCTCCTCGAACCACTTGGCGGTTCTGTCCATATTCCGGGTGTAGTATATCGGACCGTTTTCCTTGACCGTATATCCCCGCTCAATAAAATTCCGTGTCATTTGATTACCTCCTAAAACAGATTTTACGGAAATTTTCGGAAACACCCGGAGCTTTCCGCAGTGACTGCGCGCCGCGGTCGGAGACATTCCGTGAAATCGCACGAACGCCCGCGAAAAGCCCTCGGACGACTCATAGCCGTATTTAAAAGCAATATCTATTATCCTCGCACCGGAGTTCTCAATCTCGCTCCCCGCAAGCGCCAGTCTGCGTCCGCGGATATATTCGCCGACGGAAACGCCGCACACCGTCGAAAAAAGCCGCTGAACATGATAACCCGACATATATGCCCGACCGGCTATATCATCTATGCTCAGCTCGTCGCAGATATTGTCCTCGATAAAATCGATTGCCCTTTGAATACAGTCTATCGTATCCATTAACCAATTCATCTCCGTTCTCCCCGTGTTTAATATAATTATACACTTTCCAATAACACTTGTCATGATTTTTTCTGCTTGATACGGTCAACAACAGAGGTACCGCTGTTCCCCGTTGACCGATCGCGTCACGGATATATGATACGCGCAAAAGATTGCCCATAGCGCGGAAAACTATGGGCATTCTATGTACTTTATTTTTTGTCCTCGTCAAATAATTCCGGAAATTTTTTCCTGCAGCATATATTTACTATCGGCAGCGAGAACACAAACACCGCCAACATAATGCACATAACCGAATCGTCCATATGAGCAAATCCAAAAATCCCCTTTTCCGCGTTGCGCGTCAGAACAAGAGCTATCGCCGAAACGACCCCGATCGCTATCATTATCCTTGCTGAAAGCACGTTGCAGTATTCCTGCGTCTGCTCGTTTTTTGAAGCGGTTCTCGTTTTATAGGCGAAGACCGTGCTTGTCGGTACAAGCAGCATGATTATGCCTGTTATGATCAGAAGGGCGGGCATTATGAAATATTCCCATCTCATTTTGAGGTCTCCTTTTTATGCGACCGCTCGAGCGAGGTGTCGAGCGGTACTTCTATACCGCGATCTCCTATGAAACGGCTTGACAAAGGCGGCACGCCTTATCCCCGGCGGCTGTTGAATACCTTACGGAATTTGTATATCAGATATCCCAGCATAAACGCGGCTATCGCGAACATAATTATTCCCGGCAGCCACAAGCCGTCCTCCTTTATGAGCATAACTCCCACGAAGACCATCATGCCGAACACTCCGCCGAGAAACAGAAACAGCATGACCGCGCAGGCGATCCTCAATCCCACGGGAAGCCTGTTGCTTGTCGACGCGGTGTCGATAACGTCAACAGCTCCCTCAAGCAGATTTTCAATCAAAACTTCAATTATATCGTCCATAAGTCACTCTCCTCTCGGCTTTCCGTCCTCGTCAAAGTTCCGCTCCAGCTGCCGCTCGATAACGATAATAACCCCGACAAGCACCGCGACCTGCGCCAGCGTTATTGCCATAAACGTTACAAAGCCCGCGGTCTCGCCGAAATTCATCAGCAGCGCCGTCAGCCCTACAACGAACGTAAGCAGCGACGTTACCGCAAACGCGATAGTCGCGTATCGTCCGTAAGCCGTCTGGGCATAGTTCCACGCCTCTTCGCTTTTCCGTGAACGCCGCGTGTTGTAGCCCGTGTTCTCTCCGTACCTCGGCGGGATTTTCCGCATTGAGACCGCGAACGCCATAATGATAAGCGGCGTAGGCAGCTCGCCGATAAGAAACAGCACATTGTTGAACGTGTTCTCACCCATGTCGCTCACTCTCTCTTTTCAACCACCGCTCCGCCGCGATATTCACCGCCGCGAGCGCGATAACCTCAACGCCTGTCATAACGCATATCGCAATGAATTTGCCGTCGCTGTCCATGCCGAGCGCTGCCGCGCTCACCGACGCGGCAATGACCGTCAGCGGCGCGAAAACCGCCGTCAACAGCCGTCCGCAGTGCCTCTGCGCGGCATACCATAACTCGTCGCCGCTCATTGACAGCTTGGAACGAAAACCGAAAAAAGCATTCCGCTCAGGCGGCTTAAGCCACAATGCTATCCCAGTAATAAGCGCTGCCAACGGAACCGCAATGCCGCCTGAGAAAAAAAGAAAACCTTTCATTCAAACTCACCGACCTTTCGCGTGCCGTCCTTGTTAAACTCGCGCGCCACAATGCCGTCGGTCACGCCTATAACGACGAATACCGAAAAAAACTGCACCAAATACAAAACGCACACGATTATTCCCGCGACAATCTTATCAAGCTTCCAGATAATCGGCACAAGCCCCGCAATAAGCGAAATAAACGATATCACCGCGTAGGTTATCGTGCAGAGCCGCCC
>CAMWVP010000081.1 GCA_947177735.1 uncultured Clostridia bacterium
ATACTGATTTAATCGCGGTTTTCCCCGCCGGAGGCGGGGAAAACCGCATAAAATAAGGCTTTATATTTCCCTAATTTATAATACGTATCGGGTGTCGGATAATCGTTTTGCGCTTTTCGGGAGCGCATTTGTTCGGGTCACTGATGTAAACTTCATGATGAAGCCGCTCCTCGGTGATATCGTTTACATAGCCGTTTTCGGCGAGGAACTTATCCATTTCGGCGACGGTCTGCGGCTCGTCGTCGTAACTGCCGACGTGCATACACTGTACACACAATCCCTCGTCCACCGTTAAAAATTCGGCGGCGGAGCAGTCGATCTTCTTTTTACGCGCCGCCTCCGCTCTCGCCCACTCGAACACCTCCTCGGTAACGAAATCCGGCAGCCGCAGCACGGATATCCACCGAAAGCGCCCCTTATCCGTGTATTCGGCATTCTCCCAGAAGCCCTCAAGCGGCGGCACTACGAAATCAAAGTACCCGTCGATGACATGATCGCCGCGCTTGCTCATCTTAATAGTATACAATATCCCGTACAGCACCGAGATGGCGTTTTTGTACGCTCCGCCCTCCTCGTTGGGGTCGCCCTCGCCGCGCACCGCCGCGTAGGTTATCGGCGGCACGGTGATTATCTCGGGAGTAGTTTTAGGTTGGTAAAGCGATTTGAATTCCTTTTTGAAATCGAACGGCATACTATTTCTCCTTCGGCTTTTTCGGTTTCTTCGGCTTAGGCTCGGGGAGCGCGTTGTATGTCGCGGTGACAAGCTCAGTCAGGAACTCGCGGTCATCAACATTCTCCACCAGGAAGTAGTTTTTCGCGCCCTCATAAGGCGGCTTTTCGGGCAGATCGGGATAATTCGCCTTAACCTCGGCGGTGATCTTCACGAAAAATTGATCGTCACACACCAGCCCGAAAATCTTGCCGTTGCAGTACAGTCCGTACTCGCCGAACATCTTCTTATAGGTTATCTCGCCCGCGCCGCGGCACTGCTCCGCGACGTATTCCACAAATTCCGGTTTAGATGACATCGTGCCCTCTCCTTATTCATAAAGTTATACCCAATTCCCCGAGAACCTTATCGAGCGTATGAGAATAATGCCGCTTATTATTGAACGCGACAGCCGTCAGCTTTGGTCTGTGGTCGATCAGCGGCTGCATATTGCCGTCCGTGACCGACGTGTTTACAAATCTGAACTCGGTAAGCAGCGGCAGGTATTCAAGAAACGAAAGGCTTTCAATATTCCCGCACTCGTGAAGCCTTAATACCCTCAGCTTGCCCGCGGCTTTTATGCGGTCGTGACCCGACAGCTTTTTCGCGTGTTCGATCATCAGGAATTCCAACGTATCGGGTATTCCGTCAAGCGCGGTCAGCTTGGGGCAGTAATCCAGCTCCAGACGCTTCAGGTACGGAAGGTTCTCCAACCCCGACAGACTTTCCGCATTCGTGAAATACACACGCAGCACACGGACATTTTTTACCTCGGGAAGCTCCTCAAAAGAATGTGACGGAGGGTTAAAATGCCACAACGTAAGCTCCTCGCAATTCGAGAAGTCCACTTCGTTCAGCTTTATTTCCTTGCAATCGATCACCATTGTAGGCATACACTCAAGCATTTTATCCCTCCGTTACGTTCGGTCATTCCCGATACTTTACAAACTCGCCCACTTTTTGCACTGCTCAAGGCGCTTGCCCTCGTCGCCCTGCTCCTTGTCGTAGGCGAAGTCCCTGAGCTGCTTGCACGGGAACTCCGCGCACTGTCCGCAGTGCTCGTGACCCTTACTCTCGCAGCTCGCCTTTACGGGACATTCTCCCCAGAACGGGTTGTCGATATTCGTACAGCCCTTACATCCCATGCTCTCCCTGTACTCGCACTCTCCGCACAAAATTCCGCATCTTGATTCGATCATAATCCCAGCTCCTTTTCCAAAAATTTCCTGATAAACGGGTCGTTCTCCTCCGACAGCCCGAAGAAGAACGCCGTGTTGCGACACTTCTTGTAAAGCTCGCCGTCCATCTCGAACACGTAGCCCATAGAGCACCTGGGATTGCACGCGGTCGGGTCGAGCAGCCGCTTGCACGGCTGAGCTTTTACAATACCCGCTTTCAGCTTCTCCGGCAGCGTGTCCAACAGCTCCTGATAGCTCCCGACGTTCGCCGCGTAGATACGCGCCTTTGTTCCGGTCTTACGCTGAACGTAATTCATCAGAGTTTTCTTGTCGCGGAGATACGACACCACAAAGCCGCTTTTGGACTCCTTGATATCGCATTTGCAGCCGTTCTCCGAAAGAAATTCGTGGAGATCTCCGACAAAACCGCGTTCACGCTCTTCAACGCTTTGCAGAAACTCTTCAAATCCGATCTTCATATTTACACCTCTCTTTTTAACGTACCGCTCGATTTGGAAATCAAGCGGTCACTTAAAGCGTACCATAACCGCAAAGAAAAGTCTTGTAAAAAAACGACATTACCCGCAGACTGTCGATAAACCCTCATCTACTTCGTCAACGGCTTGTTCGGCAGCCATTAAGGCTAGCCGACAAGCCTAGGTTGACCGCGAAGCGGTCATTCGTCCTCGTATCTGAGGGCTTCTCGACAGTCTGAATGTAGACTTTTTCTACCAGCTGACTACCCAATCCTTTTCGCGTAATCGAGCGCCTGCTTGGGGGTCATCAGATGACGGCGGCGGAAGTCGTTGAGCAGGTGCGGCTGATCGGCATAGCCGTACTTCTCCACCGCGTCGAGGATATTGAAGCCGGAGCGCCCGGTCATCTCCTGCCACAGCAGCTGATACCTCACCAGCGACGAGAACGCTTTCGGCGAGATACCCATCGAGGCGGCGAACAACCGCTCCAGCGTCCGCGCCGATAGCGCCGTATGACCGCATAGACCCGATATTTCAAGCGAGCCGCGGCTGTCGATAATGAAATCCACCGCGTTCAGTAAATTATTATCCGCGCGTATGCCGTCAAGGCGTTTCAGGAGAGCTTTTTCGGCGGCTGCGGTGCGTTCCTCGAACGTCTTTGCGTATGCGACATACGGCGCAAGCTCCGCGCTGAGCTTCCCGAAGAACTCCTCCGTCGGAAACGCGAGGTTCTTGCTCCCCGTGAGATCGCGTTCGGCGAACAAATGCGCCGTCCAAGCGTAGAACCGTACGCCGAAGAGCTCCGTGCCGCCGTTCGCCGAGTAGAACGAGTTCTCGTCCAGAGCGCAGAAAAAACCGCCGTTCTCCGTACCGTCTATCCGGAAAATAATGTCCATACAGGTATCGGGGATAACAAGCACGTCCGCGGACACACGTCTCTCCGTCCAGAAGCAACGTATATACGGCGACAGCGCCGCGCACGGTGATATTTCCCGATAACCCTCCCGACCGAACGGCGTACACAATACCGGCTTGTATTTTTTTGTCAGCGACTGCATTACACTATTCTCCCGAAATATTTCTCGATCTGCTTTTTGGATATCTGGGTCATTACGGGTCTGCCGTGCGGACAGTAGCGTATATTGTTATCCTTTAAAACCATATTCGCGAGATACGCAAGCTCCGACACGTCCTGATCCTCGTTCGCGCGTATGCTCGCCTTGCACGCCATCGTGTGCAGAATGTCGTCGAACAGCGCTCCCTCGGCGTTGTCGTTGCCTTGGACGAGTATGTCCGCGATACCCTGCAGCAGCTCCGCGGGGTCAGCGCTCTCGAGCGACTGCGGAAGCCCCTCGACCAAGACCATACCGTCCGCGTCGAATTTGAGCAGTATTCCCGTGCCCTCCAACCGCTCCTTGAAGCTGCTTACAGCCTCGTATTCCTCGGGCGACAGCACGACCTCCCGCGGCTCTATCAGGAGCTGCCCGTGGATATTCACACCCTTTTTGAAGCGCTCGAAGTTAATGCGCTCGTGAGCGGCGTGCTTGTCGATAAGTATCAGGCTCTCGCCGCTCTCACAGAGGATATACGTCTTGAACAATTCGCCGATAACGCGGATATTTTCGATCGGCGTTTCGTTCTCGGCGGGAGATTGCGGCATGATCCGGGTCGGCTGAACGGGCTTGATCGGCTGCTCTTCGCGCTTCTCGAACGACTTGCTTGACAAAAACGAAAATCCCGGCAGCTCCTCCTGAACCTTTTCCTCGGAAATATTCGGCTTCAATTCGCTCTGCATAAGCGGCGGCAGCACCTCGGGCAAGACCTCCTGCTCGGCGGGCTGAACGGGCTTAGGGAACTCGAACGGCACCACTCTGCGGTAAAAGCTCTCGGGGTCGGGCTTTTTCTCGGGAACGGCAGTCACATTGCCCGACGGTATCGTCACCGTAGATACGGGCTCGTCCTCGCTGTCGGGAGCGCCGTTCTCCTCGGAAACGTTCGGGAGCTGTATCTCGCGGCTCTGGTCGTAGCCGAGCAAGCCGTTCTTGACCGCGAAATAGATAGCGTCGAACACCGATTTCTCGTTCGAGAACCGCACCTCTGTTTTCGCCGGCGAGATATTCGCGTCGAGCAGCGCGGGGTCGAGATTAACGCACAGCACACACGACGGGAATTTCCCGACCATTATGCTGTTGCGGAACGCCTCCTCCAGCGCCGCGCAGCACAGCGGACTTTTCACGCTCCTGCCGTTGACGAAAAAATTCTGCATCGTGCGGTTTGCCCGCGTGAACAGCGGCGAGCTTACGTACCCAGTTACGCCGATATCGCGGTAGATGTTGTCGACGGGTATCATTCCCGCCGCGAACTGCCTACCGAAAACCGCGCGGACGGCGCCGTAATACTCGCCGTCGCCCGACGTGAGCATGGTCTGCTTGCCGTCGCGGATAAACCTGAACGAGATATTCGGGTGAGACAGGGCTAACTTCTCGACGACGCTCGCGCAGTAATTCCCCTCCGTCACGTCCTTTTTGAGGAATTTCAGGCGCGCCGGAGTGTTGTAAAACAGGTCTCGGATAATTATCGTCGTGCCGTCCGCGCAGCCTATGCGGTCGTACTCGCGCGGCTCGGTGCCCTCTATCTTGTAGCAGGTTCCGAGCTTGTCCACGGGGCGCTTGCTTATCGCCTCGATACGCGACACCGCCGCCACGGAAGCCAGCGCCTCGCCGCGGAAGCCGAGCGTGTTTATGTTCTCGAGGTCGGTCTGCGTGTACACCTTGCTCGTCGCGTGGCGCAGGAACGCCAGCGGCATATCCTCGTAAGAAATGCCGCAGCCGTCATCCGTCACGCGCATATAGGCGATACCGCCGCGCTTTATTTCCACGGAAATAGTCCGCGCGCCCGCGTCAATGGCGTTCTCCGCCAGCTCCTTTATCACCGACGACGGGCGCTCTATTACCTCGCCCGCCGCAATTAACTCGTATACGCTTTTATCAAGCTGATTTATTTTTGGCATTATTTCCCTTTCTGTGGAGATTTATATCTAATGGCGGTTTTCCCCGCCGTAGGCTGGGAAAACCGCATAAAATAAGTCATTTAGTGTTCCCCTATCCCTAATTCAAGCTGTCCTTTAATTCCTTAACAAACATCAGCGCGTCCATGGGGCTCATCGTGTTGATATCCGCCGCGCGGAGCCTTGCTACGGCGTTCTGTTCGTTCACGGCGGTGAAGCTGAACTGCTCGTCACGGCTGCGCTCGATAGCCTCCGCGAGACGCACCTTGCCGCTCACCTCGAGGTCTTTCAGCTCCTCCTTGGCGCGCTGTATCACCTTGTTCGGCAGCCCCGCGAGCTTCGCGACCTCTATGCCGTAGCTGTCGTCGGTGCCGCCCTCCACTATCTTGTGCAGGAACTTGATATCGTCGCCGCGCTTTGATACCGCGACGCTGAAATTCCGCACGCCCTTATACTCCTTTTCCATAGTGATGAGCTCGTGGTAGTGCGTCGCGAAAAGCGTCTTGCAGCCGATCTTCTGGGAGATGTGCTCGGCGACCGATTTCGCTATCGAAATGCCGTCGAATGTCGAAGTGCCGCGCCCTATCTCGTCGAGTATGACGAGGCTGTTTTTCGTGGCGTTGCGAAGTATCTCGGCGACCTCGTTCATCTCGACCATAAACGTTGACTGCCCCGCCGCGAGGTCGTCGGAAGCGCCAACGCGCGTGAATATCCTGTCTACAACGCCTATCCTCGCGTACCGCGCGGGCACGAAGCAGCCTATCTGCGCCATCAGAACGATTATCGCGGTCTGGCGCATAAACGTGGATTTACCCGACATATTTGGACCCGTAATGATAAGCAGGCGGTTGTCGGACTTGTCAAGATACACGTCGTTGGGCGTGAACGGGTGATCGAGCAGTATCCGCTCTATAACGGGGTGCCGCCCGTCCTTGATATCGATAACGCTGTCCATGGTGATCTCGGGCTTTACGTAGCCGTTCTCGAGCGACACCTGCGCGAACGAGCAGAGCGCGTCCGTCTCCGAGACCGCCGCGGCTGTCTGCTGAATAAGCTCAAGCTTTGTCGCGATGAAATCCCGCACCTCATTGAACACAGCCTGCTCGAGACCGAGTATACGGTCGTTCGCGCCGAGTATCTCGCCCTCGACCTTTTTCAGCTCCTCGGTTATGTAGCGCTCGCCGTTCGTGAGCGTCTGCTTGCGGTGATAGTGCGCGGGAACTTGTCCGATAAAGCTTTTCGAAACCTCTATATAGTAGCCGAAAACACGGTTGTAGCCGACCTTCAGCGTGCGTATGCCCGTCGCCTCGCGCTCGCGCTGCTCGATCTCGCGGAGAATGCTCTCGCCGCCGCCCGTTATCTCACGCAGACGGTCTATCTCCTCGTTGAAGCCGCCCTTGATGACCCCGCCGTCCTTGACGTGCGCGGGCGGCTCGTCGGATATCGCGTTCTCGACGAGCTGAGCTATCTCGGAAAGCTCGTCAATGCTGCCGTTCAGCTCAACGAGCAGCTTAGACTTCAGTTCCGAAAGCTCCTTTTTCAGCAGCGGCAGCCGCATACAGGTCTGCCCGAGGGCGTACACATCGCGCGGCGACGCCGATCTGTACATAATGCGCGACATCAGCCGCTCGAGATCGAACACTCCCTTGAGCGCCTCTCGGATATCGCACAGCACCGCCGAGCAGCTCATAAGCTCCTCGACCGCGTCCAGACGCGAGAGTATCGCCGCGTGAGAGATGAGAGGACGCTCCGTCCATGCGCGAAGCCTGCGTCTGCCCATCGCGGTAACGGTCTTGTCCAGCACCCACAGAAGCGAACCGCGCTTCTCCTTTGTGCGCATGGTCTCGACGAGCTCGAGGTTGCGGCGTGCGGTCAGGCTCAGGTCCATGTACTCGCTGCCGCTGTGCGCGGTGAGCCCGACGAAGCGCTTTACGCTCATTTTCTGCGCCTCGCCGACGTAGCGGAACAGCGCGCACAGAGCCTTCTGCGCCAGCGGCATTGAGGATATGCCGAGCTGCCCGACGTCGCTTTTGTTCTCGAACTGCGACGTGATCACACAGAGATCGGAGTTGTCGAACGCCGTCTCGTCGGGCATTTCGCAAACGCATTTGTTAAGCCTTTCCGTGACGAAAGCGTGCACCTCTTTAAGGTCGAGAAATCCCTTGTTTATCAGCATTTCAACGGGATTAAAGCGCGAAAGCTCGGATATCGTCTCGCTTTCGAGGTTCTTTCCGCTCTTTTCAAAGACGTGCACCTCGCCCGTGGAGATATCCGCGAACACGATGCCGACCGCGCCGTTCTCGGCGCAGACAGAGGCGATGTAGTTATTTACGTCGTCGCTCAACATTGAAGCCTCGGTCACCGTACCCGCGGTGACAAGACGGATAACGCCGCGCTCGACCAAGCCCTTTGTTGCGGCGGGGTCGGTGAGCTGCTCGCAGATCGCGACCTTAAAGCCCCTGTCGATGAGCCGCTTTATATATTCCTCCGCGCTGTGATACGGCACTCCGCACATCGGCGAGCCCGCGCGCGCCGTCAGCGTGAGCTCGAGCTCAGCCGACACGAGCGTCGCGTCCTCGAAGAACATCTCGTAGAAATCCCCGAGACGGAAGAACAGTATATAGTCTCCGTACTGCGCCTTGATGTCAAGATACTGCTTCAGCATCGGCGAGACCTTGCCGCCCTTTTCATTGCTTTGTGTGTTATCCGCCATTTTCATCACCTCAAAAACCTGTTGTTATCCGCAGCCTCCGCAGGTGCTGCAGCTGCCCGTGCAGTCGGCGGCGGGCTCGCTCGGGCAGGTCTCGGGATCCGCGCCCTCTACCGAATAGGTGAGGATAGTGTTGATCTCGCTCATCAGCTTATCCATTCCCTGCTTCGCCATCGTGAACGCCGCCATATTCTCGTTGGACATCACAGCGTCGTATGCGGAATGCATTTTCGCGGTGAGCTCCTTTACCTTTTCGTTGTTGATCTCGTCCTCGGGCTTATCCGACTCCATCGCCAGATTCTGCCTGATGAGGTTGAACTCGCCGATGAGGTTCTGAAGCTCCTCGTCCGCGTCGTTCGCGTTTTTCGCATTGATATACTCAACGTACCTTTCATCCGCCTGGACAACCTTTCCAAGCGCTCTTGCCGCTTCGATAACAGTCATAATTATTCTCCTTACTCGGAACTTGTTCTCACAGCCGCTCAACGCCCGTCTTGCGCAAAATTTTCCCGATGACTGCGTCAAAAATCCTTGAGCGTTTTGCGCAAAGCGCATAATGCGTACATACAGTACGCCTGCGAATTTTTTCCTTGTCCTCGGAAAAATTTTCACGGAAACGCTTCGCGTTTCCTGCGCAATCCGGACATTTCGGGCTATGAGAACAAGTTCTCAATAATTTTTCCAACGAGCGCCCATTGGTACGCCCGCTCTATCTTAACGCTGACAAACCGCCCGATGAGCGATCTGTCGCCGTCAAAATCCACAATAACGTCCTGCGGCGTCTTGCCCGTGAGCAGCTCGGAGCTCGTCCGCCCCTCGCCCTCGCACAATACCCGCAGTGTCTGCCCGACGTACTTTTCGTACATACCGCGCCCTATCTCGCCCTGAACCTCCAGCAGCTCCCTGAACCACTCTCCCTTTTCCTCCGCGGAAACGGGGTCGGGCATAGAGGCGGCTTTGGTGCCCTTGCGCGGGCTGTAAATGAACGTGTACAGCGAGTCGAATCCGACCTCGCGTATCAGCGAGAGAGTTTCCTCGAAGTCCTCCCTCGTCTCTCCCGGGAAGCCCACGATAATATCCGAGGTCAGCGCCGCGTCGGGTATGCGCTCGCGAATATAGTTCACGATCCCGAGATAATCCTCGCGCGTGTAGCGGCGGTTCATCAGCCCGAGCACGCGGCTGCTGCCCGACTGCACTGGGAGATGGAAGTGCCTTGTCACCTTCTCGCACTCGGCGATGGTATCGATAAGCTCCCTCGTCGCGTCCTTCGGGTGGCTGGACATATAGCATATGCGGAACTCGCCGTCGAGCGCGTTTATCTCCCTCAGCAGAGACGGGAAGTCCGTGCCGAGCTCCTTGCCGTAGGAGTTGACGTTCTGACCGAGCAGAAGCAGCTCCTTTGCCCCGCCCGCTATCGCCGACTTTGCCTCGGCGATGATATCCTCCATACGCCGCGAGCGCTCCCGTCCGCGTACATACGGCACTATGCAGTAGGTGCAGAAGTTGTTGCAGCCGTACATTATCGGAATGCTGACCTTCAGCGCGCTCTCGCGGCGCAGCGGCAAGCCCTCGGCGATAACGCCGTCGCCCCCGGGTATACGGAATGAGCGCTTACGCTCGGTAAGCTGCCCGTAGATAAGCTCAGGCAGTGTGTGCAGCGCATTCGTGCCGAACACGAGATCGACGTGCGGAAAGCTGCGCCTTATCCTCTCGACGATATGCTCCTGCTGCACCATACAGCCGCATACGCCGATGATAACGTCGGGATTGCGGCGCTTCTCGTGCTTGAGCGCTCCGAGGTTGCCGAAAACTCTGTCCTCTGCGTTCTCGCGGACGGCGCAGGTGTTGAAGATGATGATATCCGCACCGTCGGGAGTGTCGGAAAGTCCGCAGCCCATTTCCGCGAGCATTCCCTTTATCTTCTCGCCGTCGCTGACGTTCTGCTGGCAGCCGAACGTATGGACGTGCGCCTTAGGAGGGCTGCCGCGCTCCGCGAACAGAGCCGCTGCCTTTTGCGCAAATTCGCGCTGTATTGCCATTTCCTCGGCAGTAATATTAGTCGTCATATATTCCTCTCGATCTATTTTATAACTTTTTGCCCCAAAAATACGGCTGCTATCCCGCAGATCAGACTTGCCGCGATATATGCCGCGGCAGCCGCTCTGCCGCCGTTTTCAACTAAGCTCTTCGTTTCGAGTGCAAATGTTGAGAACGTTGTAAAGCCGCCGCAAACTCCCGCTTTCAGGAACAGTGTGAGCCTTGTGTTATCGGGGAAATGCTTCGCCGCGAGAGCGGTCACAAGCCCTATCGCGAAGCAGCCCGCGACGTTTATCACAAAGGTCTTTATCGGAAAACCGGACTTCATTTCAACCGGTATCAGCCCGATGAGCCAGCGAAGCACGGCTCCGACAAAGCCGCCCGCACCGACCGCGAGACAATCAAGCATATCATTCACCTTTCCCGTATCGTATAGCGACTTTTTGAGCAGCGCGTGATCTTGGCGGTTTTCGCGAACACCGCCGCCGAAACGTCCGCCGCGCCCGCTTTGAGCAGTATCTCCCCGACCGCGGACAGCGTGCTGCCGGTCGTGGAAACGTCGTCGACGATCAATATCCGCTTGCCTCGGACGTAAGCGTTCTTGTCGACAATAAAACCGCATAGCGCGTTTTCGCGGCGTTCGCTCACGGAGAGCGTTTTCTGCTCAAGCTTGCCGCGCAATACGCCAAGAGCGCTCACAACGGGCACTCCGATACGCATTGACAGCCGCTCGGCGATAAGCTCCGACGAGGAAAAGCCGCGCCGCAGCAAGCTTCTCCTGCAGTTCGGCACGGGAACTATGATGTCGGCTTTCACCTCCGCGTCGGTCAGCCGTTCGCTCATCATCAGCGCGAACGCGTCCGCGGGATACGACAAGCCGCCGTATTTCAGCATCAGCACCGCGTCCCGCACGCTGCCGATATAGAAACAGCAGACGAAGAACTCCGAGATATTTTCGGGCGGCGGCATTATGCCGCGCGCGAACGGAAGGTACCTGTAACACTCGCCGCACCAGTATCTGCGGCTGTCCGTGATCTCGCCGCAGAACGGACAGCGGTTAGGCGCTATCAGCGAAACTATCCTACGATAGCGCTCGTAATTCTTTAACGAGCTAAACAAAATGATCCTCCAGCATCGCTTTCAGGCAGGAGAAGCGCTCCGCGCGGCGGTCGTTGCGTATCATCTCGTTTATCTTACCCTCCGTGCCGATTATGATAAGCGTTTTCTTGGCACGCGTCACGGCGGTGTACAGCAGGTTGCGGTAGGACAGCCTGTTCATGCCCGTCGGAAGCGGCATTATCACCGCGGGGTACTCGCTGCCCTGGCTCTTATGTACGGTCATGGCGTAGGCGTGCTCTATCTTTTTGAGCATCTCCCCGTCATAGACGGCTTTCCTGCCCTCAAAATCTATATCGCACCTCTGATTTACCCTGTCGGCGGTGACTATCTTCCCAATATCGCCGTTGAATATGCCGTGAGATTTTTCCGTGCCGCGCCGCCATTCGACGTCGTAGTCGTTCTTGGTCTGCATTATCTTGTCGCCCTCGCGGAACAGCGTTCCGATAAAGTTCATATCGCGCTTGGCGGCGGACGGCGGGTTCAGCGCAAGCTGAAGCTCCTTGTTGACCGCGCCCGTGCCCACCGTGCCCACTCTCGACAGGCACAGCACCTGGATATCGTCAAGAGGGTCGTAGCCGTATGCCGCCGGGAGCCTCCGCTTACAGAGATCGATGACCAGTCTGAGCGTGTTCTCCTCGCTGTCCGAGCGCATAAAGAAGAAGTCGTTTGCGCGGTCGTTCAGCTCGGGAGTCTCACCGTGGATTATACAGTGTGCGTTGGTGACGATAAGGCTCTTCGCCGCCTGCCTGAATATCTCGGTCAGCTCAACGGTCGGTACTCTGCCGCAATCGATAAGATCGCGGAGGATATTCCCCGCGCCCACCGACGGGAGCTGATTGCTGTCGCCCACCATAATGAGCCGCGTACCGCCCTTGAGCGCCTTGAGAAGCGCCGCGAACAACATCGTATCCACCATCGACATCTCGTCGATTATCACCGCGTCGCAGGAGAGCGGGTTTTCCTCGTTTCGCTTGAACGAGCTGCCGCCCGAGAAATCCACCTCGAGCAGCCTGTGGATCGTCTGCGCCTGCGTTTTCGTGAGATCCGCCATTCGCTTTGCGGCTCTGCCCGTAGGAGCGGCGAGCTTTATCCTCATACGGCGCTTCTTGAACAGCGCTATAACGCCGTTGAGCGTGGTCGTCTTGCCCGTTCCGGGACCGCCCGTCAGGATAAACACGCGGTTGTTCATACAAGCGTTTATAGCGTCGAGCTGGCGCTGCTCGTACTCTATGCCCTGCTCGGAGGCAACGGCGGCGATCTCGTTGGAGTAGTCGCACTGCCCGTCCTCGGAGCGCTTTATCATCTCGGCGAGCCGTTCGGATATGTAGGTCTCGGCGGCGAAATACTCCGAAAGATAGATATAACGCGCGTCGTAGATGTTGGAGTCGACGATCTCGCCCTGCTTTTCGGCGAACTGCAATGCCGCGGCGTAGAGCTTATCGCTGACGACAAGCTGACGCGTTACCGCTTCGCTAAGGTCGCTCTCGCGCATACAGCAGTTGCCCTCGTCGGCGCACTGCCTCAGTGTCCAGATTATCCCCGCGAGCACGCGTTCCTCGCTGTCGGGAGGGAAACCGATGTCCTGCGCGATGCGCTCCGCGTCCGCGAACCTGAGCTCAACACCGTTCGAGCACAAGCAGTAGGGGTTGTCCCGAACCGCGCGGATAAGATCGGTGCCGTAGCTCTTCCAAGCCGCCGAGATAACGTACTGCGGTATCGAGTATTTGGAAAAAAATGTCATAACCTTGCGCAAGCCCGTGATATTGTGGAACTCACGACCTATTATCTTCGCGCGCTCCGGGGTTATCGTCTTTATGACCGAGAGCTGCGCGGGGTCGTTTTCCAGTATATCCAGCGTCCGCTCGCCGAACGCGTCGACTATGCGCTTTGCCGCCGACGGTCCGAGACCGCGTATCACTCCCGAGCCGAGGTATTTCCGTATCGCGTCGACGTCCTGCGGCAGAGAGCGCTCAAAGATATCGACGCTGAACTGTCTGCCGTACTTCGCGTTGTTGACGTATTCGCCGTACAGCGTCAGCCGCTCGCCCTCGCGCACGTCGCCCATATTGCCGACAGCGGTGACGAGCGAGCTTTCGACGTTCAGGTCAAGCACGATATAGCCCGTCTCCTCGTTAAAGTACACAACGTCCTCGACGTCGCCCGTCACGCAAATCAAATTGTCATTATTGTCCATCTGTCCACCGACCCGTGCCGCCGCTATTTGGGCAGCTTTACGGGGCTGCCGCTTTCGTCGGCGATAATATATATTTTCCCGATGAACGGGGCTTTGCCCGCTCTTCCGATAAATTCCTCTATGTTCTCATCATCTCTGACGTAAACGTCGAACTCTCTTGTCGCGCCGTCGATCAGCGCCTTTGCAAGCAGATGCAGCAGCACCGCGAGCCCGAATATCGAAATGAACATCAGACCGAAAACGTACAAAAACTGCATACGAATACCTCCTCTCGGGGCATTATATGCGGTTCGCGCTCCGATTGTCATCTCGATGACTGGTCATCTCGATGACGAGTCATCTTGTCACCTTGAAAGCAAGATGCAATTCCAGCCCTCCTCGTTTTTGGAGGAGAGAACGTTCCAGCCGTTCGCGCCGAGCGCCGCGGTCACCTCGTCAACACGCTCGTCGATTATTCCCGAAACGATAAGCCTGCCGCCGTCCTTGATAAAGCCCTCGAACAGCGGGCTCATCGCGATTATAACGTCCGCAACGATGTTCGCGCAGATTATCTCGTAGCCGCTGCCGAGACGCTCACGGAGCGCCTTGTCCTCGATTATGTTGCCGCAGTGGACGGTGTAGGCGGTGAAATTGTTCTTCTCGACGTTCTCCGAGGCAGTCTTTACGGCGTTCTCGAAGATGTCACACAACGTCACGCTCTCCGCGCCGAGCAGCAGCGCCGCTATCGACAGTATGCCGCTCCCGCAGCCGAGATCGAGAACGCGCTCGCCGCCGCTTACGACCTCCTCCAGCGTCTCCATCACCATTTTTGTGGTGTGGTGCTGACCCGTGCCGAACGTCGAGGCGGGGTCTATTTCGAGTATCCTGTCGCCGTCCCCGGGCTCGACCTCCTCCCAAGAGGGCTTGATGATAAGGCTCTTCCCTACCCTGAACGGCTTGTAGTACTTCTTCCAGTTGTTCGCCCAATCCTCCTCCTTGACGTTGGCGAGCTCTAAGCGGATATTGCCGTAGTAGCCGTCGGAGTTGTTACGGGCGTAGCCGTCGACCAGTCCGCGTATCGCCGCGAGGGTCTCCGCGCCCTGAGCGTTCTCATGGACATAGAGCGTGATATGCGGCTCGACGGTCTTTAATCCCATAAGCTCGTCGTCGACGTAATCCCAATTCGCGTTCTTATCGGCGAGGAAGTCCTCGAAATCCGCGCTGTCCTGTATGATAAAGCCCGTGATTCCGTACTCGGTAAGCGCGCCCGTTATCCCGTCTATCGCCTGCGAGGACGTGTATATGTCTATCTGAATAAAGCTGTCCATTTTACCCTCCGAAGAATACATCCCATATTAAGGAAACACCGATTAAATGGCTTTCTCCCCGCCTTCGGCGGGGAGAAAGCCGATAAAATCGTACTTATCGAAAAGAAAAAATGTTTTAATCGGTGTTTCCTTAAATAATCATATTTATTATACAACAT
>CAMWVP010000082.1 GCA_947177735.1 uncultured Clostridia bacterium
GCGACGAGATTTTGAGCGTTGACGGGCTGCCGATATTTTCAATTTCGGACGTTAACTACAAGCTCCAGAGCAGCGATCGCAAGAACGACGAGGGCAACCTCGTGTTTGATTTTGTGGTTTGCAGAAACGGCGAAAAGATAACTCTCCGCGACGTGGAGTTTATGACGACCGAGCATGAGGACGGAAGCGTCGGCATCTACTTCGACTTCTACGTTTATCCGCTCGAGAAGAACTTCAAAAACGTTGTCGTGGAGGGCTTCCGTGAAAGCTGCTCGACGGCGCGTATCATCATAATGACGCTTGTTGATATGTTCCGCGGAAAGTACGGACTGAACGATCTGTCGGGTCCCATCGGCGTCGGCTCGGTCATCACGGAAGTAGTGCGCAAGTACTCGTTCGCGGACATTATGAGTATCGTGTCACTGATAACCATCAACGTCGGCGTGTTCAATCTGCTGCCGATACCCGCGCTTGACGGCGCTCGGTTCGTGTTCCTGATAGTAGAGGGTATACGCCGCAAGCCCGTAAAGCCCGAAGTCGAGGGCATGGTGCACTTCGTCGGGTTCGCGCTGCTTATGCTGCTTATGGTAGTTGTTACGTTCAACGATATTGCCAAGCTCGTGACTGGAGGCGGCGCATGAAAAAAAACGTAAAGGTCGGCGGTCTGACGCTCGGCAGCGGCAAGATCTACGTTCAGTCGATGTTGAATATCCCCGCGGACGACGTTGAAAACAGCGTTCGTCAAGCGACGGAGCTCGAGCGCGCGGGCTGTGAGATAATCCGCGCGGCGGTGCCGAAGCCGGAGAACGCGGCGCTGATAGCGGCGCTGAAAAACGCGGTGTCCGTGCCTATCGTCGCGGATATCCATTTTGACTATAAAATAGCCCTTGCGTGTATCGAAGCGGGCGTTGACAAGGTGCGCATAAACCCCGGAAACATCGGCGGAGCGGACAGGGTAAAGGCTGTCGCGGACGCTTGCCGAAAGCGCGGTGTGCCTATAAGGATAGGCGTGAACTCGGGCTCTCTGGAGCGAGGACTGTTGGAAAAATACGGCAGTCCGACCCCCGAGACGCTTGTCGAGAGCGCTCTCGGACATGTTAAGCTGCTCAACGACTGCGATTTCGACGATATAGTGATAAGCATAAAGTCCTCAGACGTGCGGCTGACGATTGCGGCGTATCGGCTGCTTGCCGAGAAAACGGACTATCCGCTCCACCTCGGTGTGACGGAAGCGGGAACGGAGCGCATGGGCGTGCTTAAATCGGCAGTCGGCATAGGCTCGCTGCTGTGCGACGGGATAGGCGATACGATCCGCGTATCGCTCACCGCCGACCCGATAAAAGAGGTGTACGCGGCGCAGGATATCCTAAGAGCCTGCGGACTTGGCGGTGGCGCGGAGATCGTCTCCTGCCCGACCTGCGGACGTACCAAGATAGACCTTATCTCTCTTGCTAACCGCGTCGAGGAAATGCTGAGAGACGTTGATAAGCCGATAAAGGTCGCGGTGATGGGCTGCGCGGTGAACGGTCCCGGAGAGGCTCGCGAGGCGGATATTGGCATTGCTGGCGGCGACGGCGAGGGTATTATATTCCGAAAAGGGGAGATACTCCGCAAGGTTTCCGAGGACAAGATACTTGATGAGCTGAAAAAGGAAATAGGAAAGTGCTGATTTAATGGTGGTTTTCTCCGCCTTCGGCGGGGAAAAACCCGTAGAATAAATCTTGAAAATTTATATAATCATTTGATCGGCGGTTCCATAGATAAAATTTAGGAGAGATAACTGATGAGTGCAACGTTGGTAAATTTGGTGGAGGAAGTCAGCCTGCCCGAGAAAATAGGAAACGGGCGCGTTGTCAAGATAATGCGCGACGAGCAGAAGGATATACTGAACATCAATCTGGAGCTGGACGAGCTTATCCCGATGACGGAGCTGCTTGCTGCATCGGATACGCTCTCGATGAAGCTGGGTACCGAGGTGACGATGTATCCGAAGTACCATTCGAGCCTGTTCAGCGGCGACTACATATTTGATATCATCGAGCTGCTCAAGCGCAAGAACAGGGGCGTAAACGGGTATTTTGAGGGCGCCGAGCTGTCGAACGACGACAATACCTACGAAATAACACTGAGCTCGGGCGGCAAGAGCCTGCTGTCGGGGCTTGGGATAGAGAAGAAGATAGAGACGTTCGCGAAAGGCTTTTTCGGCGTGAACATCACTGTAACGCTCTCATCCGACAACGAGCTTGACGTTGACGAGTACGTTCAGCAGGAGCAGAACGCGCCCGTCGAGCAGATAACCGTTGCCGCGCCTCCTCCTCCGAAATCCGGCGGATATTCGGGCGGCGGGAACAGCGGATTTGGCGGCGGGCGTTCCCGCAGACCGCAGTTCCTCGAGGAGCCGAGCGAGATCGCTCTCGGCTTTGAGAACGAGCACTTCGGCGGCACCGTTAAGCTGTTTTACGGCAAGGGAAATTTCGATCCGCCCGTGCCTATGTCCGAGCCCTTCGGCGATCAGGACGAGGCGACCGTCTGGGGCACCGTTTTCAAGACGGAGGAAAAGGTCTCGCGCGAGGGCAACACGCTGATATTCACCGCGTTTTTCTCGGATAAGACGTCCTCGCATATCATCAAGATCATCACGGGCGTGGAGAATACCGACGCCGTAAAGAGCAATATCGCGCCGGGAAAATCGCTGCTCGTTTCGGGAAAGTTCGAGTACGACAATTTCACCAAGGCACTGAATATACGCCCAAATTCAATGGCAAGCGTTTCGGTCGTTCCGCGCAAGGACAATGCCGAGCACAAGCGCGTCGAGCTGCATATGCATACGAATATGTCCGATATGGACGCGATAACGCCGCCTGCCGAGCTGATAAAGCAGGCTCACGCATGGGGACACAAAGCCGTCGCGATAACCGATCACGGCAATCTTCAGGCATACCCCGAGGCGATGAACACCATTGAGAAAATCAATAAGGACGAGCAGGTGATGAAACTCATCTACGGCGTTGAGGCGTACTTTGTCAACGACAGCGGCTCGCTCATCACGGGTTGCTCCGACTATCCCATTGACGGGGAAGTGGTCGTGTTCGACCTCGAGACGACGGGGCTGTCTCCCGTCAGCGAGAGAATGACCGAGATTGGCGCCGTAAAGCTGAAAAACCGCGAGATAGTCGCCGAGTTCAACACGTTTGTGAACCCCGGCAAACCTATCCCCGAGGAGATAACCGAGCTTACGGGCATTACCGACGATATGGTAGCGGACGCTCCCGACGAGAAGAAGGCGCTCGCGGACTTTATGGAGTTCGCGGGGAACTCCGTACTCGTCGCGCATAACGCGCCGTTCGACACGTCCTTTATCAACGCGGCGTGCGAGCGACAGGGCGTGGAGTACCGTTACAGCTCCATTGATACCGTGGCGCTTTGCAGAGCCGCGCTGCCGAACCTCAAGAGCCATAAGCTCGACTCTGTTGCCAAGCATTATAAGCTCGGCGATTTCAATCACCACCGCGCCGTTGACGACGCGAAGATGCTTACAGCTATATTTCAGCGTCTTTTGTCCGACGCGGGAAAGCTCGGAACGCTGGAAAAATTCGGCGACCTCAACGGAATACTCGGCGATGTCGACCCGAAGAGACTGCCGATGTACCATATGATAATACTGGTTAAGGACAATATAGGGCTGAAAAATCTGTACAAGCTCATCTCTTTGTCCAACCTCAACTACTTCTACAAGAAGCCGCGTATTCCGCTCTCCGAGCTTCAGAAGCACCGCGAGGGACTTATCATCGGTTCCGCGTGCGAGGCGGGCGAGCTTTTCCGCGCGATACTCGATAACAAGTCGCCCGAGGAGATCGAGAAGATAGCCGAGACCTACGACTATCTGGAGATACAGCCGATAGGGAACAACGAGTTTCTTGTGCGCGAGGGGCGCGTTCCCGATGACGAGGGTCTGCGTATGCTTAACCGCCGCATCGTTGAGCTTGCGGACAAGCTCGGAAAGCCCTGCGTCGCGACTTGTGACGTTCATTTCAAGGACAAGGAGGACAGCATCTTCCGAACCATTCTGCAGGCGGGTCAGGGCTACAAGGACGCTGACAATCAAGCGCCGCTCTTCCTGCGCACCACAGACGAGATGCTGGAGGAATTTGCGTATCTCGGCGAGGAAAAGGCGTTCGAGGTCGTTGTCACCAATACCAACGCGATCGCCGATATGATAGGCGATGACATAAGACCTATCCCCAAAGGTACCTATACGCCGTCCATTGAGGGCGCGGAACAGGAGCTTCAGGATCTCTGCTGGGGCAGGGCGCACGCGTGGTACGGCGACGAGTTGCCCGAGATAGTTGAAAAACGCCTTAACAAGGAGCTTGAGGCTATTATCAAGTACGGCTTCTCGGTGCTTTACATGATCGCGCAGAAGCTCGTTAAGTACTCTGAGGACAACGGATATCTGGTCGGCTCGCGAGGATCGGTCGGCTCGTCGTTCGTCGCGATAATGTCGGGTATTTCGGAGGTCAATCCTCTGCCGCCGCATTACCGCTGTCCGAAGTGCCGCCACAACGAGTTTATCAGTGACGGCAGCGTCGGCTCCGGCTTTGACCTGCCACAGAAGAACTGCCCGGAGTGCGGCACGGATATGATACGCGACGGTCACGATATCCCGTTCGAGACGTTCCTCGGATTTAAGGGCGACAAAGCGCCCGATATCGACCTTAACTTCTCGGGCGAGGTGCAGGGCAAGGTGCACCGCTACACCGAGGAGCTTTTCGGTAAGGATCACGTTTTCAAGGCGGGAACTATCTCAGCCGTTAAGGACAAGACCGCGTTCGGTTACGTCAAAAAGTATTGCGAGGAGCGCGGTATAACGCTGAACAACGCTGAGATGGAGCGTCTCTCCGTCGGCTGCACGGGCGTAAAGAGAACCACCTCTCAGCACCCGGGCGGTATGGTCGTTGTGCCGAACGAGTACGAGGTGTACGACTTCACCCCTGTTCAGCATCCCGCCGATAAGACCGAGAGCGATATGATAACCACGCACTTTGACTTCCACGCGCTGCACGACACTATCCTCAAGCTTGACGAGCTCGGACACGATGTTCCGACGCTGTACAAGCACCTTGAGGATATGACGGGCATCAAGATCGCCGACGTGCCCACATCCGACCCCGAAGTCTATAGGCTGTTCACCTCGACGGAGCCGATAGGTCTAAAGCCCGAGGATATCGGCGTGCAGACGGGAACCTGGGGTATCCCCGAGTTCGGCACGAGCTTCTCTATGCAGATGCTTATCGACGCGCAGCCGAAGTGCTTTGCCGATCTGCTCCAGATATCTGGCTTGTCGCACGGCACGGACGTATGGACGGGCAACGCGCAGGAGCTCATCAAAAACGGCACCTGTACCATTTCCGAGGTTATCGGAACGCGTGACAACATAATGGTTTACCTTATGCACAAGGGGCTTGACCCGTCTATGGCGTTCAAGATAATGGAGATAACCCGAAAGGGCAACGCGAAAAAGCTGTTCAACGATGAGATATATCAGGCGTTCAAGGACAACAACGTCGAGGACTGGTACGTCGAGAGCTGCAAGAAGATAAAGTATATGTTCCCGAAAGCGCACGCGGCGGCGTATGTTACGGCTGCCGTAAAGCTCGCGTGGTTCAAGATATATCACCCCGCGGAGTTCTACGCGGCGACGCTTACAAAGCATACCGAAAATATGGAGCTCGAGGTCATTTTGCAGGGCAAGGAGGCAGTAAAGCAGCGCATCAAGTCTATCGCGATGATGCAGAAGCCCTCGGCAAAGGAGGAGGGCGTAGTCGAAGCGCTCCAGCTCGTTCACGAGATGATGGCGCGCGGCATCGAGGTACTGCCGGTCGACGCGAAGCTCTCCAACGCCGTCACCTACAAGGTCGAGGACGGCAAGCTCAGAATGCCGTTTATGGCGGTGTCGGGCTGCGGCGAGAACGCAGCGGTAAAGCTCAAGGAGGCGATCGACAGCGGCGAATGCATAAGCATAGACGAGATACAGCAGGTGAGCGGCGTAAACAGTACCGTTATCGATAAGCTCAAGTCTATGGGCGTGTTTAACGGCTTCCAGCAGTCGGCGCAGTTCACACTGTTCGATATGTGATTTTTTCATCAATAGTTTTGCGGAATGTTGAATGATTTTGATGTTTATGCCAAAATGTTCCTTTCCGCTTGACAAACCCGTTTGATTGTGCTACTATATTATAGTAGCACAATGCTATGATAACACATTATTACGGTAAAGTGCAAACGAAAGGAATTAAGTGTTTTGAAGAGATATGCATTTTTAACGCCCGAGGGAACGCGGGATATGCTTTTCGAGGAGTGCGCGGCTAAGCGCGATATATCCGAACGCATTACAAAGCTGTTCGAGAGCTACGGCTACTCGGAGGTCATCACGCCCGGGCTGGAGTTTTACGATGTTTTCAGCGGCAAGGGGCGTTCTATTCCGCAGGAGAATATGTATAAGCTGGTCGACGGAAAGAACCGGCTTATGGTGCTTCGCCCCGACAACACGATGCCGATAGCGCGTCTTGCGGCGACCCGCTTGAAAAAAGAGGAGCTACCGCTGAAGCTGTTCTACAATCAGAATATCTTTATGGTGAACCCCAAGGACAGCGGTCGCGACGACGAGATATCACAAAGCGGCATTGAGATACTCGGCGGCGACAGGGGCTCGGCTGCTCTCGAGGCGCTTGTGCTGGCGGCGAAAGCGCTTGCCGCATGCGATGAGGATTATCGTCTGGAGATCGGCGACAGCGGGATCTTCGCGGAGCTTATCGCGGGTCACGGATATGACGATCTTAAAGTCGATAAGCTGCGGCACGCTATCGACACAAAGGAGCTGCCGGCTTTGGATCGGCTTTATAAAGATCATACCGATGATGACGAAGCGGCGTTTAAGGCTTTGCCGAGACTGTTCGGCGGGTTTGAGGTTTTTGACGAGGCTCGGAAATATCTGCACGGAGAGGTTCTCGAGGAAAAGCTCAATAAGCTGAAAAAGCTCTGTGAGAAGCTGGGGGAGCTGATACCGAAGGAAAAGATCCGCGTCGATCTGGGTCTTGTTCATAAAAAGGATTACTATACGGGAATAATTTTCCGCGGCTATGTAGAGGGCTATGGTCAGCCCGTGCTGTCGGGCGGACGGTATGACAAGCTGCTCGGAGAATTTGGCAGAGACGCGGACGCGGTCGGTTTTGCGGTGAATGTCGAAGCTGCGGCTAAGGTGCTTCTGAAAAAGGATAGAGCGCGGTTTATAAAGTTTCCCGACGTGCTGGTCTTCGGAGAGGATAATATTGCTGTAATGAAGCACTGCGAGGAGCTTATCGACGAGGGAAAGACCGTTTACCGCTTTCTCGGGGAATGCCCGAAATGCGCGGCGAAATACGCCGAAGAGCACGGAATAAAGCGCGTTGATATCGTTGATAAGGACGGAAAGATCACGTCCGAGGAGGTGTAGCCGTGGAAAACAAAAAGGTAAGGATCGCGCTCACAAAAGGGCGTATCGAGAATAAGGCGGTCGACCTGCTGGAAAAGATCGGCTACGACGTTTCGGAGCTGCGCAATAAGGGCAGAAAGCTGATATTGTCTATTTCGGGCGAGGATATTGAGGTAGTCCTCGCAAAGGCTGCGGACGTTATCACCTACGTGGAGCACGGCGTTTGCGATTTCGGCATAGTCGGTAAGGACACGATAATGGAGCACGGCGGCAAGTTCTACGAGATCGCCGATCTCGGGTTCGGGCGGTGCAGGTTCGCGCTTGCGGTCAAGGAAGGCGCTGATTTCTTCGCGGGATACGGCGTCAAGACCGTCGCTACGAAGTACCCGAACGTCACGCGCAGGCATTTCGAGGAGATGGGCATTGACGTTGATATCGTGAAGATCGAGGGCTCGGTCGAGCTTGCGCCGCTCGTCGGGCTCGCGGACGGTATCGTGGATATCGTCGAGACGGGCACTACGCTGAAAGAAAACGGTCTGGAGGTCTTTCACGACGTCGCGCCGATCTCAGCGCGGCTGATCGTCAATACGGTCAGCCTTAAGCTGAAGCAGGAGAGAATACTTGAAATAGTTGACAAGATAAAGGAGAATTTGGAATGATAAAAATTATTAAGGCAGACGGCAGCGAATTGCAGTTCCTAGCCGAGGTTGAAAAGCGCGCCGGCGAGGTCAATGCCGAGGTCGAAAAGACCGTCAAGGCTATTCTGGAGGATGTTAAGGCGAACGGAGACAAGGCGGTCAATGCATACACCGCGAAGTTCGACTGTCCGAACGCGCAGTACTACCGCGTTCCCGACGAGGCGATACAGGATGCGCTCACCGAGGCGAACGAAAAATCGCCCGATTTCGTGAACGCAATGCTGAACGCGGTCGAGAACATCACCGCGTTCCACACCCGCCAGAAGCGCGAGGGCTTCTGCGTGACCGAGGAAAACGGCGTTATTATGGGTCAGCGAGTGCGCGGTCTGGATAAGGTCGGGCTGTACGTTCCGGGCGGCACGGCGGCGTATCCGTCGTCGGTGCTGATGAACGCTATCCCGGCGAAGATCGCGGGCGTTAAAGAGGTAATTATGGTAACTCCGCCGCTCAAGGACGGCACGGCGAACAAGGATATCCTTGTTGCGGCGGCGCTCTGCGGCGTGGACAGCATTTACCTCGCGGGCGGCGCACAGGCGATAGCGGCGCTCGCATACGGTACAGAAGAGATACCTCGCGTTTCCAAGATAGTGGGTCCCGGCAATATTTTCGTCGCTACGGCGAAAAAGCTAGTCTACGGTACGGTCGATATCGATATGGTTGCGGGACCGAGTGAGATTCTCGTTCTCGCCGACGAGACCGCCAACCCGAAGTATCTCGCCGCCGATCTTATGTCGCAGGCGGAGCACGACAAGCTTGCCTCCGCGATTATGATAACCACAAGCATGGACATCGCCGAAAAGACCCAAGCCGAGATAGAGCGTCAGTCGGCAATGCTCTCGCGCAAGGAGATAATCGACGCGTCGCTTGACAACTATGGCGGCATAATCGTGTGTGACGATATGGATTACGCGGTCGAGATCGCGAACAAGATAGCTCCCGAGCACCTTGAAGCGGTAGTCGAAAACCCTCTTGAATACGTCGGAAAGCTCGATAACGTAGGCTCGCTGTTCCTTGGGCAGTATTCTCCTGAGCCTCTTGGCGACTACTACGCGGGACCCAATCACGTTTTGCCGACTTCGGGCACGGCGCGTTTCTTTTCGCCGCTCGGAGTAGACAGCTTCGTCAAACGCTCCAGCTACATCTACTACACCAGGGACGCGTTTATCGACGCTGCTGACGACATCATCCTGATAGCGGAGCGCGAGCAGCTCACGGCGCACGCTAACTCAATCAAAGTGAGAAAAGATGGCGAGTGAAGCCTTTTCGGTGCGCGTTATTAAGTCCGAGGAGCTTTCCGCTCTGACCGCTCTTTTCGATTATGAAAGTGTTGAGAATATGATTGCCGAAAACCGCCGAATGATCGAAAGCGGTGCGGGGGATATATTCTGCCTTTACTTTAATGAAAGGCTTATCGGCGAGCTTCACGTTCTGTACGACGCGACCGAAAACGACGAGCTGCATAAGTGTAGAGCGTACCTTTCCGCGTATCGTATACACAAGGAATTTCAGGGGCGCGGACTTGGCAAGTTTCTTCTGCGGACGGTTATCCAAAGACTTACGGCGTGCGGATATCCGGAGCTTACGATAGGCGTTGAGGACGATAACGACCGCGCAAAGCACATTTATGAGAGATTCGGCTTTACGGAGCTGCTTGGGCGGAAAAAGGACGAATACTGCGGCGAGAAATACGAGTACAATTTGTATCTCAGGCGCTCCCCGAACCTGCACGACTTCATTTTCATATGCGGCGCAAGCGGCGTGGGGAAATCCACGCTTGCGAGGTCGCTTTACGCGCACTATTGCGGCGCGTTTGTCGAGCAGAACCAAGCGCCGGAATTCAACACCTTTGACGGAAAAGAGGAGATATCCGGCTTGTCCGAGGAGCGCATTTGTTGGGAGTGGTTCGTTTCAACGCTTATGTGTTATAATCGAAACGGAATAAAAAGTATTATTGCGGACGATTTCGACGATTTGCGGACGGCGGATATCCCCGTGGCTTTTAAGGGTTTCGACTACATTATAATCAGACTGATATGCAGCGATTACGGACAGAATTACCGGCAAATGCAGAAACGCGGCGAGGGGCTTATCGACTTCGAGCTGTTGGAAAAGTCCTCGGAGAAGATAAACAAACGCGCTCCGCTTGTAAACGAGGTCATTATTGACGTGGCGGGGAAAACTCCCGAAAAGGTTTTTTCCATTGCACGGGAAATGATCGACGCTCACAAGTGCCGTTTCGATTATGAGTACGAAAAGCCGCCAAAGGAGCAGTTTTATTCGTGGGTATACGCCAACGGACTTAGATAGACTAATTGAATAGAGGTTAAAAAATGAGAACAGCGGAAATCAGCAGAAAAACAAAAGAGACAGACATCACTGTCAAGTTGAATTTAGACGGTGGCGCGGTGAATATAAACACAGGAATCGGATTTTTAGATCATATGCTGACGGCGCTCGGCGTTCACGGCGGCTTCGGACTTGAAGTGAACGCAAAGGGCGACCTGTACGTTGACGGACACCACACCGCCGAGGACGTGGGTATAGTACTCGGACAAGCGTTTGCAAAGGCTCTCGGCGACAAGTCCGGGATCATGCGCTTCGGCTCCGCGTTTATCCCTATGGACGAAAGCTTGGGCTTTTGTTCGTTGGACATCAGCGCGCGCCCTTTTCTGGTGTTCAACGCGGAGTTCACCAACGAGCGCGTCGGCGAGTTTGACACCTGCCTTACCGAGGAGTTCATGAGAGCGTTCGCGTTCAACGCGGGGATAACGCTGCATCTGCGCGTGGAGTACGGCACTAACGATCACCACAAGATCGAAGCGCTGTTCAAGGCGCTTGCCTACGCGCTCAAAGCGGCGACGTGCCCCAACACGGACGGCGCGGCGGTCTCCACAAAGGGAACGCTGTAATGCAGGGGTATAACGTTATCGCGGTCTTTTCGCCCGACCGTCAGACAATGCTTATGTGCAAGCGCATCAAAGACCCGTACAAGGGGCTGTATAACTTTGTCGGGGGAAAGATCGAGCGGGGCGAGGACGGCTATTCGGCGGCATACCGCGAGCTGTACGAGGAAACGGGAATAGACAAAACGGATATTCGATTAGTTCATTTAATGGATTTTTCATATCCGCTCTGCGGTGAATACGTTGAAGTGTACGCAGGCGGTCTGAAGCGTGAGACAGCGCTTCGCGAAGAGAAAAATCCGCTCCTGTGGATAAGTGCGGACGATAATTTCTTCGATATGACGAAATACGCGGGAGAAGGAAATATCGGGCATATTATGGAGCATATTAAAATACACGAAACGGAGATATTTGATTAGATGATCGCAATTATTGATTACGGCGCGGGAAATCTGTTCAGCGTGAAGAACGCGCTGGACTTTCTCGGCTTTGAGAACAAAATAACCGCCTCCGCGGACGACCTGAGAGCCGCCGACAGGCTTATACTCCCGGGCGTGGGAGCGTTCCCCGACGCTATGAGAATGCTCGGCGAGAGCGGTCTTATCGGCGTTATCAAGGAGGAATCCCAAAAAAAGCCGCTTCTCGGTATCTGTCTGGGAATGCAGATGCTTTTTGAGAAAGGCTACGAGTTCGGTGAAACGGAGGGGCTCGGACTTATCAAAGGCACGGTAAAGCTGATGACTCCCGAAAATCTCCCCATTCCGCATATCGGATGGAATTCGCTGGAGCTTAATGAGAAGTGCCCGCTGTTGGAAAGGGGAGGGGAGTATGTCTATTTCGTGCATTCGTTCGCGGCGGATTGCCCGAGCGAGAATGTCGCAGCGTACTGCGACTACGGAATGAAGGTGCCTGCGCTGGTGTTCTCCGGGAACGTCTACGGTGCGCAGTTCCACCCGGAAAAGAGCGGCGAAACGGGCTTGAATATACTTCGGAGGTTCAACGCGCTTTAAAGGAAAAGTTATGTATAAAAACAATTTTGACGAGTTGTTTGATGAGATATACAGCGCATCCGAAATAAAGCGGTTTGCGTTACCGTTTCGGCGCTTTAGCGATCATGACCAAAATGCGTATTATCATTTTCTGGCGGACGTTCTGAACAACTGCTTTGACGAGGAGATCACCGTTTCCGACAGCTGTATGGATAGGTATGAATACGAAAAAAGTTCTCCTGAATATAGGTACGCAAATTTTGAGCGGGCATTATTTAGTTCGAGTGACCTGGGTTTGTTGGTAGTGACGAGCCGTGCGGAGATAAGCGTGTATGACGTTTTAATATCCGAGCCGGATATGACCAACGATCCCGAAAATGTATTTGACAATACTTCCGCTACGGTTATGATATTTGCCGCGGTACATTTTCCGAACAGACCGAACATTACACTTGATAAAGTGAAAATGGCTGTGTTTCTCTACAAACGCTCGGAGAAAATATATGTCTCGGAATACGAGGATACGCTTTATGTTGAGATCGACTATAAAAAGCTTTCCGCTGACAGAATGTCGAAAGAGTATGTGCGGCGGGCTTGTCTCAGCGCTTGCGATTATATTTCATTGATTTTGGATATTGTTGAACAAATTTAGGCATAGTGCGCAAAAGTTAAATTTTACGCAATTATATGCTCCGGTACGAATTGCTTAAAATATTTTACGAGGTGATTATATGGTAATTTTACCCGCGATAGACATTAAGGACGGAAACTGCGTTCGCCTGTTCAAGGGCGACTACTCGACTGCGGAAAAGGTCGCCGACAACTATCTTGACACCGCGCTGTCATTTGAAGCGGCGGGCGCGGAATGGATTCACATGGTAGACCTTGACGGCGCGAAAGAGGGCAGACCCGTCAACACGAAAATATACACCGACGTTGCCGAAAAGACGAAATTAAAGGTCGAGGTCGGCGGCGGGATACGCAGCATTGAGACTATCGGCGAATATCTGAAAATGGGGATATCGCGCGTGATATTAGGCTCGGCGGCGCTTAAAAATCCTCGGCTCGTCAAGGAGTCGGTGGAAAAATTCGGCAGTGAAAGGATAGTTGTCGGAATAGACGCGCTTAACGGAATGGTAGCGACCGAGGGCTGGCTCGAGGCATCCGACGTGAACTATATCGACCTCGCGAACAAGATGATCTCGTTCGGCGTGAAGTACTTTATTTTCACCGATATCTCCAAGGACGGCACTCTTTCTGGCGTGAACGCGCAGCAGCTCAAGGCGCTGTATGACGGCACTCACGGCAAGTGTAACATAATCGCGAGCGGCGGCGTCAAGACCATGGACGATATCGTGACCTGCAAGGAAATGGGCTTGTACGGCACTATCTGCGGCAAGAGCATTTACTCGGGCAGCCTTGATCTCGCCGAGGCTGTGCGGTACGCGGGTGCGTAAAATGCGGAACGATATTATAGAATACCTCCAAAGCGAGGTCAAACGGCGCTGTGAAAGCGAAAGCAACTTTTTCGGCATGGGCTGCTATTATCACATATGCGCGGTTGTCGAAAACGCGGTCTTTCTCGCCGAGAAATACGGCGCGAACGTTGAGGTGGTAACTATCGCGGCGTGGCTTCACGATATCGCTTCCGTTACCGATTATTCGCTGTATGACGAGCATCATATCCACGGAGCGCGAATGGCGGAGGAGATACTCGGCGGCTTTGGCTACGACAAGACCGACTTGGTTAAGCGCTGTATTCTGAACCATCGCGGCAGCAAGCCTACGGAAAAGCGGAGCATTGAGGAGATATGCGTTGCCGACGCGGACGCTGTTTCGCATTTTGATTCCGTGCCGTCGCTGTTCTATCTCGCGTATGTTAAGCGAAAGTTGGATATCGCGGAGGGTATAGAGTTTGTTCGCGGCAAGCTGGAGCGCAGCTTCAACAAGCTGTCCGAGCAAAGCAAAGCGCTGTATTCCGACAAGTACGACAAAGTAATGAAGGTTATCCGATAGATAAAGGAGAAGATTATGCTTGCAAAAAGAATTATCCCGTGCCTTGACGTGCGCAACGGAAAAGTAGTCAAGGGTGTTAATTTCGAGGGAGTAAAGGACGTAGGCGACCCCGTGGAGCTTGCAATAGAGTACAACAAGCAAGGCGCGGACGAGATTGTGTTTTATGATATCACAGCCTCCTACGAGGGGCGCGGCGTTATGCTTGACGTTGTGAAGCGCACCGCGCAGAACGTTTTCGTGCCGCTGTGCGTAGGTGGCGGTATCTCCTCCGTCGAGGACTTTCGCGATACGCTCCGCGCTGGCGCGGATAAGGTCTCCGTGAACTCGCAGGCGGTCAAGAACCCCAAGCTGATAAGCGACGCGGCGGAGATATTCGGCAGTCAGTGCGTCGTGGTCGGAATCGATGCGAAGCGCGACGGCAAAGGATGTTACACCGTCTACATCAACGGCGGGCGCGTGGATATGAAGCTCGACCTCGGCGACTGGGTACGCGAGATCGAGGAGCGCGGCGCTGGCGAGATATGCCTGAACTCCATAGATACGGACGGCGTTCGCGGCGGCTTCGACATCGAAATGCTGAATTTCGTCTGCGAGCGCGTGAATATCCCGGTTATTGCGAGCGGCGGCTGCGGTTCGATAAACCACTTCTCGGAGGTTTTCGAGCGGACAAATTCCTCGGCGGCATTGGCGGCTTCGCTGTTCCACTTCGGCGAGCTTACCGTCGGCGAGGTCAAGGAGCACCTGAGGGGGCATAATATCCCGGTAAGGACGGTGTGATGA
>CAMWVP010000083.1 GCA_947177735.1 uncultured Clostridia bacterium
AGGTAAACACCGTGGAAACCAAATGCAATTTATTAAAGAGCCTTGCGGCACAAGCAGAGGTATATTTCGCGCTTATGGACAAACCCTTGCTCACAGCGGAGGAACAGCTTCGCGCGGAGATGTTCAGAGAAACTTTGGCACAACAGAATATTGAGAAGCGTTCGGATTACGATTACCTTAAGGGTATTGTCGCTGAAACGGAGCAGAAAGCTGCGCCAATCAAAGCACATTATAATAAGTGTACTGTACTCTTACAGGAGTATTCCGATATTTTTACTACATACAACGAAATTTCGCAAGGCGACTACATCTCAAAACTTATCGAACATCAACGGAAACAGGACAAGCCACAGGCACGTCCGCGAAGATAAACAGTCGAGAAATCGGCAGAAAGGAGCTTAATGAGAAGAAATGTATCATTCAATACAACCGCCGTAGATCAAGCGAATACCTTCGAGTACAAAATCGGGAACACTACCTACATTGTAGAATTGCATTTCAATTTTGACTGCAAAGAAACGCTTGATGACATCATAGAACGGCTGGTAATAAACAATTTAGAAAACGCGGCATAATTTTTTCTGCGGATTATGCAATTTATCGCTTTAAAGCCTTGACAAATCTTTGAAAATAGTTTATAATAATATTGCATAATCCGCCGATTTTGTCGGAAAGAGAGGTTAATTATGTTAGACAGAATTACGGCATTATATTGCCGTTTGAGCAATGACGATGACTTGAACGGCGAGAGCAACAGCATTACCAATCAGAAAGCGATCTTGCAGAAGTACGCCGATGAAAAGGGGCTTCGCAACTGTCAATTTTATATCGACGACGGGTTCACGGGCACGAATTTTGACCGTCCCGGCTTTAAGAAAATGTTGTCGGATATCGAGAGCGGAAAAGTCGGAACGGTGATCGTCAAAGATATGTCGCGTTTCGGGCGCGATTATTTGAAAGTCGGTTACTACACCGAAGTAATGTTCGCGGAGCACGGGGTTCATTTTATAGCCGTGAATGATGGCGTTGACAGCGAGTTGGAAAGCAACGATTTTACACCGATTCGCAATTTGTTTAATGAGTTTTACGCCCGTGATACAAGCCGCAAGATACGCGCCGCGTTCAAATCCAAAGGGCAGTCGGGAAAGCCGTTAGCGGTTGTCGCACCGTATGGTTACATAAAATCCGAAGCGGATAAAAACGTTTGGGAGATCGACGAAGAAGCGGCGCAAGTGGTACGGAGAATTTTCAAAATGTGTATCAACGGCTTGGGACCGGGGCAGATCGCGCGGAAATTGACCGAGGAAAAAGTTCTGATACCCACCGCTTATGCGCGTTCCAAAGGCAGAAAAGGAACAAAGCCTTATAAAAATCCGACGCTTTGGGGATCGCAAACTGTTGGAAAAATCCTTGAACGTCCCGAATACATCGGTCATACGGTGAATTTCAGAACCGAGGTAAAGTCGTATAAGACCAAGAAGCAGGCTATACTTTCACGCGAGAATTGGCAGATTTTCGAGAACACACATGAGCCGATAATCTCGCAGCACGATTTCGATCTGGTACAAGAACTTCGCAAAAACAAGCGCCGTCCGAGAAAAGCTAATACTAAGGTAAGTCCTTTTTCGGGAATTGTTTTCTGTGCGGACTGCGGCGCTAAATTATACCTATATAATAGTGAAAAAAATCAAGAGAGTATGTCTTGCTCAAATTATAGGAGCAAATTCCGCAGTTGTACGGCGCATTACATACGGACGGTAGTTTTGCAAAAATTGGTTTTGGGTGAGTTGAATAAGCTGCTTGAAACCGTTCACGCGAACGAGGACGCGTTTGTGAATTCCGCTATGGAAAGCGCTTCGGCGGCACATCTGCAAGAGGTCAAGAAAGCAAAGAAATTGCTGGCGCAGTCCGAGCGGCGAATTGACGATCTGGACAAGCTGTTCGCGCGGCTTTACGAGGATAATGTTCTGGGAAAAATATCCGATGAGCGTTATACTCAAATGTCCGCGAATTATGATAGCGAGCAAAAGCAGTTAAAGCAGACCGTTTCCGAACTCCAAAAATTCATTGAGGAAACCGAGCATAAAACCTCCGATATTTCAAACTTTATTCACCTTGTCCGGAAATACACTTATATTGAGGAACTTACTCCCGAAATTATGCACGAGCTTGTGGAGAAGATAGTCGTTCACGCACCCGATAAGTCGAGCGGGCATCGGGAACAGAAAGTAGAGATATACTTCCGTTTTAACGTGGCGAGTTCATCAGCAATAGTGGATTGCAAATACTCCAAAAAATGTAGCACAACAAACACAAAAAACGAGGTTGCGTAGCTTTCGCTGCGCAGCCTTTTTAAATCCTTTGAATACTTCCTTATTGAGCTTTAGTTATAAGTGAGAGACAAAATTCTGCTCCGTTTTAGCATATGTCATTTTGCACTAAGCAGGCGCGAAATTTTGCGCGTGATTGTACAATGTTACAAAATTTCGGCAAAAAGTGAGATTTTTTCAAAAACGGGTTTAAAAACAGGAGTCTAAGTGACCGGAATATATGGAACTATTTTTTCTCTCAAAGCTATTTTCTAAAAGGAGGTCTATATTATGACAATGAGAAACAAGCAGGAACTTATACAGCAGGTGGTCAATCTCTTGAACGCACTTATCGAGGTAGATGAACTCCCGACCGCTCTGCCGCCGACAAGCAATGAGCAGTTGGAAATGCTCACCATCAAAGAATGTGCGCAGCAGATCAGCGGACTGTCCGAGCACACCGTCCGTCAGCTTGTACTCCAAAATAAACTGCCACATATCAGAACGGGTCAAGGAAAGCGCGGAAAAATTCTTATCCCGAAGTCGGCGCTGTTGGAATATTTGAAAACAGCAGCGTAATGGTTTTATAGCGAGCACACTCAACTTTTTTCTAAGAAACGTGCAGTGAGGAGCGGGAGGCTGTTGGCTTCACCGAAAAATTTTTCTGTCGAAGATCGACAGCCTACCACACCATCACGGTTGAACAACCATCAAGCTGAATTGCTCGTTAGCGAGAAGTACACATAGTGGATCAGCGGACTATCCATGCATACCGTTAGCAGTTGGTTTTCTAGAACAAGCTCTACCTCGACAAAACGGGTCAGGACAAGCACAGAAAGATTTTTGCGCCGAGGTCAGCACCGTTGGAATATTTGAGGACAGCGATATAATTGTTGACATCAGTGCATTTAGCTTTGTTAAGATAGGCACGGCAGGACGGGAGAATGTCGTTTTTTCCGAAAAATATTTCTGTCGAGGAACATAGCCTCTCGTTCCATTTCCGCCGAACAGCAGTCAAGTTGAAATGTTCACCCTTAGTATGTGTGCATAGCAGATCAGCGGACTGTCAGAGCCTACTGTATGGCAATTGCACTCCTGCACATTAGAACAAATCAAGGCAAGCGCGGAAAAATTCTTGTGCCAAAGTTGGCGCTGTTAGAACATTTGAGGAGCGGTAGCACAATGAATAATATCAAGCGCGTTCAAGATTTTTTAAGGAACGAGCAACGTGGAATGGAAGGCGGTCGGCTTCGTAGAAAAATAATTCTTTCGAGAAAGAATAGCCATCTGCTCTATCTCTGCCGAACGACAGTCGAGTTGAAATGCTCAGTCTATAGCAGATCAGCGAGCCGTCAGAACCTACCGTCCGTCAGTCGGCTCTTTTGAATAAGCGCTTTATATCCGGACGGTCAGGGTGGGCGCAGAAAAAATCTTATCCCCAATTGAACTGTAACGGTCATCTTTTTGAATAGCAGGTAGCAAATAAAAAATCCCAAGTCACTAACCAACCACCACCGCTGCTCCTAGCCGCGAAAACTTTTGAAAGGGGGTATCTCCATTGTAAAAATAAATTCCAATTCGTAAAAATGTCTACACTTCCACCTTACCACTCGAAAAACCTTCCGCAAAAATCTGAATCCACATCAGCGGAATGGCAGACAGTCCAAGAAAAAATCGGAGGGGGCATTCTATTTTCACATCGACTCTTGAAAAAAATTTTCGAGGGGGAGCGCATACGCGCCGAAAAAATGAAAAATTCGGAATACGTATTCTTGTGTTTTTTGTCATCATAGCAAGCACAGAAAGTACACGGATACTTTCACCGAGCAAAGCGGTGCCCCGCTTGCTCATCCGTTTAGGGTGCCCAACCCCAAACAAATCACATCAAATCACTAGGCTTTAAAAGCAAAGATTCCAATCACACAAGGAGGTCAACACTTATGAGAAAATTCAAACAAGTAAAACGCAAAGAGATTATCTTTGATCTCAAAGAATGGGAACTCGTTGAAAAACGAGCCAAGAAAGTTCAGATCAATACCAGCGACTTCATTCGGCGCATGGCGACCAAGGGTCAAATAATTATTTTTGACTTGAAAAATGTCGGAGAGCTGATGAAAGGTTTGCGAATTATCGGAGGTAACATCAACCAGATCGCTAAGAAGGCAAATGAAACCCACAGCGTCTATGCCGATGATGTCAAGTCGCTGAAATTGGAGGTGGAAACATTATGCCGTTTGTTAAGTCAAAGTCTATCCGAGCAACAGTCCAACGTAGCCTAACATACATACTCAATCCCGAAAAGACCGACGACCTTGTTCTAACATCATCGCTCAACTGCTTGACCAATCCGGAGGGAGCGTATTACAATATGAAGATGGTCTACGAACGATTCAGCGGAAAGAGATTTGACGAACCCATACCGAAGTCTGGCAAAGGCAGAGTGAAAGTTATCCATTATATTCAATCGTTCGCCCCGAAAGACAACATCTCTCCCGAACTTGCTCACCGGATAGGTAAAGCATTTGCGTTAAAAGTTTTTGGCAAGGACAGTCAGGTGGTGATAGCGACACACGTTGACAAGGAGCATATCCATACACACTTCATTGTAAATACTTACGGAGTTGATGGGCATAAGTTTAATGACAACAAGGAAACGCTCCGAAAGATCCGTGAGGAATCCGACAGGGTATGCCTTGCATTTGGGATTAAACCTATTGAATCAAAGCTAGGGGTATCCCAGAACATTGACTATAACGAGTGGGAGCATAAGCGGAGGGGTTCATCTTGGAAAGAAAAAATCCGCAGAGAGATCGACAAACTTGTTGGTTACGTTAAGAATGTTGATGAACTGCTTGCGGAGTTGGAAATGCTCGGCTACACTGTCAAGCGAGGGAAATATATTTCGGTCAAGGCTCCCGATCAGCAGCGAGCGGTGCGTTTGAAAACACTCGGTGAGGAATATACTGTTGAGCAGCTTGCTTCAAGAATTTTGTGGCGTGATGTCGGAGCGGGATTAAACGATCCATGCGAGAGGTCGGCACTCCGTGACAAGTACTCGGAAACGCTCAGCAGTGTTCAAGAAGTCAACGTTTCCCACCCGACACTTGAACAACTCGGAACGCTGCTCTCAATTATAAATCGTGACCGCTTACAGAGTATCGGAGAGGTAGACGGAAAAATCAGAACCCTAGAACACGAACTTGAAAGATCCCGACAGGAGGTAAACATTATGGAAACAAAGTGCAATTTATTAAAGAGTCTTGCAGCACAAGCGGAGGAATATTTCGCGCTTATGGACAAGTCCTCGCTCACGGCGGAGGAACAGTTTCGTGCGGAAATCTACAAGGAAACTCTCGCGCAGAAAAATATTGAGAGCCTTTCAGACTTGGACTACCTCAAAGACGTTATCGCTGAAACAGAACAGAAAGCTGCGCCCATTAGTGAACACTATGATAAGTGCGCCGCGCTTTTGAAAGAGTACTCCGACGTTGCAACTACATACGAAGAAATTTCACAAGGCGATTACATCAGCAAGTTGATCGAACAGCAGCGGAAACAGGACACCTCACAGCGACATAAAAGATAAAGCAACAGGAAATCGACATACCTCTGTGAAAAAATTATAAAATGCTTGACTTTAAAGCGTGGAAGTGATATAATTAAAGTGTACAGGGGTATGTCATAAATTCGCAACATCAAAATCGAAAGGAGAGATGTTTATGGCAACCATCAGAAAACGGGGCGACTCGTATCAGATACGAGTTTCCGTAGGCTATGATATTAAAGGCAACCACAAAGAACAAACGAAAACGTGGAAACCTCCCGAGGGAATGACCGAACGGCAGATTCAGAAAGAGCTGAACCGCCAAGCCGTGATGTTTGAAGAAGCGTGTATGCACGGTTTCAAGGCAACGGCAGTAAAATTTGAAGAACTCGCTGAAGAGTGGTTCACGGAATATGCCACTTTGAACTTGCGCTCGTCAACATTAGAGAAAATGCGAAAGCTCACCAAGCGAGTTTATCCAGCAATCGGTCACTTACGGATTGACAAGATCACGCCGCGACAAATACAAGCGTTCCTCAACTCAATGGCAAGGGACGGAGCAAATGTGAGAACGGGCAAACCGCTTTCACCGAAAACTATTCAGCATCACTTGGAACTGATCTCGGATGTGTTCGGATATGCGATCAAAATGGATATTGTTTCGGATAATCCTTGCTCAAAAGTCACAATACCAAAGGGTGAGATCAAGGAAAAGCAAATTTACTCACAGGAAGAAATGGCGCTACTGCTTACGAAAATGGAGAACGAGCCGCTGAAATATAAGGCATTTTTCTACTTAATGGCATATAGTGGATTCCGTCGCGGCGAAATGTTAGGCTTGGAATGGAAAGACATTGACTTCGAGCATAACGTGATAAGTGTTCGCCGAACCTCTAATCAAACGGCAGAGCGTGGCATCTACACCGACACAACCAAGACGAAACGCTCTCAAAGAACACTGAAAATATCACCGTACATAATGGAGATGTTGAAACAACTCAAGGCTGAACAAGATGCGGAAGCACTCAAGTTAGGTGACTACTGGGTCGAAACGGACAGGCTTTTTACCCAGGACAACGGCGAGCCTCAGCACCCAAACACAACTTATGAATGGCTTAAACGGTTCTGCAAACGGGAAAATCTCCCATTCCACGGAATTCACAGCTTCCGCCATACATCGGCGACATTGCTCCTGTATGCGGGCGTGAATATCAAGCAAGTACAAGGGCGTTTGGGTCACGGCGATATCGAGACCACGAACAAGTATCTGCATTTGATTGAGGAGGCAGATGTCGAGGCTGTGAACAAGCTCGATATTATGCTTTTACCTAAATCAGCAAAGAGTGATGACGAGAACAATAGAAAATCCGCAATTTCATAATAGAGCAGCCGCCTGAAATCCACTAAGGAGATCGGGCGGCGTAATTGTATTAAGAAACCAATGAAAGCCATTATGAATTTTCACACCTGAGAATAAAGCGAGGTAGAATAGATAATGTAAACTTTAACTGTTTTCAGATTGATTATTATTTTCTTTTTCAGAGCTAAGCATTTCATTGGTTTTTTTCAGCAATTTATCTACCGTAGTTATAAAATTGTTAACGTGGAAAACAGCAATCTGTTTGTGCTCGTTATCCAATTCGCGCATATATTCTGTTAAGCTGCGTATCAAATGATCAAAGCCGTTCCTGCTATCCAAATAATTAAAATCTTGCTGACGATCCAATATACTTTCCCACATAGTGTTAAAGGTAGAATTAAAATATGCCTTTTCATAATTATTAACATCTTTATACGCTTGAAAAGTTGCATCTGCCATTTCCAAATCAAAAACAACAAACAGCTTATTCTTCAAATGATGGAAGGTGATTTCAGTATATGATTTCATTTCTTCTATATATCTTTTTCTGTTTACTTCGTATGTTTCACCACCATTACGGACAAAGTCGCGTATTTTTTTATACAATGTTAACTCCTCTGGCGTATAATCATCAGGAATTTTATTCTCAAGACTAGTATAAAGGAAACGGGGTCTGCTTGAAGAGGAGGATAACTTATCAAATTGCAAACTTATCCCTTGATTAACCTTGTCCCAATCAATTTCCGCAGGCAATTTTAACTTGTTAAGTCTAGAGGTTGACGAATTTCCAATAAGATACACATACTCGTCTAAAGAAAGCTCACCATTATATGCACATTCAAGTAATTGCGAAAAGTATTCTTGCACAATATCATCTTCAATATACATAATATTGCTGAATTTTAAGATTTTTAACGGATTTTTGGTGTTTCTTTCTATCATCATATCAATCTCGTGATTGAAATCATCTTCATTCCAATACCCATTGTCAACCCATTCTTTTTCAGATTTAAAAAGGTATCCACGTTCAAATGAGGGGTAATAGTTTTTAATAACTTCCTCGTTATTTGCGTGGTTTGATTTAATAGCCAAAACATAAGGAATAAAATTAAAAAGGAACTTCTTTGTAGTATCATCTTGCGGGAAACGTGCGATAAGCAACTTATAAATGCGATGAAAATCATATAAAGCGCATTTTAAACTCCTAATATTATGTGGGCTCTGCGTTAGTTGATCATTATCTGCTATTTTGTGATATGTGCTTGGAGCAAAAAGATTGATTATCTCTTCCTCATAAGTTGTCAAAAACAGGTAATATCTATTTTCCTTGTAAACTGTGAGAAAAGTTTCTATAACAGCGTGAACAATATTTTTGTAGTCTGGTGTATATTTTATTGAACGTCCGATGATCTTTTCTTTGAGCTCTGAATAGGGGATTGACTTGTTGGTTGTTGTGTTGGCATCGTCAACGGGGGCATTTTCGGTCTTGGGCGTGTTGTCTTTTGATTTGATTATGTCCTCATTCGCGACGATTATGGTGTGGAACTCTTTGTTTTCGCAATAATCGTTGATAACACCCAAAACATCAGCATAATCCATATTGCAACGTTCTAGGTCGTCGAAAACGAGGATGACCTTTTTTTCGAGCTTGTCTTTACCCTTTTCGTTGGTTATGATTTTGTTCTTCAAAGGGATAAACGCGGTATAATCAATAGAGATAAGCGCCTTAAGCCCTCCAGGAGCGTTGTCCGCGCTACTAATCGCATTTAGAATTTGCCTGACTTTGCTTTTTTCGTCAAACAAGCTATGCGCAAAACCCGAATACAGTTCAATCCACGCCTTTTTGACTGCTTCGTTGATTTCGTCAACCGAGGTCATTCCAAACAACGAAACGCGCAGAATTACGGCATTTTTTTTAACCCTTTCCTTAAGCTCGTGCTCGATAAAGTACGTTTTACCGCAACCCCACTCACCCGTCAGCAACAACGCGCCGACAGGTTTTTCCTCATCACAGTAGTCAACCAATTCTTCTAAAGTAGTCATTATCTCGCCTCCATTTTATTAGTCTGCATCTGTTGTTCAGCGCGGCGAATTTGTGTGCATTTAAACCTAAGTGTGTCCAAAACTGCGTCCAAAATCATTTTATAGATATAACAAAACCGTCTATGAGAAACTCACAAACGGCTCTGCTATGCAATTTCTGCTGTGAAACGCTGACAAAAAAGATTTTTTTCTCTTTCACATACAAATGCGTCTCAACTTCATATTTATATTATAATACATCGGTACACGAATGTCAAGACCTTTTTTATTTGCTTAATGAAATTTCCTTGTCGGGGTTTTATATGAACCGCAGCAGAGAATTCATATACATTTGAACTCACATCCCCATAGACATTCCCATATCTTCGGACTCGTCCTGATCCTCGCTTTCGTCCAAATCCTCATCCTCATCGGGATTTTCAGATTCATCGCTCTCGCTGTCAAAATCGTCCGAAAAATCAGGACTTTCCTGTTCCTCGGACTGTTCCCCGACTTCCTCGGAAACGCTCTCACAATCGCTCACAGCGGCTGTTTCTTGCTGTTCTGCGAGTTCATCTGTCACTTTCTCGGAATCTGTCGGTGCCTCGCCCATTTCTGCGCGTTGTCGCAGATCGCGCTCGATCTCGTTTTCAATCAGCCCGATCACGAACTGCTTCTGCGTCATGTTGTTGCGCTGCAGATAGTCTTTGATTTTCTGAAACAGTTCCTCCGGTACCTGGAACGCCATTGTTCTCATATTGCCCATGTTCTTATCCTCCTTGATCGTCAGTTTCGGGTGAAGTTCATCTTGTAATGCCAAAGCTACGAAATCTCCCATTGTCATTCCGTGTTCCTCAATGTACCGCTTGACCTCAGCGTGAAGTTCCGCATCGATCTTGACGGTAACGCCTTTCTTTTCGTTAGTTGCCAATGTTTTCATTCCTTTCAATAAAATTTCTAAAAGCGGATTCCGCGATTTCCTCAACCGCGGAATCCGTTTCTGCCGCTTCTATCAGAAGCAGTTCATAAAGCCATGCCGGAATCTCAATCTCCATTTAACTCCTTCCTTACTTCAAACCCGCCCTTAAAGGTCACCGTTATGGTGTCCTTGCTTTCGACCGTGACCTTTTCAATCAGCTGCCGTACCGCCACATCATCGTATTCGGTCATGGTGAAGTCCTCATTTTCAAGGCGTTCCAACACCGCATTGAGCTCATCGGAGCCTCTTTGTGCCGTCAGCTGTTTCGCTTTTTCGGTTTCGATGAACTCTCGCAGCGTTTTCATTTCCTCACTGAATTTCTCAATATCCGCCATAGCTGTGGCAGCGGTTTCGGGTACGGTTGCCAGCTTTATCAGTTCATCTATGTTGTGTGCCAGTTCGTCGATCCGCTGCTGTGCCGCTTGTACGCTCCCGTTTAGATTCGGATCAAGCACCTCGGTTATGCTTTCTCGAAGCACCTTTGCCACATCGACCTTGACCTCGCAGAACTCGTTTATTGCGCTCACAATCGCCTTGTGGAGTGCCTGTTCGTCGATGGTAGGGGAGCCGTGGCACTTTCGCTTGCCGTATTGGATTCGGTTGATACAGCGCCACTTTATCTCCTTGAAGCCTTTTGCTGTCCATGTCACTCGGCGATAGTGCGTTCCGCACTCTCCGCATATCAGCAATTCAGATAATGCGTATTTCGCGCTGTATTTGCCTTGATCGGTCTTGGTGAGCTTGTCGGCAATCGATCGTTTGGCAGACCGTCTTGCCATTTCCTCTTGAACACGGTTGAAGTCGGCTCGGGATATGATCGGCTCATGATGGTTCTTGACCAGATACATCGGCAGTTCGCCATTGTTCTTGCGGCTCTTTTTAGTAATGCAGTCGGTGATGTAGGTCTTTTGCAGAAGCGCATCGCCCGTATATTTTTCATTTACAAGAATGCTCTTGACGATCTCGGGTTGCCATGTGGTTTGCTTGTGCTTTGTTTTGACCTCTCGGTAGTTGAGCAAATCGGCGATCTGCTTAAGGCTCATTCCGTCAAGGTAGCTGCGGAAGATTTCTTTTACGATCTCCGCTTCCTCGGGTATGATTTCGGGGAGATCGTTCTCACCCTTTCTATAACCGAGCAGCTTTTTGTACTGCATCGGCACATTTCCGCTTTTGAAGCTCTGCCGTACTCCCCAAGCTACGTTTTTACTGATGGATTCGGACTCCGCTTGGGCGAAGCAGCTCATGATTGTGATCAGCATTTCGCTCTCCGCTGTCAGCGTATTTATATTTTCTTTTTCCGATATAACTGCTATTCCGAGCGTTCTCAGCTCTCGGATATAATTCAAGCTGTCTACCGTGTTTCGGGCGAATCGAGAGAGCGATTTGGTTAAGATCACATCAATTTTGCCTTGTCTGCACAGCTTGATCATTTTGAGAAATTGGAGACGTTTTTTGGCTTGTGTTCCAGTTATGCCCTCATCGGCGAATATTCCAGCCATCTGCCATTCGGGATTCTTGTTGATTTTGTCGGTGTAGTATTCGATCTGCGCCTGATAACTGGTTTTCTGTTCTTCCTCATCGGTGCTGACTCTGCAGTATGCCGCTACTTTCAAGCATTTTGTCGCTTGCTTGATCTCCTCGCGGGATTTTGCAGGTATAACCACGATCCGCATATCGTTTTGCGCCGTTGTTGCTGTTGCTATCATGTTCTCACCTCGCATATTGTCGTATATTTTAATTGAGCGCACTTTATGATAAGCGTCTCAACCTTATCCTTGTCGGCATTTTCAGAATCAAGCAGCCGATTTATTTCATTGGTCATACGCTGAATCTCATCGGTTGGCTCGTATTCCATGATCGTTGCCTCTGCTTGCTGCGGCTCGTCCTGTGGAGCGGGTTTGCGGTATGTGTTCCGCTCTGCCTTTATCCGAGCAGATTGCTTGAAGTCATCGGTGGTAATGATCTGCGGAAATCCGTTTTCACCAATATATTTCTTGTTTTCAAGCACTCGGCAGACCATGTTCTTGTTCCAGACCGCCTTGCCCATATTATATGGTATTGTCATCTCGGCGGCTATGGTTTTCAGCGATTTGCCACCTATGTAATCCGCGAAGATTTTTCGTACCGCCTCGGCTTCGGGAACATTCAGCGCATATTTTCCGTTCACCATGCAGTAGCCGAACGGTATGCTTCTGTTTTTCAGCATATTCTCACCTCTCTATCCGCTCTGTAAAGCCGATCCCGCCAATCAAGCCGAAGCGGATTTCCGTCTCGGACAGCACCGTGATCTTTTCAACGATCTGCCCGAACTTGATTTCATCGAAATTGGTTATTGGCTCTGATCTCTCAAATATACCAATCAGCTTCCGCAGCTCGTCAAGCCTTTTGCCGTCCTTATCGTCAAGGTTGGCGTGAAGCTGTTTTTGCGCGGTCATCAGTTTTCGGTCGAGTTCCTGAGTATGTTTCTTGAAGTATGCTCCGTCAAGCGTGCCTTGCGAGTTCAACATAGTCAGCAAGTAGGTCTGCTGCTTGATCTCGGATATTTCCTTGCGAAGCTCCGCAAGCTGTGAGTTGCCCGATTTTTCTCTTTCGGAGAGTGTTTCAAGCTGGCGGAGCATTGGTGCGAGGATCGCTTTGCCATGTGCTTGCAGCTTATTACATAATCTCACGAACGCTATGCGGAATTCATCGTCGCGTATTTGCCGAATGTTGCAGTCATCTGCCGATTCGTCATGCTTTCTGCAAACCCAGCACACATAAGTTTTGCGATCCTTTCGTCTGAATGTACTTCCGCAATTTCCGCATACAATTTTTGAGTGGAAAGGTGAGCGTTCGGTTATTGTTACGCTTGACTTATCTCTGGCGGCAAGTATTTTTTTAGCATTATCGAAAATTGATTTTTCAATTATCGGCTCATGTGTTCCGTTGACATAATACTGTTCTTTCTCACCTCGATTTTTTACGTTTCTGAAAGGCAGGACATCGGTCATAAAGCTCTTTTGAAGGCGCGTATCGCCAATATATTTTTCGTTTGTGAGTATACAATGAATTGTACCGCGCCGCCAAATCTCTTTGCGGATACCGAGTTGGTTCAATCGTGTTGCAATCTCGTTCATTCCGATTCCGCTGACATACCATGAGAAAATCTGCTTGACAATCTCCGCTTTTTCGGGATTGATTTTGAGTTCGCCATTAACATAATCGTATCCAAATGGGGTAGAGGCAGTTTTGTAAGTGCCATCCATCATTCGTTTGTGAACTCCCATTCGGCAATTTCGGGATATTGACATCGATTCCTCTTGCGCGAACTGACTGTATATCGCCAGCATCATTTCCGAGCTTATCTCGCCCGTGTCGATATTCTCTTTTTCAAAGTATACCGATATGCCGAGGGTTTTCAGCTCTCGTACCGCTTCAAGGCTGTCTTTGGTGTTTCGCGCGAATCTCGATATTGATTTGGCGAGTATTCTGTCGATTTTTCCTTTTCGGCAGTCGCTCATCATTCTTTGGAATTCGGTGCGCTTTGCCGCCGAGGTTCCACTTATTCCTTCGTCCGCGTACATATCCACGAATACCGCGTTGGTGCTGTCCTTGAGCAACTCGGTGTAGTACCGTATCTGTGCTGCGAATGAGTTCAGCTGATCCTCGCTGCTGCTCGATACTCGGGCATAGGCGGCTGTTCTGACGACTTCGTCGGAACGTTTTTTTGCAGGTATAATCGTGATTTCAGCCATTTCATCAGCTCCTTTCATACACAGTATACCGAAACGGTTCGGGTTTATCTATCACCAAACCGGACGAAATATCTACGGCTATTTGTATCACAATCGACAAAAGCGGACAGAGGTTCAAACCTCCGCGATCCGCTTTACTACAGCCTTTTCGATTTTTCTGCGCTGTGCCTCGGTTATGAGATTCTTGCTCAAAAGCTTGTCCAGAAAATTTCTGCACAAGTAGAATTTGTATCGAATGATTGCTTCGTTATCCATACTTTTCCTCCATGTTCTTATATTAAAAAATGTGCAAATTTCAATTCCGACGGTTACGGCGAAACTGAAATTTGCACACTTTTCAGTGTGCAAACGGTAGTGGCTCCGTGTAATTACAGAGCCGCTTCCTTATATTTAACAGCGAATTTCTTCGCTTGTTTGCCTGTAAATACTGTCGTATTTGCCCCGCACCCCCGACATCGGGAATATTTCAGACCACCGTTGGCACGGTGTCATAGGACTCTCACCTCGGCATGGTTCTCATGCCGCCGCCCCCATTACGTGCAGTTGTGGCTGGACGGAAGTATCATTATCCCCATGTGCAGGTCATCGCGCACCGATTGCCACATCGGTTTCGGGAGCTGCTATTTATCGCTCGGTTACGGATCATCTTTCGGAATAATGTTGAGCCGAGGCTCGTCCGGCAAAGTGCCGTGCTTGTCCGATCTGTGATTCGGGGAACGTCTTGGCGTAGCGCTCCTTTCGCTTTCAACCGTAAAGGCTGCACAAGGGAAGGTATCTGAAATACTGCTATTAAATTTTCAATGAGCAACAGAGGGTAAAATTTAACCCTCTATATATAAGCCACGAAAAAAGCAAAAAACAAGGATTTATTTAAA
>CAMWVP010000084.1 GCA_947177735.1 uncultured Clostridia bacterium
ATATCCAACAATCCCTATCAGCTCAAAACGGGCTCCTGTCCTGCGTCCGCGGTAGCGAACGTCGAAAAGCTGGTTCCTGCCGAGTGGATAATCAACGACGGCTCCTACATCTCAAAGGAGTTCTCCGAGTATGCCAGACCGCTGATAATCGGCGAGCTGTCGCCGTTTATGGTAGACGGTCTGCCCAGACATCTGTTCATTGACTGACAGTGCGGTAGTGCCGTAACGCGGGAGACGAAAAAAGCGGACAGATCGCGAAATATGTTATTATCGCGGCAGCGCCGAGAACGCTGCCGCGATTTGTTCGGTATGGAAAGCCGGTAAACTTAAGCAAGCATTTTTTTTTATTATGTTGCGCAAGCGGTGGTGAAAACCAACAAATACAAGCTGTGTTTTTTGGCGAAAAAACAGATGATATTACACGTTGCGCAGGATTTCGACATCTTGCGCAAATGGTATTGAAAAACATACCAAAGTATACTATTATAACAAGGCAGCCTTAGGGGCTGCCTTTATTTAGTGCCGAGTACGCATTTATTTAACAGAAGAGAATATTTTAAAGAGAACTTTTTGGTGAATTAAAACAGAGAAGAACGAATAACATTGGCATATTTTCTTAAAATATGTAAAAATCAATAAAAAACAATTGCGGAGGAAATCAACATGTCGGAGCTTATCGGGAAAATATCGGACTTTAAAAAACACCTGATCGAGCAGGAACGAAGTCGGTATACCATCACAAAATATATCCATGACACAAAGGTCTTTCTTGAATTTGCGGACAACCGGACGATAAATAAGGAGCTTGTCATTGACTTCAAGCTGTTTTTGGGCGAACGGTATGCAGCCTCAAGCGCCAACTCAATGCTCGCCGCAGTAAACAATTTTCTAAAGTTTATCGGACGCGTGGAGCTTAGGGTCAGACCCTTTAAAATACAGCGCGCACTGTTCGTTCCCGAAGAAAAGGAGCTTTGCCGCAGCGAATATAAGCGTTTGATCGAAGCCGCAAGGCAGCAGAAAAACGAAAGATTGATGCTGATAGTGGAAACGATCTGCGCCACGGGGATTCGGGTATCCGAGCTGAAGTTCATCACTGCCGAATCGATCGGGAGCGGGCGCGCGGAGATCAAATGCAAGGGCAAGTTCCGTACCGTTTTTCTCCCGCCGCAGCTTTGTGAGCTGCTGAAAAAATATATCCAAAAACAAAAAATCACCGCCGGAGCGGTGTTTATTACCAGAAACGGAAAGCAGTTAGACCGCTCCAATATCTGGCGTGATATGAAAAAGCTGTGCAACTCCACGGCGGTTTCCCCGAAAAAGGTCTACCCCCATAATCTGCGGCATTTGTTTGCGAGAACCTATTACTCACTCGAAAAAGACCTATCGCGCCTCGCAGATATCCTCGGTCATTCAAGCGTGAACACGACACGCATCTACACGATTGAAAGCGGGCAGACACACGCCCGTCAGATAGAACGGCTTAATCTTGTTATTACAACATAATGTCGATTATGTTGTATTCATAAACAAGCATACTTTTTATTACATACATTGTACCATAAAAAGTCCCTCCTGTCAAGAGTTATTTTCCTGTCCGTTTTAACAAAAAAAGCGGTCTTATTTTGTGTTTTTTTACATTTCCCTGTCGCGCTTCGGAGATGAAATACAACATAATCGACATTATGTTGTATTTATGGGCACCTCTAAAAACCTTGTTTGAGCAAAAACGAGCGTGGACGCATTATGCGCTTCGCGCAAAACGCTGCCGTCTGCTTCGTCAAGTCTCAGGGTGACCGCTTGCGGTCATTCGCGCAAGGCATCAAGCCTTGCTTCGTCGGCTTTCCTTGCAGCCGACGCACCACACCCGTTTTTGCTTTTCAAACCGGTTTTTAGAGGCACCCTTATAAAATAAGCCGAGGCGTTTATGGATGAGAAAATTTTTCGGCGGAAGCCGAAGCCCTATTGTAAAGCCGTTGAGCACATATCGGATATCTGCCGGATCATTCGCCTGTGCTTTGAATCGGAGCATTCGGAGAATACCGACGATCCGATAAACGAGCTCGACTGCTTGAGACGCCGCGAGGATATGACGTCCGAAACGGTTTTGCCGATGGTTCTTGTGCGCGAAAGATTTTCGCTTTCGGGCTTCGAGTACTTTTGCGTAATGCTTGGCGTTTCCTCGGCTCTCGAGGGCAACGGACAAGCTCCGACTTTTTCGGAGGCGGTTTTACATTATCCGTTTTCGGAAACCGAGAACGTCTGTTTAGCTACGCTTGCCGGAAAGCCCCTCCAATATCTTCTGGATATGGAGGAGGGCTGCGGAATTGCGCGGCGTTTCATGCTGAAAGGCTATTTGTTCAACTTTATCATCGGAAACTACGTTTCGATCCCGAACGTATCCTTTAACGTTTTTTTGGGCATGCTGCCTATGCTGTACGGCGATCTGCACGGATACGGCGTTGATCATATATCGTCGAATGCGTTATCGTGCGTTGTTATAAACGGCAAGGCGGGAATCGGAAGACGAACTCTCTCCGCGCAGATATGCGGTTCATTGGGAAAGAATACGGCGGAGGTTTTTGTTGAGGATATAGAGGACATAGACGGGTTTGTCGGCGGGCTGACGGGCGCATGCGTATTAATGGACAGCGTTCCGGTAGTGATAGCCGGCGAAGAAGTCAAGAAAGCGGTACGCCTTGTAAATATGCTGCCTGCTCTGTTGCCAAACGTTTTTATTTGCGTTGATTCCGGGGAAAGTCAGATAAAACCGCGCGGCAGAAGCTGTTTATCTCTGAAAATATCATCTCCGGACAAGACCGTGCGCCTGAAAGCGTGGGAGCATTATCTTGACGGCGCGGATATTGACGTCGGGTTTCTTGCGGAGCGCTACCGCCTGACAGTCGGAGATATCGCCGAGGTCTGCAAAGGATATTCATCGCGGAATGCCGATATCAAAGAGCTTATCGGCGGGATATTGTCCCTGAACAGCGAAAGTCCCATTTGCAAATTGATACGTCCGACGTTCCGTCTTGGAGACCTTGTTGCGCAGGAGCATATAACCGAAGCGCTTAAACGGATCGTCAAGACCGCCGAAAGACTTCCCCGTCTTATGGAACGATACGGTTTTGAAAAGCTGTTTCCTTACGGCAGGGGGTTGGGGGTATTGTTTTACGGCGCCTCGGGAACGGGCAAGACCATGTCCGCTTACATTCTTGCGGCGGAGCTGGGACTGGACGTTATGCAGGTAGACTTGAGCCGTATCGAGGATAAATATATAGGCGAAACGGAGAAACGGATATCCGAGGTATTTCAAAAAGCGGAGGAAAATAACTGTCTGCTGTTTTTTGACGAGGCGGATTCTCTGTTCGCGAAGCGCACGGAGGTCTCGGATTCCCATGACCGTCACGCCAACGCGCAAACGGCTCATCTGCTCCAGAAAATGGAGGAATATGGCGGGATAGTCGTGCTTGCGACCAATCTTGAGGGGAATATCGATCCGGCGTTTAAAAGGCGGCTGCATTTTACCTTGGAGTTCCTGAAGCCCGACACCGCGGCGCGCGCGGCGCTGTGGCGCAAGTTTATTCCCGAAGCTCTGCCGCGGGAGGATATCGATTTCGATTTTCTGGCGGGTGCATTTGAGCTGTCTCCCGCCGAGATAAAATGGGCTGCGCTTTCCGCGGCTGTTTTCGCGGAGGATTCGCCGCTTTCAATGCGGCATATCATTTCCGCGCTGAAATATGAGTATGAGAAATCAGGTCTCGCGTTTCCGAATATTGGTTATAAAAAAATAAATTTAGGGGGTGATCCGATTTGAATATGTATGCGGAAAAATCTGAAAAAACAGCGTCCGAAAAGGATAAAACGGGTATTCCCCGCAGAATGAAAAAGGGCTTCGAGCATTCGAGCGGTTTTTCATTCGACGACGTAAGAGTGCATTACAATTCGGGAAAGCCCGCGCAGCTCCACGCTCACGCCTACACGCAGGGGAACGAGGTCTATGTCGCTCCCGGACAGGAGAAGCATCTTCCTCACGAGCTCGGTCACGTCGTTCAGCAGAAAAGCGATATGGTAAAGCCTACCGGCGAAATAGGCGGATTGCCGCTCAATGACAACGAGGCTATGGAAGACGACGCGGATATGATTGCCGAAAACGCGGAAAACACCAAGGATTTAGAAGAAATGCCGATTCAGGCCAAGTTTAAGGGTGACGGAGTCGTGCAGAGAAATGCCGTCGAGACCCAAGAATCCTATAATGCCTGGGCAGGGTTCGGCTCGACATTTGTTGGTATGCTGGGCGTAGCAGGCGGCATAGGGAGCTTTTTATATACAAAGCACAATGAGAGAAAGCACAGGTATATTGAGGAGATAGAAAAATATTCCGACGCTGCATGTGATGCGTATGAGGATCTGCTTGCCGTCCAGCTGCCGGAAAACGCTCAGGCGGATGATAATTTACCATCTGAGGCAAAAAAGCTGAAGTCAAAAATAGAGAGAAATTACAACGCAGCGATGGATAAAGCCGTCGCATGTGGGGCATTTGATAAAAAAATGTGGTATGAAGAAGCGTATAGTGGAGTGGCCTCATTGTTTAGAAAAACACACCCTAAACTAAATGACGGAGTACAAGTTTCTCAGGGTCCGGATACTAGGGAGGTCGCAATGATTAAAAATGTAGAGGATTTAAATATCAGGAATGCTCTCCTAAGGGCAAGGAAAGCTTATGATGATAGCACTGCTATTGCTATCAATGTAAATAATGATAACAATGAAGGCAATGACCAGCAGCAACAACCTCCTCCACAGCCGCAAAGGAATGTGGAGGAGGCGTAACATAAATGACTAACCTTGACCCCGCCCTGATAACCCTTTTCTCGCGCTCGCTCTCCGACCTGTTTCCCGGTTCGGGGCGCGTCGGGATATGCACTCCCGACGATCCGCGCGAACTAAATCTGGGACTGTATCTTTACAGCATACGTCCCTGCTATGACATCACTCCACAGCCGCTCATACAAAAGGGCAGCGGCTTTCGCGAGCAGGCACCGCACTTTCTGACGCTTTACTATCTTATGACCGCGTATAGCAAGGCGGAGGACGCGCGCAAAACGCAGGAGGAGCACAATATCCTGTTACGCGCCGTTGAAACACTGCTGAACACTCCCGTGCTGACGGAGCGCGAGCTTGGGTTCAGACCCGGAGCGTATGTCGATAAGCTTCAACTGCGAATGCTTGATCTCACGCCGGATGAAATGTCAAATATCCAAAGCTGTCACGATAACCCGTACAGGCTTTCCGTCGGCTTCTGCGTAACGCCCGTTGAGGTCTCGGCGGCCGTGGGCGAAGCCGTTTCGGGAACGTCGGCGGCGGATATACGGACAGCGCAAAAGCCGCAGGGGAGAGAGTTATGAAGATATCGCTGATAATTCAGTGCACAGATACGTTCGGATTTGTTCCCGCAGAGGACAAGCTGCGCTTTTACGCCGACGGAGAACGTTTTTTCCCCACACGCAAGAGCAGCGGATTTTACATAGTGACAAGGGAGCTGCCGAACGAATTTGCGCTTTCAATAAGGTCGGATATCTATTACGATCGCGAATGCCCCGCAAGTTTTGAAAATGAGATCATTCGAATAGACCTTATACGGAGAGCCCCGCCGCCGAGAAAGTCCGCTGTGTGGTTCAACGCCGGGGCATACGGCAGGGCGGCTCTTGAATACGGATATTTTTATCTCGGCAGACCGATCAAAGAGGGAGACGAGCATATTGCCGTCGAAAATCCTTATCGGTTTTGCCTTGAGGGAAGAAGCTTTCTTCTGTTGGATACGAGCTCGGGAGCGGAGGAATTTGTCGTCCTCGAAAAGGCGGAAAACGCCTTTATGACGGATCATCTCGTTAAAAAGCTCGCGAACGATTACAGCGCGGAGCATTCCGTAATGCTGCCCGCGTTCGATCTGTACGTTAAGGCGAGGATCCCCATAGAAAAACCGTTCGTCGGCACGGCGACAGTCAGACTTTACGATGAAGGCGGCAAAAACGCCGTCAGAGTTCGGGCTGACGCCGTGTAATAATAAAACGGAGCGTGTTCTCATTAACGCTCTAAAAACAAAGGAGGAAAACAAATGCCGGAATATTTATCACCCGGAGTATACGTTGAAGAATTTGAATCGGGTTCCAAGCCCATGGAGGGTGTGGGCACAAGCACGGCGGGATTTATCGGACTGAGCGTGAAAGGTCCGGACAAGGGCACTCCGCAGCTTGTGACCAATTTTGCGGATTTCAAGCGGAAATACGGCGGTTATCTGTCGCAGGCGGAATTTGAGGATTATCGTTTCCTGTCTTACGCCGTGGAGCATTTTTTCATCAACGGCGGAACAAGAGCCTTTATTATGAGGGTAACGCCGTCCGATTCAAAATGCGCCCAAAGCGTTTCGGAGCAGAACGTACTTAAATTCACCGCGAAAGACCCCGGTAAATGGGGAAATTTCATCAGAGTGATCATAACCCCGTCATCAAAGGCGAAAACTCAGATATTGAGCGCACAGGAGCAGGTTCAGGGAACGGTATACAAGGTCAAAAACGCCGCGGGCTTTCAGACGGGCGATATTGTCGCTTTCTCCGACGGAAATGAGATACAGTACAATAAAATCTCCTCGGTGCAGGATAACCTGCTGAGCTTTACGGGCGCTTTTAACGGAGACGTCACCGACACCGAGATATTGCCCTCAAAGGTGATCTATACGTGTGAATTTAACGTTGAGATCAAGTACGAGGACGCGGTGGAGCTGTATGAGAACGCAAGTCTTAATCTTCGTTCGTCAAGCTTTGTCAAAAACAAAATGGCAAAGTCCGACCTGTTGGACGTGAGCGTCGAGCTCCCCGAAACCGAATCGCCTTGTTCAACTTTTGAAATGATCGCCGGAAAGGACAAGGACATACTCGTGATCGGAATGGACGGCGGCTCCGACGGCACAAAGGACGCTTTAAGCGCGGCGGACTTTATCGGAACGGACAACGGTCCCGGAAAGCGCACCGGGATACAGAGCTTTATCGACAACGACGTGGTAAGTATAATTGCCGTACCGGGCGTTACCGACCCGAACGTTCAGCTAAGTCTTGTGGCTCACTGCGAGGGATTGGCAAGCCGTTTCGCGGTGCTCGATCTTCCGCGCGGGAGCAGGAAAATAGACGACGTTGTCGCTCACAGGAATATTTTCGATTCAAGCTACGCCGCGTTGTATCACCCGTGGATAGAGATATTCGATCCGCTTGCGAAGAAGAACACCGCTATTCCGCCGTCCGGCTCGGTAGCGGGAATATTCGCCAGAAGCGACAATTCGAGAGGCGTACATAAGGCTCCCGCGAATGAAACGATACGCGCCTGCGTCGGACTTGACTGTATGTACAATAAAGGCGAGCAGGACATTCTCAACCCCAAGGGCGTAAATCTTATAAGATTTTTCCCCGGACAGGGCATAAGGGTATGGGGCGCAAGAACCGTAAGCTCCAACTCCTCGTGGAAATATGTCAACGTAAGACGGCTGTTTATTTACCTTGAGGAATCCATTAAGGCGAACACGAATTGGGTCGTCTTTGAACCTAACGACGAGCTGTTATGGGTTCGCGTAAAAAGGACGATAGACGTTTTCCTTAATACGGTTTGGAGGAGCGGGGCGCTCGCGGGCGGCTCTCCCGCGGAGGCGTTTTTCGTAAACGTCGGCAGAGAGACTATGACGCAGGACGACATAAACAACGGACGGCTTATATGCGTTATCGGAGTAGCTCCCGTAAAGCCGGCGGAATTTGTGATCTTCCGTATCACTCAAAGAACTTCTTCGGAAGAATGATTTATAGGAGGAGAAAATGGCTGATATTGTATATCCATACACCAAATTTCGGTATCGCCTTGAGATCGACGGACTTGACGCGGGCGGCTTCAGCGAGGTCACGGGATTTGACGCTTCTATCGACGTCGTTGAATACCGCGAGGGCGATATGGTCCCTACGCCCATGAAGGTGCAGGGACTCAGAAAATACGGAAATGTGACCCTTAAATGGGGACTTACCTCGTCTACCGTTCTTTATGATTGGCTTATGGAGGGCGTGAACGGTCCTGTAAGCCGCAAGACCGTGACCATTACGGCGATCGACGAATCGGCTGCCGACTGCGCTTCATGGCAGATCATAAACGCGTGGCCGTGCAAATATACCGTCCCCGATTTCAACGCGACCTCCTCCGAGGTCGCTATCGAGACCCTTGAGCTTGCGCACGAGGGCATGACCAGGACAATGTGATCGGGTCGTTGAAAGGAAGACAAAATGCTTATACAAACGGAATACGAATTTGAGCTGCCGTACGGCTACGCGGACGAGGGCGGCACTCTGCACAAGCGCGGAATAATGCGTCTTGCCTGCGCTGCCGATGAAATACTGCCGATGAGCGACATAAAGGTACAGCAAAATCCCGCCTATCTTACCGTTATCATTCTATCGAGAGTGATAACGAAACTGGGCACGCTGCCGCAGGTAAACACCAAAATAATTGAAAAGCTGTATACCGCCGATCTGGCTTATCTTCAGGACCTTTATCAACGGATAAATCAGAGCGAGCCACCCGTTTATAAGGCGGTCTGCCCAAAGTGCGGCGAAGAGGCGGAGTTTCCGATAAATTTTTTTCTGCGGGACGAATGACCCGCACGCCGGTTGAACAGCTTTACAAGGAAGCGGCGTTTATCGCGTACTATTTCCATTGGCAGCAGGACGAGATACTTCTGATGCCGCACCGTGTGAGACGTCAATGGTGCGGCTGCATTTCCGATATCCACGCCGAGCTTTCAGCCGACGGAAAAGAGAATGTTTTTGAAATAAGGTGATCGCAATGCATAAGCTCTTGAACGTCTATTCTTTTTTTGTAACGATCGGTCCGCTTAACGCGGGCTTTCAGAAGATTTCGGGAATAGGCGGGAGCATTGAGCCCGAATATATTTACGAGGGCGGTCAGCTTTATCCGTATCCCGTCATCGGCTCGAAAAACAAGGCGGGCAGGCTCACCTTTGAAAAAGGACACGGATATTTTAATCCCTTTATGGGAAACGGCGGCTTCAAAGCGGGTACAAGGATATCTCAGCCGTGCAGCATAATCATAAAGGATAAAAGCGATAAGCCGTTAAGAATTCTTGGCTTTGATTCGGGGCTCATCGTTTCATGGGAGATATCCGAGCTGGACGCTCAAAGCGGCGGCGTTATGATCGACAAAGCCGTTATAGAGCACAACGGGATATACGAGATATGAGAGCGATCGGCATTATAAAGCCTCTGAAAATAAGCGCCGCGGCATTAAGGAAAAATATCCGGAAAGAGCTTGGCAGCAGATATGAAACTGTGCCTGTCTTGTCATTGCCCAAAATGATTTACCTCGGTTCCGCAGCAAAGACCGGTATGTCGGGAACGGTAAATAACAGCTTTAACATTACGCTTCGCAGATCGGAGCCGGTTTATCGGCTTGCAGCATATTTCAGAGACCTCAGCTCTTATAACGCAAGCAGCAAGATAAAAAGGCTCGGGTATTTATCGGACAGCCTGTTCAAGTCTTATACCGGCTTAAATCAGCTTACGCAGGCGCTGTGGAGCATTTACAAAAGCAACAATCTGCAACTCAGTCACAGTCTGCTCGCGCTGATACGAACGATCAACGAAAAAAACGGAATAGAGCTTGACACTTATTTTGAGGGGCTGCCGAGGATAGTTCAAATCCAGAAAAAGATGATAGGCGTTCTGAAAAGCATAGATCGTTCTCTGTTCGGACAACTATCTTCAAGATACGGCAATTCGTCGGTCGTGAGTATCGGAAAACAGGAGATATATCGGCACTCCAATACCGTCACCCGCAGATACGAAAAAAACACCGCCGCGTTCTATCGTATTACCGAAAACTTCCATTCTATGACACCGCTGCTTATGCGCATATACGAGGGAATAGAAACGGGAGTTTATCTTTACAGCGCCGACAGCTACCGCAACGCTAAGACTCTTCAGCGACTAACAAATTCTCTGTGGAAGGTCTATCTCGGTCAGAATATGGAGCTTTCCCGAAGCTTTTCAAGACTTATAACGCGAGTTAATCAAGAAAACAAAAGTGTTGAGCTGAGAAACGCGGAAAATAATATGTTTTCCGACAACCGCTCGCTGAAAAATCTTGTAAACGCGTTAAGAAAGGCTTTTTCGGGCAGCAATCTTGAGCTCAGAAACAGTATGATAAGCCTGTTCGGAGATATTCATAAAGCTGGAAACCGCAAAAACATCGCCGTAAACAAGCGTTACGATCTGAGGTCCGCCGTCGGCATTATCATGCTCCACAGGGAAATAGTTCCCGAATACGGTCATATACGGCTCGATCACAGAAGAGTTGCGCGGCTTGAACATACCGAACCGCAGAACGTTTACAGCCGCTTAGAGCGGGAAATAAAAGCAAAGTCGGCTCGGTTTGAGACATCGCCGAAACCGCCGCCGCACGCTAAAGATACCGAGGATATCGTAAGAGAGGTTCTGGAAAAGATCAATCGAAAACAGCAGCTCGACTGGAGACTGGAGAAGCTGCAAAGGGGGATATTTTAATGGAAAAGGCAAAGATCATTATTTACGGCGAAAACGGAGCTCGGGATACGATCCACGTTCTGTTCAATCCTGCCGAGTACAATATCTCCCGCAGCGTAAATTACGCAAAGCTGGATATCCCCGGCACCGACAATCCGATCATGCAGTTTATAAGCGGCGGCGAGACCGCTCTGAAGCTGACGCTGCATTTCGACACGCAGAACGATTATATCCGCAAGACCTCCGATGACGTGAGAACCTATATACAGCCCATTATGAACGCCTTATGGATCGACGGAAAACTCCACGCTCCTCCGCAGGCGGCGTTTAGCTGGGGAGGCTGTTTTTTCAAGGGCATTATAACCGACGCTCAGCAGAGCTTCACAATGTTTCTGCCGAGCGGTATTCCCGTCAGAGCGCGGCTGGAGCTTACCTTTAAAGGCAATGCGGACGCGGTCGGCGCGAGGAAAGAAGCCCCGTTTGAATCCCCGAACCGCACCAAAGTCCGCCGTGCGGAAAAAGGCGCGCAGCTTTGGCGGATCGCCGACGCGGAATACGGGCACCCGAAATATTGGAGAGTAATCGCGGATTTCAATAAAATATACAATCCGCGAAAGCTGCCCGATGGAGAGCTTTTGCGTCTGCCGCCGCTTAAAGAATTATGAAAGAATTGATGAATTCCGATACCTTTCGCTATTCCGAGCTTAAGGCTAAATATGGAGGTTTCCGAAATCCGTGCTGCGCCGTTAAGGCAGGCGGCACGGATATACAAACGCTGGGGCTTTTTGTTTCCGAAATGGAAATACGTCAGACCATAAGAAACAAGGCGGGAACATGCACGTTTGTGATAAGCAACGGCTACGACATCGTTTCAGGCGGCTTCAAGGACGAGATCGCCGACAACTTCCCGCTTGGGCAAACCGTTGAAGCGGGAATCGGATATACCACGCCCGTTTATATGTTCAAGGGCTTTGTTACGGATATAAGCTTTACGTTTGAGAGCGGAAGCCCACCGAGCGCGCGTATCACATGCAGCGACATACGCTCGCTGATGATGCAGGGAAAGCTGAACGCGATGCCGCCCGTGGCAAGCTTCCCGCTGATGATTCCTCTGATCATGCTTATGTACACATCCATTCTGAATATGAAGATCATCTACTATGATGTCTGGAATATTCTCGAGGATTTTCGGCAGAACACCAACGATTTTAACTACCTGTACGATTACGGCTTGAAAAGGGGCTACGAGTTTTTCGTTTTGGGTGAGCATTGCTATTTCAGGAAAAAATGGCAGAATACCGCGCTGCTTACGCACCTGAAATGGGGTGAGAGCATAATAAGCTTTAACCGCGCCACAAGCTACTCCTCAAATAAGCTGAGCGGGGCGCTTAGCGGTCTTTTGAGCTTTCTGCCGTTTTTTTCGGATAAAATGCTTGCTCCGCAGGGGTACCCTCACAAAATGGCGACGCCGCAGATCCCGAAAGTTCAGGTCGACACCTCCGCGGCAAAGAATACGCTCGACCTTGTCAATATAATGATGACAAGTCTGCGTAATCTCGGCGACAATATGGCGTCGGGTACGGTAAAGTGCGTGGGGATTCCCGAAATAATTCCCGGTCGGTATATACGCCTTACGGGACTGGACAAGAATTTTTTTGACGGCGATTATTACATTGAGGAAGTGGCTCACAGTCTCTCCTCGGGCGGATATGTCACGTCGTTCGAGATAGGCTCGGCGAAATGACCAAGCCGAAAGGAGGGGCGAAATGCTGGACGACATCGCGAATATGCTGACGGACGACGATCCGAAGCAGTCATATATTATGCTGGGAACCGTCATCGCAAATTATAATCCCCTGAAACCCGCCTGCGTTCAGGTCTCCTTGAACGGAAAACCTATCGGAATGGGCGTTACCGCGTGGGCAAAGGTCGCTATGCCCGCCGCTGCCTCCGGATGCGGTATCTACAGTCTGCCCGATATCGGCGATCACGTGGTGGTGGCTTTTCTGGACGGAGAGATCGATTCTCCCGTGGTTATCGGCTCACTGTACAACGGAACGGCGCTGCCGCCCACCGAGACCATGACTCCGCTGAACAACATAAAGGAGATCAAAACAAAGCTCGGAAACGAGATAAAAATCGACGAGATGAACGGCATAGAGATAAAATCGATCACGGGGCAGAAGCTGGAGCTCAGCGATACAGCTTTGTCGGCGAAATTGAGCGATCCGACGGGGCAAACAATCGTTGAAATCAAAAACGGAGTTCTTACGCTTAACGGTCTGACGGGGATCAAGATGAAATCGGGTTCCTGCGAGATAAGCCTGGACGGAGCGTCACAAAGCGTTACGATAAAAGGTCTCAGTGTGTCGGTTGAGGCGGTGCAGGGGCTTACGCTAAAAGGAACGCAGACGGATTTAAACGGGCAGATCATTTCCGTGTCCGCAAACGCGCAGCTTGATCTGAGCAGCACGGGAGCGACAAATGTCAAGGGCAGTATTCTGAAACTTAATTAGGCGGTGTTTTTATGGACGAGCATTCTTTCCTGGGTAACGGCTGGAGCTTTGAGGTTATGCCCGACCCCGTTACGGGGAGGATCCGTATGTGCGGAGGCGAGGACGACATCGCTCAATCGGTGCGGCTGATATTGAACACAAGGCGCGGCGAACGCGTTATGCGTCCCGATTTCGGCTGTCGGCTGTGTGATTTCGCTTTTGAGGCATTTTCGCAGTCTGTGCGTTCCGAGATGATCGAGGAGATAAAAACCGCGCTTACCCTGCACGAGCCCAGAATAAGAGACATAGATGTCACGATCGAAGATTCTGCTCCCGAGGGGTGCGCTGTTTTCGATATAAGCTATATCGTAAGGGCTACAAACAATCCGTATAATCTGGTATTTCCTTTCTACATTGAGGAGGGCGGCAGTGGCTTATAAAGAGATCCCGAAAATTGACGACCGCAGCTGCGAGGATATTATGGAAGAGATCGCACGGCTGGCAAAGGAGTACACGCCCGAATGGAAATTCTCTCCCGACGATCCCGACGCCGCAACAGCGCTTGCTATCGTTTTTGCGCGGCGGACGGCGGAGACCGTAGAAAAGTTCAATCGAACGCCGCTCAATCATCGTCGCGCATTTTATAATATGCTCGGTGCCGAGGCGCTTCCTGCGGTGCCTGCCTCGGGTTATGTGCAATTCAGGCTCAGCGGAATGAATAAAGACTGTATTTTTGTAAAAGAGGGTTTTAAACTTTTTTCTCCCGTTATTGACGAACAGGGCACGCGGCTTGTTTTTGAGACAACTCAGAACGCATGGCTGGCTCCGACGCATGTCAAGGAAACGATCTACGCCGATCCCGACCGCGACCTGCTTTGTTTTTGGGATGAAAAGGAAAAGACCTTCGAGCCGTCTCTTCGCGGCAACTCAAACGAAAGATACCTGCGCTTTAGTCACAAACTTCTCGGCAGTCTGACAGAGAGCTGTCGTCTTTATATGACAATAACGGGAATTGACAAAGAGCGGTGGACGGAAAGGCTGAGCGATCCCTTGCTTGCGCGGTTTGTTCAAATTACGGACGACAGGGAAACGGAGATCAATTGCTTTAGCGAGAAAGGAAGAATGAGAATAGCGGCTTCGGGCTGTGACGCGATAAAAGCGGAAATAAAAAACCTCGGCGAATTTGAAGGTCTTTCATTCGGCGGAGTAAATATAACCTTTGAGGGGTGGAATATAAAGCCCGACAGTGTTTTCGTAAACGGCGAGCTCGAGACCGATGACACGTTTTACGCC
>CAMWVP010000085.1 GCA_947177735.1 uncultured Clostridia bacterium
CGGCGGGAAACTTGCGTTTTCCCCAGCTCAGCGAATTGCCGCCCGGTCCGAATGTTATCATATAATCGACTTCGCTTTCATTTTATTTCAAGATTTGAGTAATCCCTGTGGAACACAAGGCTCTCCAGCCGCCTTTTCAAGCGGAACGTCCACGTCTTTTCAAGGTGGAACGGCTCGACGAGCACTGTGCGTATCCCGGCGAGGTTGCCCGCCATTACATCGGTGAATATCTGGTCGCCGATGACGAGTGTCTCGGACTTCTTCGCGCCCATTTCCCTCACCGCGCGGTTCACGCCGAACGTCAGCGGCTTCGCTCCGTTTGCGGTGAATGGCAGTCCGAGCATCGCGGCAAGCGGCGCGACGCGCTTGTTCGTATTATTCGACACCACGCGCATTTTAACTCCCAGCCCCCGCATTTTCTCCAGCCAGTCCATTATCCCGTCCTCAGCCGCGGGGTTGCCGTGCATCGAGAGCGTATTGTCCATATCCAGAACCATCGCCGAAACGTTGTGCTCGTAGAGGAAGTCCTCGTCGATAGCGAGCACGTTTTTCAGCCAGAACGTCGGTTTAAAAAGCATCATACCTCCACAAGGCGCATACTAATTGTCAATCTACGTATAGACATCAAGGCATCATACCGAAATCAAATCACAATCGGCACAATTAAAGCGGACAAAAACTGCCCGCTTCAACCGTTTTTCTTTTCTTCGGCGCAAATCAGAACTTGCGCTTGCGAGCAGCTTCGGACTTCTTTTTACGTTTTACCGAAGGCTTTTCGTAATGCTCTCTCTTACGAACTTCAGCAAGAACGCCGTCCCTTGCGCATGAACGCTTGAAACGCTTAAGAGCGGTCTCAAGAGATTCATTTTTACCAAGACGAATTTCTGCCATCTATATTTTCCCTCCCTTTGCCATCGGGCATAGGTTACCTACAATTTGTAGCTATACATAATAGTATATAAGTTATTATACATCAAAACATCCGTTTTGTCAATAGATTTATCGGAAATTTTATGCATTCCTTGCATTTTGGCAATTTTGACCAAAAACAATCAACATCACTCGGATATAATCCCCGAAATATCAACAGGCTCGCCGTCAGCCCAGAGGTGCTCGAGCTGATAGAACTCGCGCGTTTCCTCGAGGAAGATGTGCACGATTACGTCGATATAGTCCAGTACTATCCAGTTTCGGCTCTGCGCGCCCTCAATGCTCTTCGGGGTCACTCCCGCCTGCTCGAGACGGTATTCCACCTCGTCGGCGAGCGCCTTGACCTGTGTGGTCGAGGACGCGGACGCGATGACGAAATAGTTTCCGAGTATAGTCAGATCGCCCACCTTTAAGGCGGTGATCTTTGTTGCTTTCTTGCTGTCAAGCGCCTTTACGGCTATTTCAAGTTCTTCTCTGTCGGTCATAATCTCTCCTTGTTCTTGTTGAAATTGAGGTAATAGTTATACGCCTCAAACGTTGACAACGGCAGCGTTCCGCATTTTCCGCACACGCAGCCTATCTGATAAATAAGCGCCACGGACATAGCCAGATTCAGATCCTTGTAGCAGTACTCGCGCATTTTGTCAACGCCTTTGTAGCTTCTGTCCTCGGAGATCATATCGCCGAGGTAGACGATCTTCTCGAGATCGCTCATTCTCGCACAGCCGACAGTGTGATAGCGTATCGCGCGTATCACCTCGTCGTCGTTGATCCTGAGTATCTCGCGGACGTAATACCCGCCCGCAACGCCGTGCCAAAGCGCTCTTGTCGCGAGCTCGGCGGGATCGGGAGAAAGTCCGCTCTCGACGGTGTACTGCTTCTGCCGCTCGGGCATGTCCTCTTTCATTATATCGTGCAGCATTCCGGCGAGGTAGCTGCGCTGCTTGTCCGCGCCGAACCTCTCCGCGAGTCTGAAGCACTCCTCCGCGACGTTCATACTGTGCACGAAACGCTTTTTGGATAGCCTTTCATGCAGCAGCTTTTCGTATTGGTCGTAATCAACGTATTTACTCAACTTTTCCTCACCTGTACAAATTCTTTTCCGCGATATATTCCGCGACGGACTGCGGCACGAGCTCCGAGATATCGCCGCCGGACGCTGTCTTTTCGCGCACCTCTGTCGACGAAACGTCCACGACGTTGGTCGGCAGCACCTTTACCCTGCCCATCTCCGCCGCGAACTCGAGCATATCCGTAAAGCTGTCGCCGCCGCGCGCCACCGCGCACACCTTGCTCTCCTTGAGAATGCTCTCATACTTGTACCAGTCCTTGAACGAAAACAGCATATCGCCGCCTATCAGGAGATAAAACTGTTCGCCGGGGAACCGCCGCGCAAGCTCGCGTATCGTGTTTATGGTATAGCTCACGCCGCCCATTTCCCGCTCTATGTCGCTCACCGTGACCTCGCACTTGTCCGAAATGCCCGAGAACGCCAGTCTGCACATCTCCGCGCGCTCGTCAAACGGCAGCAGCTTTGTCGACTTATGCGGCGACTCAAAGGTCGGTACTATCAGCAGCCGTCTGAGCTTGAGCTGCTCTATCGCCTCTTTCGCGAGGTTTACGTGCCCGTTATGCACGGGGTTGAACGCGCCCCCGAAAATTCCCGTCTTAATCAAGCTCGATCACCCTCTTTTTCGGGTCGCGGCTTCTGCGCCAGAGCACGAATTTCCGACCGATGACCGCGACTACCTCCGCGCTTAACTGCGGTGCGATAATGTCTGCCGCCTCCCGCGCGTTGTACTCGCAGCTCTCCTGCACCCCTATCTTTATCAGCTCGCGCGCGTTTATCGCGTTTTCGAGCTGATTTATTATCTCGTCCGTAATGCCGAGCTTTCCTATATAGAATATAGGGTTATAGCTCTGAGCTATCGAGCGCAGGTGCGCTCTTTGTTTACTTGTCAGCATTTATGAAAATTTCTCCTCCAATATCCTGGACAGCTGTCCGAACGCGTTTGCGCGGTGGGAGATCTTGTTTTTCTCCTCGTCGTCGATAGTCGCCATGCTGTCGTCGTCGTTCAGCATAAAGATCGGGTCGTAGCCGAAACCGTTCTTGCCCTTGGGCTTCTCCCCTATGTAGCCGCAGACCTCTCCGCTTACGGAATACTCGTCGTCCTCGGCGTATATAAAATAAATCGAGCACACAAATCTCGCGTCGCGAAGCTCTCTCTCAACGCCGTGCATTTCGTCCAGAACCTTTTCGCAGCGCTCCTTGTCGCTTGCTCCCTCACCCGCGTATCTCGCCGAGTATACTCCCGGAGCGCCGTCCAGGAAGTCTATCTCCAGACCGCTATCGTCCGCGATAGTCGGGGTCTTGGTTGCCTCCCAGACCGCACGCGCCTTGATATGCGCGTTCTCCTCGAAAGTCTCGCCGTCCTCGACGATCTCCTCGTTAAAGCCCGCGTCGCGCATTGAGATGACCTCGAACCCGAACGGCGACAAAAGCTCCTTGAACTCGCGTATCTTTCCCGCGTTGTTTGACGCGATAATAAGACGTTTTCGACGGATGCCGTCTGCAGGACGGGCGCCGTCTGCGGGTTCGGGTACCGTACCTTGTTCTTCACTCGATCGTTGATGTTCCATAAAAATGATCCTTTCACAAAAATTGTTATCTTTTATTATAACACAAAATCTTCAAGATGTCAATACCTTGACCTTTTTCCCGGGCAGTGCGATTAGCGTTCCGATTTTAATAGTGCATAATAGCAAGCATCACAAACCCCTTGGTTATTCCAATCGGAACTACGTAATGTTCCCTCATATTTCATTCCGCATTTTTTCATTACTTTACCCGAATTGGGGTTTCTTGGGTCGTGTCGTGATTCTATCCGATTTACATCTACTACATCAAATAGAAAGTCCATAACAGCTTTTAAGGCTTCTGATGTAATTCCTTTATTCCACCAAGCTCTTCCAATGCAGTAACCAATATGTACCGTTGAAATATTTTCTTTCATATTTACTACAGCAATATCGCCGATCGGCTCATCTCCGTTGTCTTTCAGCACAATAGCCCAATGATAAAACCTTTCGTCGGAATACAGATTTACCCAGTCTTCCGTTACTCCTTGACTTACTTCTTGACTCGAATGGGGCGGCCACATCAAAAATTTGGTAACTTCCTTATCCGAAGCCCAATTTTTATACATTGCCGCAGCATCTTCGGTTATATATCTTCTTAAAACCAATCTATCGGTTTCTAACCTTTGAGTTCCACAATGTTTCATAAGTTTATCCTTTCTTTGCAATTGCATCAATCACTTTGCTTATGCTTGTTTCCAAGACCTCCTCGCCCCACCCGAGATCCCAGTCATCACCCTCGCCGGAATCGGAAATTACATAGATACCGGCTGCACGGCAGGAACGGAATTTAGCCACCGAAAACAGACCCGCTCCTTCCATTTCAACGCAAAGAGCACCTTTGTCCTCAAAATATTTTATACGCCAGCTTGTCTCGACATATCCCGCGTCGGTAGTCCAATGATAACCTCTGTGATATGTAATACCTTTTGAATACATTTCCTCGCATAATAAATCCGTAAGCTCTCTTGATGTTTCAACGATTTCGCCTGTATAGCCGTACAATCCCGCAACCGCCGTATCGTTGAATGCGCCGTCGGTTATCACCACATCGCCTATTCGTGTTCCTACGCGCCCTCCCGCAAATCCGACGTGAATAAGTTCCTTAGCTCCTGCGGCGATCAGATCCTCAGCCTGGGTCGCAATTCCCGGCGAACACATTTCACCTTTTACAAACCCAACTTTATCATTATGGTTCATAACATATACCTCACCGCCCACATGATAGGTCAGTGTTCCGACATTTTTCGCCAACATAGCGTCGTACAAGCTATCCGCAAGGAGATATAATCTTTTGGGAAAAGCTTCCCTCATTTCATCCAAATCAATACCCTGTAATTCCATTTCGCGTCTTACAAGCTGCAACGGCGCGTTATATTCATTCGGGTCGATCGGGAAATTTGTCCTGCACATTATTTGATATGCCAGAACTTTGCCGTTCTCAAGCTTATGCTCACGGTATTCCTTGACGGCATATCCGCGATTATGATAGAAATTTCCGGCAGGAAGCGAAGAATCCAGCCATACAGCACCATAGTTCTTTATGATCTCACTTTCAAAGAAATCCATAATAAGCGTGCCGATTCCCCGCCCTTGAAATTGGGGCAATACGAACAAACGCTTAATATGATCTCCATCAAGTGTTCCCGTTGCGATCACATCTTGTTCAAGGGTGACCGCATATACTTTTCCGTCCGATGTGTCCTTTAAAATATTCTCTTCACCATGAAGCTCCAAGAAAAATCCGACCGCCTCGTCCGAATAGTATTTGGTGTATATTTCCTCGATCGTCCTATGAACTAATTCGTATATCTCCGAAACAAGGTCTGCGTTTGCTTGAATAACAGTCGGTTTGTTTATCTGTTCTTGTATCATATTCTTTTTCACCTTTTCAAATTAACACAATACTTAAAATGAATCTTTCATGTTGATTTAATCGAACAGCGCGTTGACATAGTCCGCAAAATCTTCAAGATGTCAATACCTTGACCGTTTGCTTGTGTCGCGCGATAAATTGGAAATTACAGCTGTTGCTCTTGTTTATATATTCATATTTTTAAACTGCATCGAACAATATCATATACAAATAGTAGCAGCCAACGCAAATAAAATTGCTTACACCATGCATTATCATCGGATAGATAACACTTTTTGATTTTAAAAAGACAAATCCGTATGCCATTCCTTGAATAAAAACATACACTAAAGAAAATAGCTGGGAGGACAGAGAAACATTGAAACTTATATGCCCATAGACGAACAACAGTGACGTAATAAATAATATCATAATATTGAAAAATTTCCCGCTTTTATTGCATACGCTTTTGAGACAGACTAAAGGCAATGCACGGAACAACATTTCCTCGGCTGTACCGGACAGAAATAATTGAAAACCCAATGTTCCTATTACGTTTATGGTATTTACTTCATAACCGAACCCACCGACAGAGTTTGTAATGATACCGATAATGTACACGAAAATAAAATAGATCAATACGGCAGTACAATATAGAATGGTATATTTCATACCGATTTTGTCCGCTTTTGGTTTCAGCTTGAAATCAAGTTTTTTTGTCTTGTATAATACGTACATTATTCCCAAAGAAATCAGCAGCATAAAAATGTGATGAACAGATACCGCCATAAATATACCGTCTTTGTCGATTGAGGAATAATCAAACAAAGTCGCGATTTTCCAACCTATTTTGCTGATAATGACCTGATATAAAAATATGATGGCGGTCAGGATAAACATATGAAGATATTTTGATTTTACGATTTTATTCATTAAAGCAAAGTCACCTCTTTATTGCTTTGATTTAATCGAACAGCGCGTTGACATCGTCCTCAAAATCTTCAGGATGTCAAGGAACCTCTCAGCAATTTAACCGGATCTGTGTTTTATTGAATACCGCTTTGACACAAGTTTATTCGCTTTGCATATCGGCAAATTCCTCGATGTTTTTAAACCACTTTTCCAAATCGATCACGCAGTAAGTACCCAATTCATCGACCGTAGAGGAAATCGTATTGGTCTGAGTATCTATTGTCGTTTCAATGGGAAGCAGCATATTTATATCTTCAAAATATTTAAATATATTAAAACGCTTTACACCGTGCAGCTCCTCAACATCGGGATACAAATTAAGCTCGTTCCGAACATATTCGTCCGCAATTTGAAAATGCAGAACAACCTCGTCAATTTCACCGCCGTCATATCTCAATTCGATCGCTTCGCCGATTTGATTGTCACTTTGTATTACAGTTGCATATCCGCTTCTTCCCGCGATCAGCGAGCCGCTCACATCTCCGGAAGCCGTTATCTCCAGCGAGAGCGTAAAAGGACTGTCCTTCTTATTGACAATTTTAAGCGAATCGCTGTCTGCGTCAATTATCTGCTTTGTCTTATATTCCGCGTCGGGAACGCCAAAGGTCGCGGTATTATTCGGATCTAACCCCATTGCGATCTCGGCGCCGTCTATAACAGTGTCGCCGTCCGTATCGGCATTCAGCGGATCGGTTTTGTATTTGTTGAGCTCATCAAAGTCGGAAAGTCCGTCACCGTCGGTATCGGCATCTCTCGGATCCGTTCCGAGCTCAAGCTCTTTTTTGTCGCTCAAGCCGTCGCCGTCCAGATCACCGTCCTCATTCTTAACAAGGGGATCGGTTTTTAATACGACAATTTCATCGTAATCGGAAAAACCGTCACCGTCCGTATCGGAATTGTCTGGATCGGTACCGTATATTTTCTCTTGAAAATCAAAAACCTTATCATTATCGCTGTCCGACATTTCGCATATATATTTACCGTCCGAAAAAACAACGCTGAACGCCGCGGATTCCAGCTTTCCGTCTGCGGTTTCCTGAACTGCCTTTATTTTCTTTTCCTTAAAATCTTCGGTTATTTTGTAACTGTAAGACTCGTTCTCCGAAACATCGGTTATCTTCGTCCACTCATTGTTGACACCGCTCTCATAAAGCGAAACGATGCCGCTGTCCGTAGAAGAGCAATACACTTCAACGGCGTTGTTTTCTTCGTCATATAATCCAAAGCAGAGGATAAAATGTTCCCGTGAGCTTTCGGAGGTCAAATCCGATTCCTCCGAAGAATATTCGGACTGCACACTCTGCGGCAGATCCGACACTTCCTGTGCCGCGTTCAAAGCCTCGGACTGTGTGTCACTATTACTCACATTTGATTCTGTTTGCTCGGAGCAGGCAGAAAATGTTAATACAAAACAAATTGCCGCCAATACAAAAGCCTTTTTCATAACGTTATCTCCCATCACATTGTTTTAAAGCGTTTATTAAACATATTATAACACAAATCCCAATCTATCCACTTGAACTTCAGTCAAACAGCGCGTTGACATAATCCTCGGGGATAAACTCCTCCCTATCCTTTCTCCCACGCCGACCGGCTTTATGGGAACTATCTCTGATTATCCTCATTATAGCCGCTTGTACCGACGATAATAAATTCTTCGACATAATACGGCAGAACGAATACTGCGTAATTTCCGATAACCTCCGCTTTTTGAGTGCCGAAAGCGTTATTGCTGCCCGCGCTGTCGCTTATCCAAGCCGCTTCGATATTCTCAACCGTTGTGCCGTTCAGCTTTTCAAGCGAATAGTAAATAAAAAACGAACTGCTGCCGCTGTACTCCCGTTTATATACTTTCGTGACAGGCTTGCCGAGCGCGGTATCAGCATATTTCGCAAATCTTTGCTCGATTTTCTCAGCGCCCTTTTCGTTCTCGGCAATATCTCGGAAAAGGTAGTCGAACTCGCCGCACGACTTAATATTGTAACTTTTGCGAATGATCTCGCGCTTGTTGTTTTCTTTGTTATAGTTATATTCCACGCAGTCGTTTATGTAGGGCGCGTATTTCGCGTATTGCTCGTTCCGTATAAAACCGGTTTTCGGTTCATTTTCCCAGACGAACTCCTCAAGGTGTGCCGCCGTGTCGAACGAGGTGAAGTACGGCGCTATGTGCCACTTGTTCAGTTTTTCAAACAGCGGATCCTCCAAATCGAATTCCGTATCGGCATAATCCACCTCAATATCGCCGCGACAATTGACGATAACCTCGTCAAGATTTGTTCCGTTGAAGTACTTTTCAAAAACCGTACGGCTGCTGATAAAATCATAGTTATATATCCCGACGTCACGCAGTAATCCGTTGGGATACACGCGGCTTACCTCGTCAATAATCGCCTGCTTTATCTCATCGGCTTGAAGATCGTCGGCGGTATGTTTTTCATTTTCATCCCGTGATATAAACATTACGGTAAACTCTTTCCCGTCCGCCGTCATTTTTACGGTCTCTTCCCTCACGCCACTGTATGAAGAGGTATAGCCGCTATAACCGACAGCCTCCGCGTCGATACCGTACTTGTCCTTAATGAAAAGCACCGCGCTGTTTTTGGCGTTTCGTTTAGCGTTCAAATCTATGACGGCAGATACGCACAGCGAAATCTCTATGCCGCAAAGCAGTAAAATCAGCATAAGGCTTATAACGCTGCGCTTCTTTTCGCTCAGTTTCTTGTAATTTAGGATAACCGAAAACAAGACGATTACCGTCAAAACGACCGAAACCGCACACAAAACGATCGAGATTGGCATAAATCCCGAAAATTTATCTTGCCTTGTAAAAACAAACGAAGCGTTGGTAAGCATCAGTGCCGATGCCGCACTGCTCAAAAACAGTGAAGTCCACTTTTGCTCTTTTGAAATTGTTACATTTTCGTCCATCGCGATCTCCCGTCAATCGAACAGCGCGTTGACGTAATCCTCGGGGATAAACTCCTGCAAATCCTCTATCTTCTCGCCCACGCCGACCAGCTTTACGGGCAGACCGAGCTCGTTCTTTATCGGGATAATTATACCTCCCTTTGCGGTGCCGTCAAGCTTTGTGAGCACTATTCCCGTGATATCGGCGGTCTCGTTGAACAGCCGCGCCTGATTTACCGCGTTCTGACCCGTTGTCGCGTCGAGGACAAGCAGCGTTTCGACGCTCGCCTCGGGAAGCTCGCGCGTGATTATCCTCGCGATCTTTTTCAGCTCCTCCATAAGATTTTTCTTGTTGTGGAGACGCCCCGCGGTATCGCACAGAACTATATCCGCGCCGCGCGCCTTAGCCGCCGAGATCGCGTCGAACACGACCGCCGCAGGGTCGCTGCCCTCGCCGTGCTTGACGATATCAACGCCCGCGCGCTCTGTCCAGACGTTCAGCTGATCTATCGCCGCCGCGCGGAACGTGTCAGCAGCCGCGACTATGACCTTATTTCCGCCCGCCTTGAACCGCGCCGCCATTTTGCCGATAGTCGTCGTCTTTCCCGCGCCGTTCACGCCGATGACCATAATCACCGACGGCTTGGTCTCGAGCTTCATTTCGTTGCCGCCCGAAAGCATCTCGGTGATGATGCCTTTCAGCAGCTGCTTTACGTCGGCGGGTTCCGTCGTGCCGGTGCGCTTGACCTCGGCGCGCAGCTTATCGCAGATGTCCGCGCTGGTCTCCGCGCCGATATCGGAAAGTATCAGCGTTTCCTCCAGCTCATCGAAGAAGTCCTCGTCTATCTTGGTGAACGAGTTTATCAGCAGCTCGACCTTGCTCACAAAGCCGTCCTTGGTCTTTTTCAAGCCCTCGCGGAGTCTGTACAGGCTCTCTTCCTTCTGCTGAGCCTCGTACTCCTCCATATACTCAATATCCGCCTCGTGATCGGTGAATATCGGCGTACCGCCCTGCAAGCGCTCCAACAGAGAAGCACGCCCGCCGTTATCCTCGCTTTCTGAGTTTTCCGCGCTTTGAACGTTTTCCTCGTCGTCGGGAACGTCCTGGGGGCAGCTACTGCCAACTATTTTCTTTCTCTTGAATTTATCAAATAATCCCATTATTCTTCTCCTTTTGCGGCGATCTGATATAACGTTTCAATTGCCCTTTCCGCTTCAACGATCACGTCGGGAATAAGCGGCTGACCGTCCTTTGTGCTGTCGGCTCTGTGGAATTTCTTGTATGATACCGAAACGGCCAATCCCGAATTCGGACATTGGAACGACAGCTTGTCGCCGTAATGCCCGGGCATATTTCCGGGTATTTCACCGATTATCTTTCCGATATTATTATCGGCGACAGCAACGGCGAAATTCATTCCGGAGCTGAACGTAAAATTCGAGGTCAGCGCGTACAGCTCGCCGTCAAACGCGTTATCGACCTTTTTGTTCTTTTCGCGCTCCGCAGACCGGTTTTTAAGCTTGCCGCCTTTCCTCTCGTCAATTCCGCCGAATAGCGTGTACTCGTCAACGTCGATATATCTTAAAAACTCGTTGATGACAAAGCTGTTCCCGCCGCCGTTCTCGCGAAGATCGACCGCCACCGTTTGTATATTATTTGCGTTTACCTCGCCGAAAAACGTCTTTAGCGCGGTCTTGTATTCGTCGTTCACAACGCACTCGTTAAGCGTAAAAATACCTATCGAGTTTTCCTTGTCGACGGTATACGAGCAAAGCTCCGCACCGCTGTCGTCGCCCTTTACATCGGCGCCCTCAACGAAATCATAATGCTCCGTTACCGTTTCGCCGTCAATTATTATCTCATAATCCGCGCCGTCCGAGGTATCGATACCGAGCAGTTCCAGAAAACTCTTCCGCAGTATGACCTGCCCGAACATATGGTCGGCGTAAAAATCCACCTGCGGCTCGTAGGAAAAAAAGCTCCTGAAATCCGCGAGCAAGTCCGCGCACGGCACTCCGTCTATCGACACGACCTCGCCGCCGTTTATTTTACTCCAATCCTCGGCGTAGGTATCCGTTATCGGAACAACGATAGTGTGAGCGTCGCCGAGAGTATGGCACATATCCGAAGCGCTTCTCCAAAGCGTTTTCACGGTAATTTCGGGACTCTCCGCAAGCGAGCTTCTTTTGCTCTCGTAAACGGAATCGATCTCCTTGTCAAGCTCCGAGTTATCGAGGAAACAAGGGTGGTTCTCGGAAATCATCCGATAGATGAAGTCTAAGTCCTCCAGCGCCTGCTCCGCGGTCAATACACTGTCCGTCGGGAGTGTTTCGGTGAAGCCCTTGGGCTTTGTAATGACGCGTATTATCAGTACCGCCGCGGCGACGATAACGACCGCCGCCGCGATAACGGGTATCAAAATCTTTTTCTTTCTCATAATTCTCCGGATAAGTTAATTTGTAACGCCGTCCAGCTCGTCTGTAAGCTCCTGCCTTAACAGACGCGATACGCCCTTTTCCTGCATAAACACGCCGTACAACACCGAGCAGCCCTCGATAGTGCCGCGGCGGTGGGAGATTATCATAAGCTGAGTGCGGCGGCTGAAGCGGTTAAGGTAACCGATGTATTTCTCGACATTTACCACGTCGAGTGCCGCGTCGACCTCGTCAAGCATACAGAACGGCGTGGGGCGGTGCATAAGTATCGCGAAATAGATCGTGATAGCTACCATGGTCTGCTCGCCGCCCGACAGCGAGATGAGGTTCTTGATTACCTTGCCCGGAGGCGCGGCTTTTATCTCAATGCCCGAATTAAGCACGTCGTCGGGGTTTGTAAGCTCCAATTCCGCGTGCGCGCCGGGTCCGAATATCTGCACGAATACATCCTTGAAGTGCATATTGATGTCGTGGAAGCTGTCGAGAAACTGCTTCTTGATGTCGCCCGTAAGCGTCTCTATGAGCTTTTCAAGCTCGCGCTTGGAGTCCTCGATGTCGTGCAGCTGCGCCGATTGGAACTCGTACCGCCGAGAAACTATCTCGTACTCCTCGATGCTCTCCATATTGACAATGCCCATCGCGGAGATTCGCTTGTTCAGGTCATTCAGATCGTTCTCGGCTGCCAGGAGGTTTTCGGGAAGCTCCGCCTGTTCGGCAGCCTGCGAGACGGTGAGCTCGTAGCTGTCGAAGAGCAGCGCGACTATCTTGTCGTACTCCTTTTGCAGCGCGACCTGCCGCTCGTCAAGTCTCGCGACCTCGCGCGTGAACTTCTCCTTGTTGCGGTTAGCCTCGCCGATGTCGCGGTGAAGCTCATTTATCCGCGCGTCGAACGCGTTTATCTCGTTCGTCAGCGCGGCGATCTCGCTGTTCTTCTCGGAGAGCTCTCCGCTGCCCGTCTCGATCTCACGCTTAATGCGCTCGATAGTCTCGCGGATAGTCCTGTCGCTCTCGTCCAGCTCGGTCATAGCCTGCTGATAACCGCCGCTGCTCTCGATGAGCGTTCTGCGGTTGTCCTCTATATTCTTTATCTGCTGCTTTTTAAGGTCTATCTCGTGCAGCGCGTCAAGCTTATCCGTGTTGAACCGCAAAATGCTGTCGGAGATCTCCTTTATCTTGTTTTCGGTCTCGGAGCGCTTTCCGCTCTGCTCCTCGTGCTTTTTCTCAAGTTCGGCGATCGTTTCGGACAGCTCGGACTTTTTCGCCTCGGCAGCGGAAATTATGTCGTTCTGCTGCTTTATCTGCGCGTCAAAGCGCTGCAGTGTCTGACGGGAGCTCTCGCCCTGCTCCTCAAGCTGCGAGATAAGACTCGTCAGGCGCGATATCTCGGCGTTCATGCGGATATCCTCCTGCTCAAGCTCGCGTATTCTGTCTGCCATTCCCTCGGCTTCGATCGTGAATTTCGCGACCTCGGCTCTGTAACGCTCAAATTCCTCATTCTTGCTCTTGACGCTCTCGCGCAGCCTGCTGACCTCTGCGTACAACCCGTCAAGCTCCTGCTTTCGGGAGATGATGCCGCTCTTGCTCACGCGCGAACCGCCCGTGAACGAGCCGCCCGTATTGACGACCTGACCGTCGAGCGTAACGATACGGAACCGATAACCGTACTTCTTTCCGATAACGGTCGCGGTGTCGATATCGTCCACGACAGCCGTCGCGCCGAGCAGATTCCCGACGATATTCGCGTACTCGTCGCCGCACTCGATAAGCTCGCTGGCGATGCCCTCAAAGCCCGGCTCGCTCTGTAATCTCGGCTCGTTGAGCGTCCTGCCCTTCATCGACGTGAGAGGATAGAACGTCGCGCGCCCCGCGCCCGTCTCTTTCAGGAAACGGATACAGCGGTTGGCGGTCTCCTCGTTGTCTACGATTATGTTCTGCATGACCGACTGCAACGCCGTTTCGATAGCCGTCACATACTTCTCTGGCACGGTGATGACGTCCGCGACTATGCCGTGGATCCCCGTCAGTCTGCCCTGCTCGCCCGCCGCGATTATCTCCTTGACGGGGCGGTAGTAGCCCTCCTTGCTCTTTTCAATGTCGGAGAGTACCTTGTAGCGCTGCTGCTTTTCGCCGAGCTTTGCGTTCTCCTGCTCGAGAGCTGTCCGCGCCTCGTTCAGGCGCTTTTTCTTTCCCTCCGCAAGACGCTCCATACCCGCAGACTTATTCTGCGCGGCAGCCTTTTCCTCGGCGATTTTCCGGGCGTTTTCGCGCGCCTCGGACAGCTCGTCCTTGTAGCCGTTTATCTTGCTCTCGCCCTCGGAGAGGTCGGAGAGGAACGTGTTCTTCTGCTCGGTTATTTCGTCGGCGGTGCGCTTTGCGAGCGACGCGGCTAGCTCCTGCTTGGTCTGATCGGCACGCGCGGCGGCGATCTCGCTCTCGAGCGCGGAATACTCCTCGCCCGCCTCGCTGCTGCGTCTGGATATCTCGTCGAGCTTGCCCTGAAGCTCGTTCGCCTGCTTTTCGTATTCGTCGGCAGCGGCCGGCTTTTCCGCGATCTGCGCGTTTATCCGCTCTATCTGCGGATCGCGCGGGCGG
>CAMWVP010000086.1 GCA_947177735.1 uncultured Clostridia bacterium
GAACAGGCGCAAACACGATGCTTGCGCGGTTCGCCCAAAGCGGCGCAGGACGCGCCGCAACAAAGGCGAACAGGCGCCAAGGAGTTTTGACGAAGCGATAGGTGCAGGATTTTCGCAAAGATATCAAGTTTTTAATGGGTGATTAGTATTACCCTGTGCGCTCCGTTCCGAAGCGTATAAAGTTGTACTCCTTTGCCGCGGCGTCCCATGTCGGGGAACCGACAATACCGGTAGGCTCCAGCCCGTACAGCCTTTGGAACGTCAGCACCGCGTTTTCCGTCTCGGGTCCGAAGTAACCGGTCACGTCGATGACGGGTATCGCGCCGATGTTCTCTCCGATAGTCCGCAGATATATCTGGAACTCGCGCACGTCGTCGTTGCGCATTCCCGGGGTGAGATTGTAGCCGGGGTAAAGCGCCGCCGTCGCACCCTCGTAGCCCTCGGGGAGACCGTTCAGTATATCGGTGTAGATGCGGCTTATCAGCTGCCAGGTGCGCAGATCGACGATGCCGTCGGGGTTCAAGCCGTAAAAGGTCTCGAACGCTCTTACCTGCGCGTCCGTTGCCGCGTCGAATACGCCGTTCGCTTTCACGCTCGGTATCTCGGGATTGAAGTAGGCGATAACGTTCAGGTAATACTGGAGAGAGCGCACACCTTGCCCGTAGCTGCCTTGGCGGAGGTCGGCGCTCCAGCGGTTTTCTACCTCCTCCGCGGTCAGACCTTCGCTGGTGAGCTCCGAGAGGTGCTTTACGGCGGTGAAAATGTACTTTATCTGGTACCATGTCGCTTTGTTGACAACGCCGGTAACGGGAAGATTGAACACGCTCTGGAATGTCCGCACGGCTTCAACGGTGCTCTCGCCGTAGATACCGTTCGCGGGCACTATCTTGGGTATGGCGGGGTAGTTCGTGCTTATGCGGTTGAGCTCGACCTGTATCAGGCGTATCTCGTTGCCCGACGAGCCGAAACCGAACGGAGTGCCCGGATAGCTCGGGATATTCGGCGATATGGGAGCGTTGTAGACGATATCTATATCGTTGCCGTAATAGTACTGCAAGATCTCATACGGTGTGTAGCCGCGGTTCGCGAGGGGAACCGTTCCCCACTGCGACAATCCCTCACAGGTCACCGTCGTGCCGTTGCAGAACATCGTGAACAGCGGTTCAATGCTCCCGCGTCTGACAACGTAGTTGTTGAATACCTCGTCAACGATGCGGCTTATGTTTCCGAAAATATCGCGCCCGTAAATGAACGCCTGGTCGTACTGGGTGGAGTTGGTAATGTCAAAATCGTAGCCGCGGCTTCGGTACCACTCGGTGTACACGCGGTTGAGCGCGAATGATATCTGCACGTAGATATTCGCGCGCAGAGCCGCTTCGGGCCACGTCGGGAATATCTCGCTCGAGGCGACGTTCTTGATGTAGTCGGGAAACGTGACCGTGACATTCTGCGCGTTGGAGTTCGGCGTTCCGAGATGTACGACGATTGTCTCGGGTATATACGGTAAATTATCGGGCATTGTCCACCTCCGTTATCTTCTCGGTCGCGCCGCTGCCGGGCGCTGCGGGTATCATCGATATGCGCTGGATGGACTGCACACCGTCAAACACGGGGATATTCTTAAGCTCCACATCGGCATAATCCGGCTTGCTTACCGTCGCGTCATACAGAGCAAACGGCTGAACACTGTTACTGTACGACTGCGAAAGCTCCTTAGACGGTGCGGGAAGCGTTTCTGTGCGTGTCTGACCGCTTCTGTCCGTGATGAGAGCGCACAGCTCACGCACATCGCCGCCGAATTGTTTCGATATGACGCACTTAGCCCCCGGTATCGGCAGAGCCTCCTGCGCCGTATACACGCGGAAAAGTATCGTACCGCGCCCGGTATTGCTCTCCAGAAATTCCTCATACGTGTCATATTCGGGCGGCGGGTAGTTGACGGGCTGCGCGCCGCTGCCTTGTCTCATAATGCTGTCGGGTGAGGCTTCGGGATTTTGCGGGTAGCTTTCGTCCTCAAAGCTGCGCCCTGTGAGCTGCTCATTCTCGTCCTGACCGCTTATCGGCTGATCGGCAAGGGTCTCGGCTTTTTCGGCGGACACGCTCTCTGTGGGCGCGAACGGCTGAGGCGGACCGGAACTCGAGTTGTCGGTCACGCCGGAAACGTTCTCTGTCGGGTAGTTTTCGTCGGGATCGCTCTGCTCGGTTATCTCTTCGCGCACTTGCTGCGTTGATGGGATATCGGCGTATTTCGGCGGTGTAAAAAGCACGTCCGAAACGTCGACGACGTCGTCCGTATCGGTCTGCGGAGCTTCCGCGGCGGCAGTAACAGGCGGCGCGTCCGTTTCAATGGGTTTCTCGTCAATGTCCTGGGGTGCTATGCTCTCGTCGTTGTCGATGATCTCTGCGAGAAAGCGGTCGTACACCGCCGGAAATTCGCCGCTCTCCTCGCTGACATAGCCGATGATCTTCGGTTCGCGTTTACTCTCCGCCTTTTCGGTTTCGGTCGGCGCGCTTACGACCTCGGCTGTCTCGACCGTCTCATCCTCTACTACGGTAACGGGCGCGGGTTTAGCGGAGCGCCGGCTGAGCTCCATAAGCTCGCGCTTGTATTTCTCTATCAGTTTTTTAGTGTCGTCCATAAGATACCTCCGTATAAATAGTCTTGTAGAGTATATGCGGGGCTGCGGCGTATTAGAATTTATTTCGGTTAATACCGATTTCCGATCTGCGTATAGACATCTTTGTGCCAATCTCGCGCCTATCGCCGCGTCAAATCTTGTCTGTGCTTCGGCAATTTTTCCATACGCGGAACGCAAACAGGTGCCCAAAAACCAAACGAAGCGGCAATGAAGCGCGAGAAAATTGAAATTTTGATTTATTGATTTAACGCGACAGTACGATAGAATACCGCCGCGCTCGAAAATAGTATATTCGCGGGGCGCAAGTTCGACATTTTTCCCTTATACTAATTGTCGATTGAATGCAGACAAATGATTTGCGAGGATATTTTGTGTCCTGCGAGGAAGAGGACGCATTATGCCTTTGGCAAAACGCTGCATTATGCCTTCGGCAAAACGCTGCATTATGCGCCTGCTGTCTTCGACAACCGCGCAAAACGCTGCGTCAGGCTGACGCCTGACAAGGACGATGACGAAGCAGGGCGCAAAATAGACCGCAAAGAATGTCTGCTTTCAGTCGACAATTAGTATTAGAGCCTGTTCAGAATCTCGCCGCACGCATCTCATACTAATTCACAATCTACGTATAGATATCTTTGTGTCAATCTCGCGCCTATCGCTGCGTCAAAGCTCCTTGCTGTACATAAAGTACAGTGGCGTCGCAGCGTTTTGCCAAAGGCATAATGCGCTGACAGAACAATCCGCTGCGCGATAGGTTGACCGCTTGCGGTCATTCGCGCACGCCGAGATTCCGAACGGGCTCTTACGCTTCGTTGTTGCCTGTTGCCCTCTGTTGGCGGCATCAGGTGCGACGAAGTCGCTTCGGCCGCCTTTTGGGGCAACAGCGCATACATCGTGTTTGCGCCTGCTGCCTTTTGGGGCGGCTACGCTGATATCCTGTTTGCCTCCTCGAATATGGGAAAAATTGCGGCGCGCCCTTTGTTGATTTTGAGCGGTACAGCACACCGGAAATCTCGGAAAAGTTTAATTGGAACATCAATATTATAAGCTGCCTGTCACTGTTCCGTTGACAATACCAAATTGCAGCCTCAAAAACTGTAGATATTGCCGAAATTTATTTTGCTCTTAAAAAATATTACCCAAACGTCAATAAAAATGCTACAATATAATTGGTGAAATATGTGTAGTATACAAGGAGAAAAGAATGTACGAATTGAAGAAAACAGAGGGCGCCGCGCGCCGCGGAGTTTTTCATACCCCGCACGGCGATATCGAAACGCCGTTCTTTATGAACGTCGCCACCGCCGCCGCTATCAAGGGCGCGGTATCCTGCGTCGACCTGAGAGAGCTTAAGACCCGTGTAGCGCTCTGTAATACCTATCACCTCAGCCTGCGTCCCGGCGAGGATATCGTGTACCAAATGGGCGGACTGCACAAGTTTATGAATTGGGACAAGCCCATTCTCACCGACAGCGGCGGATTTCAGGTATTTTCTTTGGCTAAGCTGCGTAAAATCAAAGAGGAGGGCGTGTACTTCGCGTCCCATATCGACGGCAAGCGCCTGTTTATCGGCCCCGAGGAGAGTATGCGGATACAGTCCAAGCTCGGCTCTACGATCGCGATGGCGTTCGATGAGTGCGTCGAAAATCCCGCGCCCGTCGAGTATGTTCGTCAATCTGTAGACCGTACCACGCGCTGGCTCAGACGCTGCCAGGACGAGATGGCAAGGCTGAACGCACTGCCAGAAACTATCAACAAGCGGCAGCTTCTCTTCGCTATAAATCAGGGCGGCACCTACGACGAGATACGCGTCGATCATATGAAAACGATAAGCGAGATGGATCTCGACGGCTACGCGATAGGAGGTCTCGCGGTAGGCGAGCCTACCGAGATTATGTATCATATTCTGGATACGGTGCTGCCTTATGCGCCGGTCGACAAGCCTCGATATCTTATGGGAGTCGGAACTCCGTCCAATATTATAGAGGCGGTGTATAGGGGAGTTGATATGTTCGACTGTGTTATGCCGTCGCGCAATGCCCGCCACGCCACGGTATTTACGTGGAACGGCATAATGCACGCCACCAACGAACGATATAAGACGGACAGCAGTCCGATCGATCCCGAGTGCGGCTGCCCGACCTGCCGTAATTTCTCACGCGCCTATATCCGTCATCTGTTCAAGGCGGGAGAGCAGCTCGCGGGGCGGCTTACGGTGCTGCATAACCTTTACTTCTACAATTCGCTTATGGACAGGATATGCGAGGAGCTGGACAACGGTACGTTCACCGAGTTCAGGAACAAATACTCGCCTCTGTTGGCGCAAAAGGCGGAGTGAAATAATGCGGCAAAGATGAAGTGCAAGGAATTACGGAAGCGCTGATTTAATGGCGGTTTTCTTCTCTTTCGGCGGGAAAACCGCGTAGAAAAAACTTGAAAGTTTTTAAAGATCATTTGATCGGCGATTCCTTATCAAAAATTCTAATTAAGGAATTACGGAAGCGTTGATTTAATAGCGGTTTTCTTCTCTTTCGGCGGGGAAAACCGCGTAGAAAAAATCTTGAAATTTTTTAAAGATCATTTGATCGGCGATTCCTTATCATAATTTTTAATTTGGGTGGAACGATATGACCTTTGAGGATATGGATATATCGCGCGTGCGCGAGTACGCCGAGCTGTTTGTTTCGGTGTTCAACCGTCCGCCGTGGAACGACCGCTGGACGGCGCTAACGGCTAAGCTTCGCATAGGCGAGCTGATAACGACGGGCACTTTCGTCGGCAAGGCGGCATATGAGGACGGGAGGCTGCTCGGGATAATCCTCGGGCAGAAGGAGCACTTCTTTGACGGAGTGCGATTCCAGATACAGGAATTCTGCGTGCGCCCCGAGTATCAGCAGAGTGGCTGCGGCTCACGGCTTTTGTCGGCGCTGAGGGATGAGCTGAACGCGATCGGCGTGACTAAGGTCTACCTGATAACCAGCCGCGGCGAGAGCACCGAGGGCTGGTACAGGAGGCGCGGATTAAAGACCTCCGACGAGATGATAGTTATGTCGGAGAGCTTGGGTCAATGACTCTTGGGTCAGTGACCGGGTCATTGACCCGAAAGGACGTATAATACCGAATAAGGAGGGGTATGTATGTCCTTTGTTGAGTTGTTTTTTGTGGCGGTCGGGCTGTCTGCGGACGCGTTCGCGGTGGCGCTGGCGGACGGGCTGAATCTGCGGCGGCGCAGGAAAGCCGTGCTGATTGCTTTTATGTTCGGGCTGTTTCAGGCAATGATGCCGATCATCGGATATCTGTTCGGTTCGGGCTTCGCGCATCTGTTCAGCTCGTTTGACCACTATCTCGCGCTTGCGGTACTCGGCTTTATCGGCGGAAAGATGATAACCGAGAGCATACGCGAGCTCGCTCACGAGGACGACGACGAGCCGCCCAAGCTCGGCGGTCTGACCTTTCCCGCGCTGCTTGCTCAGTCGGCGGCGACGGCGATAGACGCGCTGATGGTCGGCGTGAGCTTTGCGGCGATAAGGGTTTCAATCGCTCCCGCGGCGCTGTTTATCGGCGCGGTAACGTTTGTGCTGTCTCTTCTCGGAGCGCTGGGAGGCAGACGGTTGGGTCTGCGCTTCGGCGCAAAGGCGGAGCTTGCGGGAGGCATAGTACTGGCAGTGATCGGCATAAAGACGTTTATCGAACACATTGCGGCAGGGATATAACGGGGGGTGTTTTTATGATCAGGTACGCGATTTTTGACCTTGACGGCACTATTCTCGATTCATCGCAGATGTGGAGGACGCTCGGCGCGCAGTATCTGGCGCTGCTCGGAAAAACTCCCGCGCCCGGTCTCGCGGACAAGCTCAGCGTGATGACGATACCCGAGGGCGCGGCGTTTATTCACGGCGAGTACGATATACCCTATTCTCCCGATGAGATCGTCCGACACATCACGCGTATGACCGAAAAGTACTATCTCGAGCAGGTGAGCCTTACGGACGGCGCGCCTAAGCTGCTTGCGGCTCTGCGCGCGCATTGCGTGAAGATGAGCATAGCGACCGCGGGCGACGCCAACTTATCAATATCGGCGCTTGAGCGTCTCGGTATCGCGGAGTTCTTCGCGGGTGCTGTGAGTTGTTCGGACTACGGCGCGAAAACGTCTCCCGAGGTATTCTTGGCGGCGGCGGAGCTTATCTATGCCGTGCCCGAGGAAACGATGGTTTTCGAGGATTCTCTTCACGCCGTTCGGACAGCGAAAAAGGCGGGATTCGCAACGGCTGCCGTCTACAATTCCGAGGAGAATAATCAAGAGGAGCTGAAGAAAAACGCGGACTTTTACGCGCTTTCGCTGACCGAGTTCGCCGACAATGTTTCGGAGCTGCTGAGTTTTTCATCTGCAAAGAACTGAAAAAACTATTTTTGATGATCCAACCAACGCTGTTTTCCCCGCCTCCGGCGGGGAAAACAGCGTAAAAATGCTTTGAAAATCGGAAAAACTTAATTGGAGAAATATGATAAAAAAATCAGGTGTCGAGTGGTCGGCACCTGATTTTCTGTAAAACTTTTTTTAAGACTTACGCTTAGCCGTTGGACTTGCGCTTTTTCTTACCTACTACGCTTATAACGACATTGAACACTATAAACGCGGACGCGCCGATGATGGTCGAAACTATATACGGAGATTCGGCCACACCGGTCGGCGGGTTGTAGCCCGACGCCTGATCGCGGTAAACGATAGCGTAGGTGGAGAAGAGCGAGGTGTCGATGGTGATGGTGTTAGGATCGTTGTCCTTATCCTGGAGGAGCGCCGCGGCGCCGTCGTGAATCCTTACCATCGCGTAGCTGCTCTTTCCGCGGATGCTCTCGGGGATATCGAAGGTGATAGTCAGATCGTTTATGGAAGCAAGTATCTGCTTGCGCTCCGAGCCTACTGTCTTGTACAGATTGACATCGAGATACTGACCTACCTTGTAGTTGGAGAGCGTGCTTACCAGTCTCTCAACGGCCGCTCTGTCGCTGTCGGGAGCGCTGTTGTCGGCGTTGTCGACAGTCAGTCTTACCGCCATGCTTTCGCCGTTCTGAACTCTCTCTCTCTCATACGCTGTCAGAAGCGCGTTGAAAAGGGTGTTGTCGGAGCTTCTGATCTGCGCTCTCGGAGCGTTTGCGCCGGACTGGGTGCTCTGAGAGATATTGGAGCCGCCGGGATTTGAGGGATTGGTCGGGTTAGAGGGATTTGAGGGGTTCAAGGGGTCTGTTGTCGAGCTGCCGGAGCTGTTGCCGGTAGCGGGGATTATCTCGGTTCTGAGAGTACGTCCGCATACCGTGCAGGAATACGTTTTCAGACCTGCCATCGTTGCCGTTGCGGGATATGTGATGTTTCCGGCATCGCTGTTATGCACGCCCTTGTCGAGCAGTTCCTTACAGTTTACGACTGTACATGTGTGCCAGTGGTTGATAGAGTCGCCGTACCATGCGGCGGACGCGGTGTGAGTATGCGGCTCAACATAATCGTCGTCTTTCTCACCGCAAACCTTGCAGACGCCCTTGTCAAAGGTGTGCTTATTCGTCTTGGGGATGACCTTAAGCTCTCTGTCAAGCTCTCTGTTACATTTCTTCTCGCTGCAGTAGGTGACGACCTCTTTCAATCCGGTCTCGCCGCAGGTCGCCTCGGTGATGATCTCTTCCTTTTCGACACCCTTGTGCTTGGTTCTGCTTGATTGATCTATCTCGCCGCACGCGCACTCGAACCAATGCATACTGTCGTTGCTCTTTAAAACGTTGTAATTATGCTTGTGGTTTGCGCCGAGAGCCTTGATCTCCTCGGTCTTGATATTATATGCGCAGACCGTGCAGGAGTAGGTTCTGATTCCGGGCTCCGTCTCGGTCGCGGGTTTTGTGATAACGCCGTTGTCGACGCTGTGCGAGCCGCGGTTATATGTCTTTTCGTTGCAGTTTTCGCATATACGCCAGTGCTCTGTCTCGTTTGCGTACCATACCGAGGAGGGCTTATGACCCAGCTTGGGGATTATCTTTTTTTCCTCGCTCTCATGACCGCAGACCTTGCACTTTTTGGACTCCGTTATAGAGCCGTCGGTCTCGCAGGTGGGCTTGACCTCCGCCGATTTCAGAATCTCGTAATCGTGCGGGATCGGGGGGATGATCTCTCCCGTTACGTCGGTGCGTGAGAATATCCAATGACAATCCGGGCACCATTCAACGTCTTCCCAGGTGCCGCTGTGCTGACAGGTCGCCTCTATTTTTACTATACGCTCGAACTTATGACCGTGCGGAAGCTTTTCGCTGATCTCGCCGCAGTCGGGATCGAGACATTCGCGCCAATGCCCGTTATAATCGCTCTTCCATTCGGACCAAGTGTGCTTATGTCCGGTTGCGGGCGCAATCACATAGCCGCACACCGTACAGGTCTGGGACTCCGTCGCGGTCGCCTCGGCGCCGGGAATGTGCGCTTCAAGGTCATTTCTGTTGTTTTTCCCGTCGCAGTCGGGATCGATGCAGTAATGCCAGTGATAATCTTTGTCGCGTTCCCAGCCGGTGCTCCAGGTGTGCTCATGAACGGGATCGCTTACAGTGGGATCGCTTGAGGAGGAGCCGCTGGAAGTGGGATCACTTGAAGTGGGATCGCTTGAGGTAGAGCTGCTTGTGGTGGAGCTGCTCGTTCCGGGGTCGTCTTCGTCGTCGGTTTTCAGTATGAGCTTGTCGCCGAAGAAATCAGCGGTCTCGGGGCTGTATCCATAAGTATTATTGTCAAGTGTAAAACCGTTGATACGGTTCTCCGTAACGGTTTTCAGCGAATCATAGTCGGTGATGTCAACGAGATAATTTTCGCCGCCAATTGTAACTACGTTCCATACATATTCAATACTATTTTTCAAACCACTAACAGTAATGCAGCTAAAACCATTGTCCATATTGCAGAGATACTGGAACGCGTTCGCGCGATCGGCGGGAGAACCGCTCTCGCCGCTGAAAACCTTGGCGAGAACCTTCGGGTCGATAGTGGGAGCGTCGGTATAAACAGCCGCGCCTTCAACCGCGGGAATATCGTATATACCCTTGCAATACGCGGCGGCTCTGTCGCTTGCACTGCTCTCCGTGTTATCGTCGATGAGTTTCTTCGCAAGCTTCGCCGCGGATCTTGCTCTGCCCATGATCGACGAATCTATAATGTGCAGATTGCCATCGGCTCTGTAATCAGGGGAAACAATGAACTTAACGCTGTAGCTCACCGTAGTGCCGTCATATGTATATTCGAGCGAACATCTGTTCTCGCTGTCGAAGTTTAACCAGTACAGATCCGCGGGAACGTCTTCGAAAAGACATACAAGAGCGGCGGTGATATCCGTTTCCATTTCGGCGGTTACCGTTTCGGGTACCGTGTGATCCAATGCCGGCATTGCGTCTTCGGCGGGCGCGAGCTTCGTAACATCAACGGTCTCGGTGTCCGTATTATCCGACGGATCGGGCTCTGTCGGCTCGGTTTCCGAAGTGTCGGGGCTTTCCGTGGTGTCGGGCTCCTCCGATGTTTCCGGTTCGGTCGTAGGCTCTTCGGTCGGTTCCGCAGTTTCCGTCGTTTCGGTGCTGCTTGACGATGATACGGGTTCCTCGGTAGCGGTGATCTCGCGGGTCAGAACGTTTCTGATCTCCGTATCGGTCATTTTGCCGTCTGCGAGATCTTTTACCGCGTCTTTGAGCAGAAGATAAGCTTCATAAGCTTCGGGCTGATCCTCCTCAAGGCTTTCACCGCTTGTTCCGTCGTCAACATTATCGTAGAACAAATTCTCTATGTACAGCCCCTCGCGGTCGGTGCTGTCGTAGTACGTTTTTGTATCGAGAGTTATGAGCTCTCCCTTATCCGCCATGGCGCGCAGAGCCGTCATCGCGGGCACCGCTCCCGGTGACAGCGCGATCGCCGTCGATACGACGAACGAGCCGACTCTCAACAGAGCGCGTTTTTTGGAGGGGGCTCTTGATTTGTTTTTGGTACTATGTGATCCCATTCCGGACAACCTCCCTAAAGTGATATATATTTATTATAACATATTTATATATTTTTTTCAACTGTTTTTTTCATCATATTTTCGAGCGATTATGAAATGATCCCCAAAAACATCTAAAATATGGTTTTGCGAGCTAAAGCGATAAATTGCAAGGCGGCGATATAATGCACATATTTAGCTGAAATTGTGGTTTAAAACGATCCACGAAATAGGACGAAATAAATCATTGTAACGAAGTATGCAAAACATTTTGTGAAAAATTCACGAAAAAGAAAAATCATCATTGACAAACTTCGTGACTTACATTATAATAACATACAGAATACGGAATCATAGCATAAAGCGCTCAAGTTCGGCGCTGTTATCGGAAAGGCCGGAAAATATGGGAAATTACAGGTTATCGAACCCCGCTTCCAACGACAAGACACGCCGTATCTACGAGTATATCTGCGGCAATTTCGGCAAGAGGATCATCACCGCCCAGCAGGAGTCGATCTGGGTAAAGGGCTCGGAGTACGAGATGGATCACCTCAAGGCGGTCACGGGAAGGCTCCCGGCAATGCGCGGGCTGGACTTCAAGGACAACGACTTCGAGGGCGTTGTGGAGCGCTCCAAGGAGTGGAGCAGCCGCGGCGGGCTGGTGAATATCTGCTGGCATACTGGCGTCGGGATAAGCGGTTATCCCGAGAGCAAGGAGGAATTCCCAGATTTCGAGCGCCTGTTCACCGAGGGTACGGAGGAGAACCGCACGCTCATGGCGACGTGGGAAAGAGGCGCAAGGTGTCTCCAAGAGCTGCGTGACGCTGACGTTACCGTGCTGTGGAGACCGTTCCACGAGTTCGACGGCAAGTGGTTCTGGTGGGGCAAGGGCGGCGCGGAGAACTTCAAGCGCCTGTGGCGGATGATGTACGAAAAATATACGCGTGAGTATGGACTGAACAACCTTATCTGGGTGCTGGGCTACGCCGACAACGTGGAGGATGGCTGGTATCCCGGCGACGAGTACTGCGATATCGTGGGCTCGGATCACTACGAGGAGAACGGCGCGTCTACCCATAAGCTCGGTTGGGAGCGTTCGAGGGCGCTTGCCGATAAGCCCGCCGCGTTCCACGAATGCGGGCCGCTGCCCGAGATATCCGACTTCGTGAGGGACGGTGCGATGTGGTCGTGGTTTATGATCTGGCACAGCAAATTCCTTATGGAGAACGACGAGGGCGTTCTTTCGAGAGTTTACAACGACGACCTCGCCGTGACCCTGGATAAGCTGCCCGAAAACTTGAGCTGCAATTAACTGTAAATTTGGAGTTTTTCGGTTGACAAATCTATTGATCTGTGTTATAATAATATTAATTGTAAAGTATTTGAAAGGGGGTAGCGAGAAAGTCGGATATTGGCTTTATACAGCCGATCACAGAAATGTAAATAACTGTATGCAGTCCGTCTTTCTTGGAATGAATTATGGAAAAAGTACTTATTGTCGACGATTCCGAGATGAATCGCGAGATACTCACCGAAATGCTTGCCGAAGAATATGAGATATTCGAGGCTGCAAACGGTATCGAAGCGATCACATTCCTCAAGGAGCACAACACCGATATATCGCTGGTGCTGCTCGATATGGTCATGCCCGTAATGGACGGACTGGAGGTTCTTGAGACGATGAGCAAGAACGGCTGGCTCACCGATCTCCCCGTCATTATGATAAGCTCGGAGGACTCGCCGGAGGTCATTCACAGGGCATACGAGCTCGGAGTTACCGAGTATATACGCCGCCCGTTCGATTCGCACATCGTTCAGAAACGCTGCCGCAACGTAACATCTCTTTACGCTAAGCAGAGAAAGCTGGCGAGCCTTGTCACCGATCAGTTCTATGAGAAAGAAAAGAACTCCCGCATAATGATCGAGATATTGGCGCATACCGTTGAGTTCCGTAACGGCGAATGCGGCGATCACGTTATAAACGTGCAGAGCTATACCGAAATACTGCTCAGGGAGCTTACAAAAATAACCGATAAATATAATCTCACAGAGTCGGATATCTCGCTTATCTCCACCGTTTCCGCGCTGCACGATATAGGTAAGATATCTATTCCGGACGAGATAATCAACAAGCCGGGCAGACTCACCGACGAGGAGTTCGTTATTATGAAATCGCACTCGGCGGTCGGTTCGCAGATGATCTCGGATGTGCCGTTGTACCGCGATGAGCCTATCGTTAAGCTCGCCTATTCCATTGCGCGCTGGCATCACGAGCGCTGGGACGGACGCGGCTATCCCGACGGACTTGTCGGTGACGATATCCCGATCGGGGCACAGGCTGTGTCGCTCGCGGACGTTTACGACGCACTTACCGCCGAGAGATGCTACAAGAAGGCGTTTTCGCATGATACCGCTATTGAGATGATATCCAAGGGCGAATGCGGACAGTTCAATCCGCTGCTGATCACCTGTATGAAGAATTGTGCCGAGGAAATGCGCCTTGTCAAGGAGGGCAACAATCCGACAATGCGCGGAGAGGACGATATCAGGGAGTTCGCGAACGAGCTGCTGAAAAACGACGCGATGTATTCTTCCGACAGACTGCTTCATCTGCTTGAGTATGAGAAGATGAAGAGCCACTTCTTCGAGAGCATCACGGGCGGCTTATCGTTCGAGTACAATGCCGCGTCCGATATGCTCACGTTCTCCGCGAAAAGCGCTCAGGCTATCGGCGTGGAGGAAACGATAATCGCTCCGACTCATAATGAGCATCTGATAGAGGTTTTCGGAAAGAAGACCCTCGACGATCTTTCCGCGAAGTTCCGTTCGCTGTCCGCCGAGCAGCCTATCGTGCAGTATTACCTGCACCAGCTCGTTACGGTAAAGCCCGGCGAGGAGCAGCCCGTGCAGTCGTTCAGGATCACAACGACCGCCGATGAGCACCGCCGCTATCCCGCCGATACACACTGCAATACATATAAGCTTATATGTCGGACAACATGGACGCTCGAGGAACCGCAAAGGTTTACGGGAGTGATTGGCAAGCTTGTTCCTGTGGGCGGCTCGTACGGTATTATGAAAGGGGCGAATCTTGATGACTTTAGAGGCCTTCTATAATGAGATCGGTTCGGACTACAAGACCGTGCTCGCGAGAATGGGCAATTCCGAGAAAATGCTTGAGAAGTTTGTCAGAAAGTTTTCAAATGACAAGACGTTCGGCGAGCTTTTGACGTCGTTTGAGAGCGGGGACTACACGGTCGCGTTCAGAATGGCGCATACGCTGAAGGGCCTTTGCGCGAACCTCGGGCTGGATAAGCTGCATGATTCCGCTGCGGAGCTTACCGAGTCGCTGAGAAACGGCGTTTCTCCTAATTCCGCGGAGCTTCTCGAGCGGGTCAAGGCGGATCACAATATGATCGTGAACGCGCTCGCGCAGCTTGACTAAGTTTCGGCTTCGCCGAAACCCTCTGCGTTTTTGGCTCGAATTGCCCTAACGGCAATTCGGTTTCGCTTCGCGAAACACGCCAAAAGCCGCGTGTAGCTCGTCTTGGTAGTGTGGTTTTTATCAAACTGAGAAATTCGCAGACTAATCGGCTCGGTTTGTAGAAAAAGTCATTTAACTCGCATTTCTCAGACTGTCGAGAAGCCCTCAG
>CAMWVP010000087.1 GCA_947177735.1 uncultured Clostridia bacterium
GTCGCGCCCCACGCGGGCGTGTGAGTTGAAATTGCGGGATCATGCTCAACGCAATTGTCGGCAATAGTCGCGCCCCACGCGGGCGTGTGAGTTGAAATCTCACAGATGATAAGACCACACAGAGGATTTTTTGTCGCGCCCCACGCGGGCGTGTGAGTTGAAATCCCAATCCCACAAAGTTTGAGGAGCAACCCCCAAGTCGCGCCCCACGCGGGCGTGTGAGTTGAAATTCTTATCAGCACCGGAATTTCGTCCGCAGCGCATGTCGCGCCCCACGCGGGCGTGTGAGTTGAAATTGTAAGCGTGACGGCGACAAGCTCTCCGGTAATTCCGTCGCGCCCCACGCGGGCGTGTGAGTTGAAATGGCTATGTCAACTACTTCGTTCCAATCGGCGCAATGGTCGCGCCCCACGCGGGCGTGTGAGTTGAAATCCGGCAGCGGAAAGAGCTATCACGCCGCCGAGGTTGTCGCGCCCCACGCGGGCGTGTGAGTTGAAATTGGAAAGAAACTAGAAGAAAAAATGTCCGCAAAAGGTCGCGCCCCACGCGGGCGTGTGAGTTGAAATCGTATGCGCGGATGTTGTTCACCACACGTTCGCTGTCGCGCCCCACGCGGGCGTGTGAGTTGAAATCTTAACAACCTTGATTATTTGCCATTATGGCAAGTCGCGCCCCACGCGGGCGTGTGAGTTGAAATTGTTTACCGATAAGGCGTTCCAGAACGGTGTGGAGTCGCGCCCCACGCGGGCGTGTGAGTTGAAATTCGACCAATGTTCGGTCAATTGCGGGCTGGACTGCCGTCGCGCCCCACGCGGGCGTGTGAGTTGAAATGCAAACACGCTATTGATAACGGCGGGACTTGGTTTGTCGCGCCCCACGCGGGCGTGTGAGTTGAAATATCAAGCGCCTTGATGAGGTTTGCATCCCATTCGTCGCGCCCCACGCGGGCGTGTGAGTTGAAATGTTTCGGGAATTTGATACAGGAACACAAAGAAAAAGTCGCGCCCCACGCGGGCGTGTGAGTTGAAATCTTAAGGACTGAGACCCTTGCCTGCACGGCGTTGGTCGCGCCCCACGCGGGCGTGTGAGTTGAAATAAAGTAAAAGTTCTCACAATCAAGGATCGGTCTAGTCGCGCCCCACGCGGGCGTGTGAGTTGAAATTCCCAAACTTTATGGTAGGGGAAGATGGTGTCGCCGGTCGCGCCCCACGCGGGCGTGTGAGTTGAAATTTCTATGAACAGGGTTCAGATACGTATTACGGCAAGTCGCGCCCCACGCGGGCGTGTGAGTTGAAATTAGGCACAAGCAGTTGTTTCTTATACAATTAACAGTCGCGCCCCACGCGGGCGTGTGAGTTGAAATGAAGAAACCAGTGGGATCCGCCGTTTTATATCAGATGTCGCGCCCCACGCGGGCGTGTGAGTTGAAATCTTGTCGGGTGTTGATATATATGATATGCCCAATGTCGCGCCCCACGCGGGCGTGTGAGTTGAAATCAACGCCGTCAATGCGTTATCGGATTTGGCGGTTGTCGCGCCCCACGCGGGCGTGTGAGTTGAAATGCACAATAGCTCAGCTGCTGTGCAAATTGATATTGTCGCGCCCCACGCGGGCGTGTGAGTTGAAATTTTTGGTGTATGATGGCGGGTAACCGCCGTCATATGTCGCGCCCCACGCGGGCGTGTGAGTTGAAATTTTTAAAAAAATTCCGCTTCTACTTTTTTCACAAGTCGCGCCCCACGCGGGCGTGTGAGTTGAAATTAAAAATTCGCAACCCGAAAACGCCAAATTAGTCGTCGCGCCCCACGCGGGCGTGTGAGTTGAAATTCTTCGTCTGAATTATCTGCGTGTTCCTGTGTGTGTCGCGCCCCACGCGGGCGTGTGAGTTGAAATTATGTCAAGCGTATGCAGGACATCTCGACGTTATTGTCGCGCCCCACGCGGGCGTGTGAGTTGAAATGATAATTCAGACGAAGAGAGGAAGTGAACAATGGAGTCGCGCCCCACGCGGGCGTGTGAGTTGAAATCCTGCTTGATCAGCCGATTATACGCGCTTGGCTGCGTCGCGCCCCACGCGGGCGTGTGAGTTGAAATTCGCGAGAACGGTCTCGTCGCTCGGCAGCTACGCGTCGCGCCCCACGCGGGCGTGTGAGTTGAAATAATCCGAATTATCTGCGAGCCCCTCACCTATGCAGGTCGCGCCCCACGCGGGCGTGTGAGTTGAAATTTAAACGAGAATTAAAATCATCTGAAGGCATAAGGTCGCGCCCCACGCGGGCGTGTGAGTTGAAATCATAAGCTGCGCAAACCGGAACGGATCTATACCGTCGCGCCCCACGCGGGCGTGTGAGTTGAAATACCCCGAGCCGATCCCGTGATCAATGCTGTTTTTCCGTCGCGCCCCACGCGGGCGTGTGAGTTGAAATTATAAGCTGCAAAGGTAGGCAATTTTAGCGATGGTCGCGCCCCACGCGGGCGTGTGAGTTGAAATGTTATGCTCTTTTATCCAATGTTGGATATTAAGGTCGCGCCCCACGCGGGCGTGTGAGTTGAAATTATAGTCTGGCTTTCCTAAGTGATTTCCTCGCCAAGTCGCGCCCCACGCGGGCGTGTGAGTTGAAATCTCGCCGATGTTATGTTCATCAAGCAGGAACGGTAGTCGCGCCCCACGCGGGCGTGTGAGTTGAAATTCCGTTCAGGGCGGCAGCGTGTGTCGGCTTTATATTGTCGCGCCCCACGCGGGCGTGTGAGTTGAAATGATTATTTAATGGGTAGAACTCAAAATCCCTTAGTCGCGCCCCACGCGGGCGTGTGAGTTGAAATGAACTGTTCAAACCGTATTTCAAGCAGATCTCGCGTCGCGCCCCACGCGGACGTGTGAGTTGAAATATAAGTGCGAATGCGAGCAGTGCAAGCAGATCGCAGTCGCGCCCCACGCGGGCGTGTGAGTTGAAATTTCGACGGACGGTATTTCGAGACGGGTCTGCCGAGTCGCGCCCCACGCGGGCGTGTGAGTTGAAATGACGATAACGCCGCGGACGCTATTTCACCAGACATAAGTCGCGCCCCACGCGGGCGCACAAGTTGAAATGCAAATCCGCGCCAATATTCACACCGCTTTGCTCCATGAATATTGGCGCGGATCATAACAAAAAATGCAATGTTTTGAGAAAACTGCGTCAAGTGATATTGACAAAATCATAGTTACATTGTGTTGTGCTACAATAGATACGGCGTTTTTATAACAAAACCTCTTTACAAAACCCGCCAAATATGATAAAATATAGCATAAAAGAAAATACCCGAAAGGAGCAAATATGCCAACTGTTTTTATTTGCGATGACGAGTCAAGAATATTGTCCGATATAGCCGAAAAGGTAAAATCGGAGCTTGCAGATGCTGAGATATCGATGTTTTCAAACGGCTTTAAGCTTCTTGAGAGGCTGTCCGAAGCAAAATGCGATATATTATTGCTTGATATTGATATGCCCGAGTTGAACGGACTTGAAATTGCCGCAAAGCTCGGAGTGCTTCCCGAAAAGCCGCTGCTTATTTTTGTAACAAGTCATGACGAGTTGGTCTATGACAGTCTGCAATTCCACCCATTTGGCTTTGTGCGAAAAGGGTATCTTGAAAAAGAATTGCCGAAAATTCTTGCCGATTGTGTGCAGGAAATAAATTGTCGCGAAAAGAATTTTTGTTTTCACGCAAACAATTCCGAGATAAAGCTGTTGCTTGATGATATTTTATATTTTGAAGCCGAGGGAAATTATCTTAAGCTCTTTGCGAAAAGCGGAGAATACCGCTTTCGTGAGACAATTACGGCGGTGGAAAATGCGCTGTGGGAGAGCGGATTCGTAAGAGTTCACAAGGGGTTTCTTTTAAACCAATCGGCGGTAAAAATATTAAGCTCGGACAAGGCGGAGCTTATCGACGGAACCCTGCTCCCTATTGGCAGAAGTTACGGCGAGAATGCAAAAAAACGGCTTATGAGGTATATGCTCAAATGAAAAAGCAAAAATATGAAAAAGAGCTAAAAGCCCTTGAAGAAAAATACAGCGTGCTTTTAAGCGAAAAATCGGAGCTTGAATATGAGCTTGCGGAGTTAAAGTCATCCTCCGATAGAATCATGAAGCAGGACGATGAGATACGCGTTTTGCACGAAAATATCCGCCGAATAAAGCACGATATGAAAAATCATCTAATGGTGATTGCTTCCTATCTAAATTCCACAGAGTACGATTCCGCAAAAAGCTATACCTCGCAAATTCTTGACAAATTAAACGCTGCCCACAGCTATGTGAAAATGGGAAATTCGCTGATGAATCACATACTTAACGAAAAGCTGAACAAGGCGCGGGAAGCCGGAATTTCGGTCAAGGCGGAGATCGAAAATTTAACCTTTGCCGGAATGGAAAGCATTGATTTTTCCGCAATGCTTTCCAACATCCTCGACAATGCGATCGAAGCGTGCAAAAATGAAAAAACACCCGAAATAAACGTGACAATTTCGGCGCGCAGAGGTTATGAAACAATACTTGTAAAAAATAAAATAACGTGCTCCGTTCTCGGAAAGAATCCCGAACTCGCAACTGGAAAGCCGGATAAAGAGCGTCACGGAATGGGAGTGTCGCAGATTAGAGGCATTGCCGAAAAATACAAGGGCTTATGCGATTTTTACGAGGAGGACGGTTTTTTCTGCGCGTGTGTGTTTATCCCGGCGTGAGCGCCGTTTATCCCAAGCCGCTTGCAAATTGATATTGCAAGTGGTATATTTATTTTATAGGAGTTTTATGATAAATTTTGAAAATGTAAGCTGCCGTGTTCTGAAAAGTATTTCGCTAAACATTCCAAAGGGTGAAACGGTGGGACTTATCGGGAAATCGGGAGCGGGAAAAACAACACTGATAAAGCTTGCCGGCGGACTGCTGGCGCCCGAAAGCGGAAGGATTTTTACCCTTGGTAAAGATCCTGTTGAAAACCGAAATTTATACAGGGAAAAAATAAGCGTATTTATCGCGGGAACGCCGCTTCTTTGCCGTGACGATACCGTTTCGCAGGGCTTTGAAATTATTCGGAGCGTTTACGGAATCTCAAAAAGCGATTTTGCAAAACGCTACGAAGCGCTTTCCGCACGGTTGAGCTTCTCTAAATATGGCAGTGAGCCTGTAAAAAACCTTTCACTGGGGGAACGTATGCGTGCGGAGATAGGCGCGGCACTGATTTACGAGCCTGAGCTGCTTATTCTCGACGAGCCGAATATAGGACTTGACGAGAACGCAAAATTCGTTCTCGGACAACTGCTTTCGGAACGCCGCGGAGCGGGAATGACAACGCTTCTGTCATCTCATGATATGGCAAGCGTGCCGAAAATTTGCAGCAGAATTGCCCTGCTTGATAAGGGCGAGCTCGTCTTTTACGGCAGCACGGAAAGTCTGCGGAGCCGCTATACTCCCACAAACACGATGTCATTAAAAATTGAGGGAAGACTTCCCGATCTTGAGGATCTGCCGTTAGAGAAATACTCCATAAACGGCAGCGCGATCTCGTTATCATACAACTCCAATCACGTAACCGCAGCGGAGATTTTGAGGACAGTCCTGCGGCAGACCGCCGTGTCGAAGGTCAGCATAAAAAAGCCTGACCTTGAAGACCTGATTTCAAAACTGAGAGGGAGTAAGAATGAGTTTTATTGAAGTAAAAAACGTCAGCAAAACGTTTAAGGTAAGCCGTCGCAGAGCGGGAGCAATCGGAGCTGCGGCAAACTTTTTTGTACCGAAATTCGAGAAAAAAGAAGCCGTGAAAAATATCAGCTTCAACATCGAAAAAGGCGAAGCGGTAGGATTTATCGGACCCAACGGCGCGGGAAAATCCACAACCGTAAAAATGCTGTCTGGTATTCTCCACCCAAACAGCGGCGAAATAAAAGTCGGCGGTTATATCCCATATAAGCAGCGCAAGGCTTATGTGGGGAAAATCGGCGTCGTATTCGGGCAAAAATCTCAGCTTCAATGGGACTTGCCCGTGATAGACAGCTTTGAGCTGCTCAAAGCGATATACAGCGTTCCCGATGATGTCTACAGGAAAAATCTTGAACGCTTTACGGAAATGCTGGATATGAGCGGGTTTATCGGGCAGCCCGTGAGGCAGCTTTCCCTGGGACAGCGAATGAGGGCGGATATTGTCGCCGCACTGCTTCATTCGCCCGAAATCGTATTTTTTGACGAGCCTACAATCGGTGTTGATGTTGTGGGAAAGGAGACGATCCGTGCCTTTATTCGGGAGCTGAACCGACAGGATGGCGTGACGATGATCTTTACGACTCACGATATGCGCGACATTGAAAAGACCTGCCGCCGCCTTATAATAATCAACGAGGGAGAAAAGATTTACGACGGTGCTTTAAGCGCGCTGCGGGAAATGTACGGCACCACGCGCCGTCTTGAAGTTGCGTTTTCCGAAAAGGTCGATTTGCCGGGCTTTGAAAATGTGACGGTAGAAAACCTGGAAAATAACAAAAAACGCTTTACTTTTGAAAATAATAAGGTACAGATAAACGAGCTTATGAATCGCATTTTAGGCGAGTATAACGTTCGGGATATCAACATATCGGAGCCCGATATAGAAACGATCATTCAAAAAATCTATACCAAAAAGGAGGCGGAAATATGAGCCTCCGACCCTATCTTGCATACGCGAAGAAGATCTTTTTAAACCGCTCGGCGTATCGCTTTGACAATGTTATGGGAATTATTTCAACCTGCCTGCAATTTTTTATATTCTGGGAAATCTACAAGGCACTTTACGGCACAAGCACGGATATTGACGGAATCACAATGCCGATGGTGACAACAAACTTTATTTTGTCAATGGGGCTTGGAGCGATCTTCTCGCCCGACGATTACTTTCTCCCAAGCAAAATCTGGGACGGAAGCATCGCCACAGAATTTCTTCGTCCCATCAGCTTTAAGGGCAGAATGATCGCGGAAAATGTCGGAAACGCGTTGTTCAATTTGCTGTTTCGCTTTTTACCCTGTCTTATTATAGCGTTGTTTACTGTAGGAGTAAACGCGCCCGCAAGCCCCGCAATGCTTGCTCTGTTTGTTCTGAGCGCGGTACTCGGCTTCGGCGTATTGTGGACGATCAGCTTTGCGGTGCAAATGACGGCGTTTTGGCTCATAAATATCTGGAGCCTTATCACTATAAAAAACGTACTTATAAACGTACTTTCGGGTTCTATGATACCTCTGTGGTTTATGCCCAGGGAATTGACCGCGATCTTGAATTTTATGCCCTTTTCGTCGGTTTATTTTACGCCCGTTCAGATTTATTTGGGTCAGCTCTCCTTTGAGGAGATCATGTTGAAATGCGGTATTCAATTGGCTTGGATAATCGTGATTTATTTACTCGGCGATATTCTTTGGAGAAAAGGACAGAAAAAATTGATAGTGCAGGGAGGATAAAATGAAAGACGTTCTTCACCTGATGAGTATGTATACGAAAACAACTGCAAAAGCATGGTTTCAATACCGTGTTGACGCGGTGTTGAAGTCTCTTGCGGTGTTTCTTCGCGAGGCTACGGGAATTATTGTGATTTGGTTCACTCTGATGAAATTCGATAATATAAACGGTTGGAATATCTATGAAATGGTTTTCCTGTTCAGCCTTTTATTCCTCACATACGGAATTATGATCATCTTCTTTACGGGGCTTCGCGATTTTGGAAACACTGTCCGCAGCGGCAGCTTTGACAGATTTATTTTGCGTCCGCGGGGGCTGTTGTTTCAAATAATTTTCGTGAACTCCGATTGGTTTGCGGCTCTTGGTCACGGCGGATTGGGGATAACATTGTTTTTGATCTCCGCATGGAAGGTCGGGATAAATTGGAGCTTGACCAACGCACTGTATTACATTTTCACGATAGCGGGTGGGGTTTTGATCCAGGGTGCCGTATTTCTGACGCTGGCAACGTTGAATATCTTTATGCTGCAAACCAATAGTCTTAAAGAGCTTCTTTATTGGAATATGCGCAAATTCGCGGGATATCCGATCAGTATTTTCAATAAAGCGATACAGATTTTTATGATCTATGTAATGCCGTTTGCTTTTGTAAACTATTTTCCCGCACAATTTCTGCTGCGTAAAAGCGATATGAGTTATTCGGAAATTTATATGTACTTAACGCCGATAGTGGGAACGGTGATGTATCTTGCCGCGTACCTTTTCTGGCGCTTCGGGATAAGGTTTTATAAAAGCTCGGGGAATTAAATGCTGTGTATTCGGCAAAAATCTTACGGAGCTGTAAAAAACTCAACCAGTCAAAGCCAAGACTATAGCAATCCACAAAAAACCTTAAGAACAAGGGCATAATACGGTTTTGCAATAGTTTACTGTCATATAGGTTATAAACGCAGATTTGCTGTTATTAAGCTTTGTTGTTCTTCTTTGTTTACAGAAACTCAAATTTTGGCTTAATTTTCACTGATATAATCCCCATAGAATAGACAGTTTAAAAAACAAAAAGTCTAATCTATGGGTTTTTTTATGAAATTAACATACATGCAGCGATTTTAATTCCACAGGCTGCTTAAGGGTGATATTGTCATTATCATATACGTAACCCTTGACACAATACATATCTGGTGCACAGCCCAACGAGTCTTGCCAACGAAAAATCTTCATTGGCAGAAAAACGATTGATAACCCCATACTTTCCAAAGTTGAAGCGGCGAGCCGTTCAACTTGATTTTAGGAACTCATTCCTAAAATCATCACCCACCAAACCGCTAGGCAAACATTTGTACAACTAAAAAATCGTGCCCCTATTCCAAAGCATAATAAAATATTTTTTAAAAAAATAAAAATATAATGTAGTATTTGCAATTTTAATCGTAGTATATAGTTGAAGCCAGAAAGGAGGCGATGAAATGACAGAGGACGAAAAAATCATTGAAATGTTTTTTGAACGTTCGGAACAAGGTATTCGGGATCTTGATACGAAATACGGCAAGTTTCTCCACAAAATTTCTTATAACATCTTAAACAACCAACAAGACGCGGAGGAATGTGTAAACGATGCTTACTTAGGAGCGTGGAACACTATACCTCCGGCAAAGCCTGACCCGCTGCTTACTTATATCTGTAAAATAGTTCGGAACATTTCACTGAAAGTCTATTACCAAAAGACGGCAGCCAAGCGGAACAGCGTTTACACGATCGCTATGGACGAGATCGAATCCTGTGTTGCATCACCGAACACGGTAGAAGCCGAATTTGAAGCTCGGGAGTTAGCCCGGATCATCGAAAGTTTTTTAGATACGCTTACACCTGGAAATCGTGTTATTTTTATGCGCCGCTATTGGTTTTGCGACAGTTGTAAGGACATAGCCAAGTTTGTAGGGTTTACAGAGAAAAATGTTTCCGTCCGGCTAACTCGTATCCGTCAGAAATTGAAAAGCTACTTAGCTGAAAGAGAGGTATTTGTATGAACTCAAAGAATTTTTCCGATGCAATGAACTTGCTTGACAACAAATATGTTGATGAGGCTATCATGTATCGGAGCAAGAGAAAAGTAAACAGTTGGCTCAAATTCGGTGCTGCTTGTCTGTGTCTTGCAGTTGGAAGTGCATTAACTGTCACCAACTTAAAGAATAATCCGCCGTATCATCGGGGAACTATGGAACAGATATACACGTTACCACAGGCAGCTAAAATGAGTGTTGAACTTGTTGAATGGGGAGGTGACCATTTTAAGGCAATTACTGTTGACGCGGGAAGCAGTAACGTTTTCCCTGTTAATGCCGAACTGTCCGTTGTATTTGATTATGACACAGAAATACTTTTAAGCGATGGAACTCTTATGATTTTCAATCCGGATGAGCCGGACACAAGCGTGATCGGTTGGGAAGTCGGAACGATAGTTGATGTTGAGTTTGTAAACTACACAGATTATCTTGAAGGTAATTCTTTCTACAATCAAGTTTATGCAAGCCGTGTCGCTTCGGCAAAATAAACAGAAGCGCCTTGATTTGTTGAATAAGCCTTGAACCGATTAGGACAGGCGCAAATAAACGTAAACGCGGAAGGTGATACTTCCGCGTTTTTTGCATATATGACATTATATGTAATTTTCTGCAATGCTTATAAAATGATGATTCTTCAAAAACGTTTCATATTGACAAACCTCAGAAAAAAATTTATAATAATGCTGTAACGTTTTTGTGTGTTCAATTGTCTAACATTACAGGGGTGATGAAGATGGACGAAGACTTCAACGAAATATACAGGCTGTACGCCAACGGAGTGTACCGCTATATTTTGTCGCTTTGCCGGGATAAGACCTTGGCGGAGGATATTCTGCAGAACACTATGCTGAAAGCGTTCGACAATATCGACAGCTTTACGGGCGGGTGCTCCGTTAAAACGTGGCTTTGTTCAATTGCAAGAAACGAATATTTTAATCACCTCAAAAAAGCCGATAACAAGAACGTTTCCCTTGACGAAAACACGGACGGCAAGAGCGGTAACCCGGAAGAAAGGGCGCTCTCAAATCTTTCGGCAGTGGATATATTAAAGCTTGTCCATACGCTTGAAGAGCCGTTTCGCGAGATCTTCACGCTCCGCTTTTACGGAGAATTGAAATTCTCCGAGATAGGGGAAGTGTTCGGCAAAAGCGAGAACTGGGCGCGGGTAAGTTTCTTCCGTGCGAAGGAAAAACTTGCTCGATTACTTGAAAAGGAGGGTCTAATATGACTAATACAAAGTGTGAAATTATAAGAGATCTGATCCCGCTTTATGACGAGAAATTGTGCAGCGCCGAAAGCGCCGCGCTCGTCGAGGAGCATATCAAGACCTGCGCCGCCTGCCAAGGTCTGCTTGAAAAACTCCCCCGAACGGAGCCTCCCAAAGCCGATACGGACGCGCTGAAGCCGTTTGTAAAGGTCAAGCGCAGACTTCGCGCGAGGATCATTGCCCTGATAGCGCTCGGAGTTGTGCTGCTTGCCGTTTTGATACCCGTAGGATATCTGACGGTAAATCAGATCTTCCACATCAACGGCGGTACCGATTTTGAGGACCTGATCTATAAGCACGAGGTGCGGCAGTTCGCCGAGATGATCGTCGAGGGGCGCATGGAAGAATATGTGCAGCGTTACAGTAATCTGCACCTCTGTGACGCTCCCGACGGCACGTCGATCACTTACAGAAGCTTTTATCTTGAAAAATTAAAAACTGCCTATGAAAATGTCAAGAAGTACGATCCGCGCGTCGGTGAAATTCACTCCAGTTATCATACGTTCCGCGATGGTGACTTTACACGAAATCAATATTTAAAACTTGAATTCACGCGCTCCGACGGGACTGTCTGGGAGATAATTGTACTCACTCCAAACTACGATGACAGCACTTGCAAATTCGGGATTCCCGATTGGAATGATTCGCGCTTTATGATAACGTTACCAACGTTTGATCCCGAAAAATCTTATTACGAACTGTATTCCGTTATTTCGGAGGACGATATTCCGGACGATCTGCGAGATATCTACGCATTTGTAAACGCACTGTATCTTGCCGATGGCGGGGATTTGGACATTAAGATGATAGAGGGTTTTCTGAACAAAAAGACAACCGACGCATGGAGGGAAGATAGCCTTGAGATCGCCGGACATCTTATCGCAATTTATTTTGCGCTCTCCGATTATAATGCGGTTTATGACGGTTTTGCCGATATCATGAGAACGAACTGTCTGCTTTACACGGCGATCGGCAATAAAGAATTGGACGCGGAACGGAATATGTTTTATTATCCCGTTATGCTGACAGGCTATGACGGAGAACAAGAGGCAGCGATCGTTTCGGTAAAGCTTTACTTCGACGAATACGGTCTTCACTCGCCGCGAGCGGAGGATATCAGATACATTACGAACCGCTCCGATCTGGAAATAAAACTCGCGGGATTATTCGGCTGACAAATCTACAGCTCCGGGAAACAATTTGTGTTTCCCGGAGCTTAGTCTGTAGAAAAAGTATTGAATTGGGGTTCTTAGGTGCAGCGACCCTAAGCGGGGCGCTGCACCGCATTATTCTTTCCCCCTCTCCCCGAGAGGGTTTCTATACAAACTGATATATAATTGTCAAGTACTTTTTTAATTTATTTTTAGTTTCGTATTGTGTTCATCGCTTTAACGCTATAACAACTTTTGTGCAGAGACTTGTTAGGAGAACAGACGAGAATATACTAAAGCAGATAACAACAAACCGCCCCAAACGAGGCGGTTTGTTATTGGTTATTTGTTGAACAATCTGTTGTTGTAATTATTCATATTTGATTGCTGAAATATCGGGAGCATTGCTGATAATCATGCTATAAACGGTATCGGATAGCTTTTTACCGATCTGCTCACTGTCCTGTTCGTTACCTGCAAGTTCAACGTAAATTGCTGTGTTATTTATTTCATATTCCGCAAAGAAGATAGCTGTCCTAATTCCTTTGCTGTTTGCATCTGTTACAAAATACCCCGTTTTCACGGTAATACCGTTAATATCGGCGGTGCTTTCTTCTCCGAGAATGATCATATCCTTTGATCCCGATTTCACAAGATGAACATGAATATCATCGAATGTCGTTTCCAAAAGGAACATTTCACCCGTATCTGCTTTGAATGTAGCATAAGGCAAACTATTCTCCGTTATATCATTCATCGCGGGAAACAGCGCATGCAGTTCATCAGCCGTCAAATCCCTAAACTTGACCTCGCAAGCATAGGAATACGAAGGCGCGGCTTTCAGACTGCCGTTTCCGTATACAAGTTTTTCCCCATTTTCAAGCGTTACAGTATAGATCTTTGCTCCGAACCAATTATTTTGTGTACCGATAAATGCCGTAACAGCGATCACAAGAATAAAACAGGCTGTGATCGGAAACAGCTTTTTCATAGTTTTTGTCATTGATATCACACTATCCTTTCTGATGTGCGAACGCCGGTACTCTATGATCTTAGAGCGCATACGTTCGTCTGCGGCTTCATCCGGCAGTATTTTGTTCCATGATGCAATGATTTTTTCATTCTTCATAGAAACACTCACCTAACCTTTCTTTTAGTAGATTACGGGCTTCATGCAAATGATTCCGTACCGTCGATTTTGGCTTTTTGAGAACACCTGCGATCTCTGCGCTGTCATATCCCTCATAATAATAAAGATAGATTACGGTCTTGTATTTATCGGGAAGTTCCATTACAGCTTGAAATACGTCATCGGTTTTTATTGCGTCCTCGGTCTGTAATTCAGGGTAATCGTCAATGTTTTCATTCTTACGCCGCCAGTGCTTTAACTCATCTTTGCATACGTTAGTAGCTGTTCTGATCAGCCATGCTTTTTCATGTTCTTCCGATTCAAATTTCGGATTTTTGTCGATCAGTCTGATAAACGTTTCTTGAACAGCGTCCTCGGTATCCGCAGGATTTTTCATGTAAGCAAAGCATACTCGGTATACGGTCATACGATGCCGCTCGTAGATTTCTTCAATCTCCTTGTCCGTACGCAACAAAGATTTTGACATTGCTCTGACCTCCCTTCACCTATAATACGATTGAGGAGCGCGAAGTGTCGGATAGTTTTTAAAAAATCTATAAAAATTATATCATAGCTTGGAAAAAAGCAAGCCGTGATAGGAATATAGATCGTTCTGCCTTAAAATGCATAATATAAGGCGCGGCATTCCTGCAAAAACCTTTGCATCGACATTAAGTCATTAAAATATTCGTCAATTCTGCGCAAGAGGCAAACATGAACATTTGGATCGGCCTTGATTTTTGCGGTTCTCGTTGGTTATCATGGTAATAGTGGTTACGTTATAATAAAGAAGCGAGGGAGTTTTTACGCTCTCTCGCTTTTTCTCTTGCGTTCCGTCTGTCATTCCGATTTGTATCTTTATGACAGTTGCTATGCACTGCCTTTTGTGGGCATAATATATTTGGGGTCACAATATCATGGTGCCGGTGGTGGGACTTGAACCCACACGGTGTTGCCACCAACGGATTTTGAGTCCGTCTCGTCTGCCAATTCCAACACACCGGCTTATATCATTATATATTATATCATACATTTAGAGTTTTGTCAAGGGGATATTGCAATTTTTTCACGGCAACTTTGTTGTGCTACAATAGATATTGGACAAGTTAGCAAAAAAATATTGAGAGATAGGCAAAAATCTGGTAAAATAAAGTTGCTAGACAAAA
>CAMWVP010000088.1 GCA_947177735.1 uncultured Clostridia bacterium
GTTATGTAAGTTTTCTTTCTCGATCCCTTTCAGTCTCCCATATACAGCGACTCGTCGGCAGCGCGGTACAGCTTCTGAAAGCCTCCGCTCTTGGAGATCTTCTTGCCATTAGCCGCCGCCGCGGGGTTAGGCGCGAGCGATAAGATAAGCTGCTCCGTGATATTTTTCATAGGCACACTCCTTTAGACGTATTTGTAACTAATACCGTTTGCTTGCGGTATTCCTCCGCAAACGATCCTTTAACGGCGGGGGCGGCGAACCGCTCCTTTTCGCACACAAAATATTGTAATTACACATTTAAATTATACTATATATTTCATAATAAGTCAATAGAAAACTTACAGACTGTAGAAAAAGTCATTTATAATAAAAACAGCCTTGATTTTTGCGATTCTCCCCGCCGGAGGCGGGGAGAACCGCGGGTTTATATACAGGCTGATAAAAACTTATAACTTTTGTTTAAAATGAAGATATTTTACAAGACTTTGCAGTCGTGAATGTGCTATAATGATAGGGTGAGGTGATGAAAATGCGAAAGGAGATACGAACGGCAGTGTTTGACGACGAGCTTAAGATCGAGGGTTACCGCTTTGAGGGGATAGCTCAGCCGTTCCCCGTACATTTCCACGACTACTACGTCGTCGGGCTGGTCGAGAGCGGAACGCGGCGGCTGTCCTGCAACAACAGTGAATACACGCTCACCGAGGGCGATATGCTGCTGCTCAATCCCTCGGACAGTCACGGCTGCGTGCAGACGGACAGCGGCGCGTTTGATTATCGGGCGGTAAATATTTCCAAGGAAATAATGACCGAGCTGTGGCGCGAGATAACGTGCGAGAATTACGCGCCGCGTTTCTCCGAGAACATTCGGCGCGACATCGAATTGTCTGACTGCTTTCGGCGGCTGCACGAAATGATAATGTGCGGCAGTTCGGAATTCGAGAAAGAGGAGCTGCTGCTTACGCTTATATCGGGGCTGACGGAGCGAGTACCGTTTCTTGAGCGCGTCTCGCGGCACTCCGCGCCGATCGAACGCGCCTGCCGCTTCATGGACGAGCATTTCGCCGAGCATATAACGCTCGATATGCTATGCGCTCGGAGCGGACTGTCGAAGTCTACGCTGCTGCGTTCGTTTACCGAGCTGAAAGGGGTCACGCCTTACAGATATTTACAGGCAGTGCGCATCGGCAGGGCAAAGGAGCTGCTCGCCGAGGGCGCTAAGCCGATAGACGCGGCGGCGCTGACGGGCTTTTCCGATCAAAGCCACTTCACCAACTTTTTCGGTACATTTATCGGTCTGCCGCCGACAGCATACAAGCGGATATTCCGTGACGACAAGGAGGATAAGGATGAATGAGAAATGTGTGATAGTGCTGGACGAGAGCCTTCCGACGGGGCTTATTGCAAATACGGCAGCGATACTCGGGATAACTCTCGGCGCGAAGCTGCCCGGTGTCGTAGGCAATGATGTCCGCGACGGAGACGGTAACGGGCATATGGGGATAATCGAGTTTCCCGTGCCTATTCTCAAGGCGAGCTCCGAGGCGCTGGGCAAACTGCGGCTTGCGCTTTACGGCAGCGATTACGCGGACGTGACTACTGTCGATTTCACCGACATAGCGCAGAGCTGCAAGACCTACGATGAGTTCATCGACAGGATAGGCGCGGCGGATGAACTCAGATATTTCGGAGTAGCAATGTGCGGCGCGGTGAAAAAGGTCAATAGGTTGACGGGGAGTATGGCGCTGCTGCGGTAAGTCAAAAACATCATAACAAAAAACGGCTCGTTTGAGCCGTTTTCATGCTTTATATCTCTTCATCAGCGCGACCGCGGTCTTTATCCCGTCGACCGCCGCGGACATTATCCCGCCCGCGTATCCCGCGCCCTCGCCGCACGGATAGAGATTACCGCAGCACTCGGCGGCTGCCGAATCGTTCCGCGGAATTCTGACGGGCGAGGAAGAGCGCGTTTCTATCGCAGTCAGCACACTGTCACTGTCCGAAAAGCCGCGTATCCTGCGTTCAAACTGCCGTATCCCTTCGGCGAGGCTCTCGCTTACGAAATCGGGGAACAACCGTCTCAGATCACCAGGCTCAACGCCAAGCGGATAGGTCGGCGTAACGCGCCCCAGCGAAAACGCCGTTCCGCCGCCGATAAACTCGCGCGTCATCATCGCGGGTGCAGCTCCGCCTTTTCCCATCTCATAGGCGCGTGCCTCAAGCCGTTGGATAAACTCAACGCCCGACAGGGGAGAAGTGCCGAAATCGTCGGGCGAGACCGACGCCAGCACCGCGCTGTTGGCGTTTTTCCCGGCACGGTCAAAGTAACTCATACCGTTGGTGACCACGCTGCCGCCGCTGCTCGCCGAGGCTACGACGAACCCCCCCGGGCACATACAGAACGTGTACACTCCGCGCCCGTTCTCGCGGTAGGACAGCGCATACTCGGCAGGCGGGAGCGCAGGATATCCGGCAAGCCTGCCATACAGCGCCTTGTCGATGTCAGCCTGCAAATGCTCGATACGAGCGCCGACCGAAAACGGCTTCGGAACGAGCTCAATGCCGTTTTTCATCAGCATCTCAAACGTATCATGCGCCGAGTGTCCTATCGCCAGCACCAATGCGCCGCATTTCTCCGTGCTGCCGTTTACCGTCAGCGAACGGACGCGCCCGCCTTGAACCTCAATATCCTCCAGCGGCGACAGAAATCGCACCTCGCCGCCGAGCTCTATAATGCGCCCCCGCAAATTCTTGACCACGCCGCGCAGCTTATCCGTGCCGATGTGAGGCTTTGCCCTGGTGAGTATCTCCTCGGGCGCACCGAATTCGCACAGCTTCTCCAGAACTCGCGAGCAGAGGGGGTCGTTTATGCGCGTGGTCAGCTTTCCGTCCGAGAACGTTCCTGCGCCGCCTTCGCCGAACTGAACGTTTGTGCGAGGATCAAGCGCGCCGCCGCTCCAGTAGCGCTCCACAGCCGAAACGCGTTCGTCCATCGCCGCGCCGCGCTCAAGCACGACGGGCTTGTACCCAAATTCACACAGTGTAAGTGCGCAGAACATTCCCGCAGGACCGAACCCGGCGATGCAAATATTCCCGTCAAGCGGCTCCGAACCGAAGCTAACTGTCAGCGGCTCCGGCGAAAAAAGCTTTACGTTCTCCCGTTTTTCGGCAATACTCCGCTCTCTTTTCGCGCTGTACAACTCAATAATAACCGAGCTCACGAACCGAACCTCTCCGCGCCGCGCGTCCACGGAGGTCTTGTAAATCTTCGCGGTCTTTACGTCCCTTTCGGACAATCCGAGCAGCGAGAGCGCCTTTGTTACCGCGCGCTCCCGCTGCTCGTCTATGTTTGTACGTATCTGTGAAACGATCAGAGGCATTATTCGGTCTCCTCGGGCGGCTCGTCTTCCTGCTTAGGCTGAACGTTTATCGTGACCTTGTACTCTCCCGATATCCAGTACTGCACGCGCGAGCCCTTGCACTGAATGGATATGCCGACATCCTGCGAACCCTCGTGAAGCGTTACGCCGAGCAGATTCACGTTCACCGTTATATCTCCGGGCGACAGACCCGTGATCCTCCTGCTCGGTCCGATAACCTTGAGCGGCACCTCGCCGGTTATAAGCGAAACGTCGTAATTATCGGGCGCGTTGGTTATGTTGATATACTCCTCGGATACGGAGAAGTCGACCGTGCCGTAGTTGTCAAGCTGCCACTCGATACGCGCGTTGTTGTTGCCCGAAAGGTTCTTGTAGCCCTCGGGAAGCACTATCGGGATAACGGAGTTTTTGTTGAGCTGGATAGCCGAGATGTCGATAGAGCCGATGTTCAGCTCGCTGAGCGTATCAATCGACGCGTCGGGAGAGGCTATCGTTATGCTTTTCGGCATTATCTCATATTTCAGGCTGCTTATGTCAAAGTTGCTCGGGTAGTTTACGATGGTCAGTTTAAGCGGCAGCTCCTTTGTTTTGAGGATATTGATATTGACGGAAACGCTGCTGTTGGATATCTGAACATCGTCAAGAATATCCTCGAGAGGTATGCGTGTGCCGTTGCTGTAAATGTACAGCTCACTGTTGGTCTGGAGCGACTCCGTGAGCTCTCCGTGGTAGAAGCTCCGCGCCTCGATTCGGGTTATCTTGTTGAGCGATTCGGCGGAGCCCGTCAGCGTGATCTTCTCGGGCGATACCGTTATGCTTTCGGCGTAGTAGCCGTCGGGCAGACTGATATCCGGAGCTGTACCCGTCAGCGGGAACTCCTTGGAGATTATCTCATCTATTGTCAGCGTGACAGCGCGCGGCTCGAATTTCACCAGCGAATACTCCTTGTCGGTGGTCTTGAGCGATACCTCGATAGGCAGCGTGTACGTGCCCGCCGAGCGCACCTCCGAAAGATTTACCGAGGCGTAAAAATCCTCCGAGTTGAGGTCGCTTATCTCATAGCGCCGTCCCTCGATCTTTATGTTGGCGAGCTCGGTGATATCGGAGATTATCTCGAGATTGTTCTGCGCCATATAATCAGTGATCTGCGCCTCGATGCCGATACCCTTTATGTCTCGGTCGGTGGTGGGGAACACCTGAATAGACGCTACGACCCAGAACCCGAACGCCACGAGAAACGCGAGGATAAGCGTTTTGTAATTGGCTTTTATGTCGTTGAGGAAGCTAAGTATCAGATTTTTCACGTTTTATCCTCCTTACTTGCTTTTTGAGCGCTGTCTTTTCTTTTTTTCAAGTGTCGCGCCGGGCATATATCTGCGGAGAATGGTTATGAGACCCTCGCGGCTCTGGTCGCGGGAAAGCTGTCCGTCGAGCGCGACGGAGATTGTTCCCGTCTCCTCGGACACGACGATGACGAGCGCGTCCGAATTCTCGCTCATCCCGACAGCCGCTCTGTGACGCGATCCCAGCTCCGTAGAGAGATACTGATCCTTCTGCGTGTTCGGCAGGAAGCAGCCTGCCGCGTATATCCTGTTGTCACGGATTATGACCGCGCCGTCGTGCAGAGGCGCCTTATTGTAGAAAATATTGCAGAACAGCTCGGGCTCGCACTCCGCGTTGATAACGCTGGTAGTCTCTTTTTCGATAATGTCGCCGAGCTTGGTCTGGCGCTCAATAACGATAAGCGCGCCCGTCTTGCTGTCGTGCAGTCTCGCACAGGCGTCCGCGATGCCGAGAATGGCTCTGTCGCGCGCGGAGGCGCTGCCCGAGTTCTTGTCGACCGACTGCGTGAACGTGCTCACCTTGGTGCGCCCGACCTTTTCGAGGATACGCCTCAGCTCCGGCTGGAACACGATGATTATCGCGATAATGCCGACCTGTAAAAAGTTGTCGATTATAAAGCCCATTACCTTCAGCTGGAACAGTTCTACAAGAACGAATATTACGATAATGAAGAAAATGCCTTTTAAAAGCTGTATAGCGCGCGTCTCGCGCATCAGCTTGATAAGAAAATAAACCAGCAACGTCAGAATTAAGATGTCCAGCACGTCGAAAAAATTGATCGACTGGATTATATTCAAAAAATTCTGAAAGATATCGCTGATAAAATCAACCAATCTTTCCAAAGCAATGCTCCTTTACAATGTCAAAACCGTGCTCATCTGCGTTCCTGACCGCGTATGATAACGCCGATAAATTCGGGACCCGCGTTGCAGCTTACGACAACGCCGCACTTTTCGACCAGCGCGGGCGCGTAGCCGACCTTTTTGGTCATCTTGTCGATGAACTCCTTTTCGAGATCGGGACGGGTAGTCGTGATAACGCTGTACGGGGTCTTGGGGATCATCCGCGAGGAGATAGTCTCCACCGCCGCCTCGATAACAGCCTTTTCGCCGCGCGCCTTTTTCAAAACCTCGGTGACCTCGTCATACAGTACAATAAGCGGCTTGAGCCCCATAAGCTCTCCGAGGAACGACGCTGCCGCCGAAATGCGCCCGGACTTCTTCATATGCCGCAGCTCAAAACCGATTATAAACGCTTCGGTGTGACTTGCCCAGTCGAGCAGATAGTTCACCACGCTCTCAACGGTCTGACCCTCCGCGAGCTTTTTGCAGGCTTCCAGAACGGGGTAGCCGTAGCAGAGCGTATAGCAGCGCCCGTCGATAACGTGGACGACCAGATCGGGCAGCTCCTCGAGGAGGTTGTCGGCAGCGAGCTGAGCCTGTCCGCAGGTCTGCGAACCGTGGGAGTTTATAACGTCGACGATGATGTCGCGAACGCCCTCTGCGTACAACTCGCGGTACTTATCCTCAAACTGTATCGCGGTTATCTGTGAGTGCTTGGGTATCTCGTCGTTCTCCTTGAGCACCTTGTAGAACTCGTCGGGAGTGATGTCTATTCTGTCGAGGTAGGTCTCGCCGTTGATAGTTACCGCAAACGGCATTACCACAAGATATTTCGCCCATTCCTTTTCAGCCTCGGGCGAGATATCGCAGCCGCTGTCGGTGATAATTCTTACTTTCTCGTTCATATTTTTCCCTTTCTGTTGGTTGATTTACATTACTTCTCCAGTCCGAAATGCCTTGCCAGAATGCCGAGAGTTTCCTCGCGCGTATCCGACTCGAAATCGGAGCGCGTATAGGTGAAAAATCCCGTATTTTCCCAGTCGATCTCGATCGGCGGGTGATACAGCGCCCACGAATTGAAATTTTTCAGGGTCGCTTCGGGGTCTTTGCACTTTTTTATCTGCTCCAGCATGAACTTCTTGTCGGGATCGTCGCGGTCAAAAAAGCGCGTCGCGCAGATGTCAGGCGGGTCGCATAGCATTATCGCCACGTGATCATAATCGGATATCTCGCGCAGCACATCGGGCGGGATATTCGTGTCGGCGATGATCTTCTTTCCGCTTGCCGAGAGCCTTGTCAGCTCGAGAATCTCGATCTCAACGCACTCACGCGCTACATTGTTTGTCCATTCCCAATGCTCCTCGGGCGTCATATTCAGCCATTCCTCCCACCCAGACATTGTGTCGAAATAGCATAAGCCCGGCTGCTTCCAGCGCGAGAGCTTCTCACGCGGAAATACGTCGTTATAATTTTCGCCGCAGAATATCATATCGTACCGCTCGGAAAGCAGCTTGACCATAGTCGACTTTCCCGCATAGCTGTGCCCGTTGATAAAATATACATTCCGCAGATAATGCTTTATTATGTTGTCGCTTATCTGAATTTTCATATGCTCTCCGATCTATTCCGCCCGAGACCAGTCGAATGTGGTCAGGCTGCCGAAATTCTGCAATTCGGGGAAATCCCACTGCCGCAGCACCTCATACGCCGCTATCGCCACGCTGTTCGAGAGGTTGAGACTTCGCAGCGTGGGCATCATCGGTATACGAACGCAGTCGTTCTTGTGCTTGAACAGCAGCTCCTCGGGAAGCCCCGCGTCCTCGCGCCCGAAAACGATATAGCACTTGTCGGGGTATTTCACGTCGGTATAACGGTTTTGCGCCTTGGTCGAGAAGAAAAAGCACTGCCCGCTGACCTTGGAGAAGAACTCCTCAAAGCCGTCGTAGTAGCTTATATCCAGATAGTGCCAGTAGTCCAGACCCGCGCGCTTGAGCTGCTTGTCGGTCGGCTCGAAGCCCATGGGCTTTATAATGTGCAGCCGCGCTCCGGTAACGGCGCACGTCCGCGCGATATTCCCCGTGTTCTGCGGTATCTGTGGCTCGCCGAGGACAATGTTAAGCTCCAAACCAAATCCCCGCTTTCATTAACATTATACCTAATAATTATAACACAATCCGCGGCTTATTGCAATACATTTTTGCAAAATAACTTGAAAAAAAAAGTGTAACGTGCTATAATATATATTGTGTTTTTTCACACAAAGCGTAAATAAATATTACTTATTTTCTAAGGAGGTTTTCCGATGGTTGAGCTTAGGAAAATTACAAAAGAAAATTATGAAGAATGTCTTGATTTGAGTGTCGCTGAAAGTCAGGAATGCTTTGTTTCATCAACCGTTCATTCGTTGGCACAGGCGTGGATATATTATGATACTGCTTTTCCCTTTGCAATTTATGCAGACGGCATAATGGTTGGATTTATTATGCTGGGATATTATGAGGTCGGCGAATATTATACTTTATGGAAACTTATGATCGATGAAAAATATCAGAATAAAGGATATGGCAAAAAAGCATTAAGGCTTGGTATTGATTATTTGGTTGATCGTTTTAAAGTAAAAGAGGTTTATACAGCGTATTACGCAACAAATCATATTGCACGAGATCTTTATGCATCGATCGGATTTCGTGAAACAGGTGAAATATCGGGTGATCAGATCGGTATGAAGTTAATTGTAAATAATATGGATAATTTTTTATAGCGAAGTCTGTATTTGATTTGGCAACATGGGAATGTCGGAAAATATGCAATAATAAATAGAACGGAGAAAAAATATTGATCTCACAAATTCACATAACAAACGAAAAGTACAGATCGGAGCGCAGCGCGGAGATAGCCGCCGCGTGTGATATCACAGCAAGTTCGATAAGCATCGTGTACTATGATCTCGCGTTGAAGCGACGGTACGCGCGGACGGCGCTGTTCGGCGAGGCGATAACCTCCCAAAACGCGGCGAAAGAGTTTATGCGGCTGCTGATAACGTCAATGCGCGAATACAATATCGGTGCCTCGGCGATAAAGAGCGTCGGCATTGCCGCGCCCGTGCATATCGAGAGCGTTCTTGACGGCGAGCTGTCTGCGGACGAGCTGTATCTGCCGCCCGAGACGGAGATATTTTTCGTGCCGTACATCTCCGCGGGGATAAGCGGACGGTTCACCGCAACGCTGCTTACGCTGCCAGACGGCGAGTGGTCGGCTGCCGATCTCGGTCAGTCGATTTGTATGGCAAATCGCTCCGCCGACGGCATTGTCTGCGCTGCATTTCCGCTTGCGGGCGCGTTCGACGGCTCAGGTCTCGAGAGCGGTATGCCCGCCGAGAACGGCGCTATCGACGCGGTTCGCCGCGAAAAGGACGGCTCGATAGTCTATGAGGTGGTCGGCGACCGCGAAAGCATCGGCATCTCTCCGTGCGGAGCGGTGACTGCGGCGAACGCGATGATTTCCGCGGGTATCGTCGACTCCGACGGGATAATGACCGACCGCGACCTGTTTTATATAGGAGAGGACTTTTTTGTTTCTCAAAGCGACATTCGAGTGATACAGTCGGATAAAGCGCGCTGCCGCGCGGCGTTCGAGCTGTTCCCGTCTTCGGAGCGGACGTTCCTGTCGGGCGAGATGTTCTCCACGGCAGCGGGATTGCGTGCGCTGTCGGAGCTTGGCGCGCTGCCTGAGCGCATTCGCGGCGCGGGGTTCTGCCGCAACTCGACCGAACAGGGGATAATACTCTGCCTTGAAGATCCCGAAATTCGCCGCAAAGCCGACGAGATCGCCCTTACCGCGCGCGACATCACCGAGGAGCTTATCCCGGAATTTGACAATTTTTACTTTGATAATCTTTCATTTTGAGACCGTCAACAGAAATTTCTTCAAAAAAATTGTGAAAATTTGATAAAAAGCACTTGATTTTTTTTATCAATAGTGGTATAATAATAAGGCATTTAGTATCCGCCGGTATTGCTATGCCCAAAAACAGACGGCAAAACGTTTGTCCCGGTATACATATGGCGTGTGTTAATGCGCGCGGGTGCGGACTTTGTCGGCACTCTCGAACATTAAAAACGGATAGTCCGCTGAACGCGCGGGAAGCGACCCGCGGCAGACATTGGTCCGGAATCGCCGGGTTCAAGAATATCCGAAAAACAACAGGAGGAAAAAGATGGACGCATTAAAGTTGATTGAACAGAGCAGCATGAAGGAAGCTGCTCCTCAGATCGAGATCGGTGATTTCGTAAAGGTGTACGTAAGAATCAAGGAGGGCGACAAGAGCCGTATCCAGATGTTTGAGGGCACCGTTATCGCCAAGAAGCACGGCGGTATCAACGAGACATTCACCGTAAGACGCCTCGCGCACGGCTGCGGCGTGGAGAGAGTATTCCCCATTCATTCGCCGTCGGTGGACAAGGTAGAGGTAGTCAGAAACGGTAAGGTTCGCAGAGCTAAGCTGTACTACCTGCGCGACAGAGTGGGTAAGGCTGCAAAGGTCAAGTCCAGAGTTTGATCCCCGAAAATCCCCTGAATTTCCCGCTGCCGTGCGCGGCTTAGTCCGTATCAGTCGGTTTTGCGGGAATGACATGGGGATAATTTTGAGAAAAGAGATGTGCCATGAACGATATCGAAGAAGAGGTTGAACAGACGGTGAAGACCGCAGATGACGCCGAGAGTTTATTGGAGGAGGAGCCAAAAAAGCCTTTCTCCGACGCAATTGACTGGGTGTCGAGCATAGTGTTCGCGATCTGCGCGATGCTGGTGCTGAATATGTTTTTCTTTCGTTCGATCACCGTAGCCGGGCCGTCTATGTTAGATACGCTGGAAGACGGCGATAGGGTCGTTACTTTCAATTTCTGCTATACTCCGAAGCACGGTGATATAGTGGTCATTCAGGCTAACAAGCTGATAAACGAGGCTACCGGTTTGTGGGGCGAGCCGATAATAAAGCGCGTTATCGCTGTCGAGGGCGACACGATAATGATCGATTTCAGTGTCGGCGAGGTCTATTTGAACGGAGAGCTCCTGAAGGAGGATTACATCAAGGATCTGACGTTCGTGCGCTACAACGATACGTGGATAGAGAGCGGCAAGGAGTATACCGTGCCCGAGAACTGCGTTTTCGTTCTGGGCGATAACCGTCCCGTCTCAAACGACAGCAGAAACCTTCCGCAAGTCGGCTTTGTCGATAAAAGCATGATCATGGGTAAGGCTTTTGTGCGTGTTTCTCCGATCGATAAATTCAAGTGGCTATGAGTGACGTTGGAAATATTCAGTGGTTCCCGGGGCACATGACCAAGACAAGACGGCTTATTGAAGCCGATTTGAAAATGGTCGACGCTGTTGTGGAGGTCACGGACGCGCGTATCCCCGAGAGCAGCAGAAATCCGATAATGGACGACCTCGTGGGTTCTAAGCCGCGTATTATGATAATGAACAAGTGCGACGTTGCCGACGAAAAGGTGACGGCGGCTTGGCGAAAATATTACGAGAGCCGCGGTATCTGCGTTATCGTCTGCGACTGCCGAAGCGGAAAGGGGATAAACAAGTTCCTCCCGACCGTGAAGAGGCTGCTCGCGGAGTTGATCGAGCGCAGAAAAGCTCGCGGTATGATAGGCAAGGCGCTGAGGTTGATGGTGGTGGGTATCCCGAATGTTGGGAAGTCCTCATTTATCAACCGTATGGCTAATTCCAAGAAAACCAAGGTCGGCGACCGTCCGGGCGTTACGCGCGGAAAGCAGTGGGTCTCCATTGACAAGGACGTGGAGCTGTTGGATATGCCGGGAATTTTGTGGCCTAAGTTCGACGACAAGGACGTGGCACAGAAGCTGGCGTTCACGGGTGCTATCAAGGACGAGGTCATGGACACGGTGGCACTTGCAAGGGCGCTCGGCGAGGTGCTTCTCCGCGATTATCCCGAACTTGTCAAAGCGCGCTATAAGATCGCGGGCGATGGCGATATCCTCATGGAGATCGCGAGGGCGCGCGGTATGCTTATCTCGGGCGGAGAACCCGATACGGAACGCGCGGCGGCGACGCTACTCGACGAGTTCCGTGGCGGTAAGATCGGCAGGATAACGCTTGAAATGCCGCCCGAAACGAACGGAGTGTGACTATGGCTTATCAGAGCAAGCACAAAAAAAGCCGTGAAACGCAGCTTGTTATCGAGGACGTTTCGCTTGACGGGCTGTCGCTCCGAGAGTTTGACAAGATCGTTTCGGAACGTTACGGCGCAGTCTGCGGTATCGACGAAGCAGGCAGAGGACCTGTTGCGGGCGCGGTTTTTGCGGCAGCGGTGATTCTCGACCTGAAAAATCCCATTGATGGCTTGAACGATAGCAAGAAGCTCACCGCGAAAAAGCGCGAGGGACTGTTTCCGATAATCAAGGAAAAGGCGCTGGCATACTGTATTGCGAGCGCGTCTGTTGAGGAGATAGATGAAACGGATATTTTGTCGGCAGATCTGCTGGCAATGAAACGTGCGTTCGAGGGTTTGACGGAAGCAGCGGGCATAGTGCTGATAGACGGTGACGTTCTGCCCGAGCTTAGCTTCGAAATGCGAAACGTTATCGGCGGCGACGCAAAGTCCGAGGCGATAGCGGCGGCTTCCATTCTCGCAAAGGTTAAGCGTGACCGATATATGTGTGAAATGGCGGAGAAATATCCCGGCTACGGCTTTGAAAAGCACAAGGGCTACGGCACAAAGGCGCATTACGAAGCCATTGATAAGCTCGGATTATGCCCGATACATAGGAAAACGTTCTTGAAAAAATATTTAAATGGACAAACAGACCAAAGGTAAGCTTGGCGAGGACGCTGTGTGCACGGAGCTCAAAAAGCGCGGGCACACGATAATCGCCAGAAATTACCGCAAGAGGGTCGGTGAGGTTGACATAATTTCCCGAATCGACCGTTATATAGTATTTACCGAAGTGAAAACGCGCAAGCTCGGAAGTATGGTCTCGGGGCTTGAGGCGGTGAACTTCACCAAGCAAAAGAAAATAGTGCTGACGGCGGACGCGTATCTGACGGAGAATCCGACGGATTTACAGCCGCGCTACGACATCGCCGAGGTGACGGTCACGCGCGGGGAGAACCCCGTGATAACGCGGATCGACATTTACGAGGACGCATTCTCGACCGACGGCATATACACAATAAACTGAAAGGATGACGGTTTATGAATTACGCAAGCACAAGAAATTCTTCGCTTAAAGCGACGAGCGCGCATGCTATCGTAAAGGGCTTGTCCGACGAGGGTGGACTGTTCGTTCCCGAGAGCATTCCCGCGCTGTCCGAAGAAGAAATTCTCGGTCTTTGCGGTAAGAGCTACGTTGAGCGCGCGTTCACGGTGTTCGGGAAGTTCCTGACGGATTTCACCTCCGAGGAGCTCAGACACTGCGTGGAAAGCGCTTACAACACGAAAAATTTCGATACCGACAATATCGCGGAGATCGCGCCGCTTAAGGATGGGAAATACATTCTTGAGCTTTGGCACGGTCCGACTTGTGCGTTCAAGGATATGGCGCTCCAGATACTGCCCTATCTGCTGACGACGTCGGCTAAGAAAGAGGTTGACGGAAAGCAGATCGCTATTCTTGTAGCTACCAGCGGCGATACCGGCAAGGCAGCTCTCGAGGGCTTTAAAGACGTTGCGGGCACTTCAATTTCGGTGTTCTATCCCGAGGACGGCGTGAGCCCGATGCAGAAGCGCCAGATGACCACCCAGGAGGGCGGTAATGTCAGCGTATGCGCTGTCAAGGGCAACTTTGACGACTGTCAGAACGGAGTCAAGGCTATCTTTACCGACGATGATATCGCGGCGAAGCTGGCTGAGAAGAACATTCTCCTGTCGAGCGCCAACTCCATCAACTGGGGCAGGCTCGCGCCGCAGATAATCTACTATATCTCCACCTACGCGCAGCTTGTCAAGGACAAGGAGATTGCTTACGGCGACAAGGTGAATATCGTGGTGCCGACGGGTAATTTCGGCAATATCCTCGCGGCTTACTACGCTAAGCTGATGGGTATCCCCGTGAACAAGCTGATTTGCGCGTCCAACAGCAACAACGTGCTTACCGATTTCATAAACACGGGCGTCTACGACAGAAACAGAAAGTTCTATACCACAATCTCCCCGTCGATGGACATTCTGATATCGTCCAACCTCGAGAGACTGCTGTATCACCTCACGGGCGAGAACGATAAGCTAATCAACGAGTGGTTCGGCGCGCTTAAGGAAAACGGACGCTACGAGGTCAGCGAGGATGTCAAGAAGCAGCTTTCCGAGCTGTTCTTCGCGGGCTGCTGCTCTGACGAGGAGACCAAGACTCAGATACACAAGACTTTCACCGAGGAGCATTATCTGCTCGACACGCACAGCGCGGTCGCGGTCAAGGTCTACGAGGACTACCGCGCCAAGACGGGCGACACGACCAAGACGATAATCGCTTCGACCGCGAACCCGTACAAGTTCGGCAGAGCCGTTTATGAGGCTGTCGGAGGCAAAGGCGATATCGAGGACGCGTTTGAGCTTATCTCGAAGCTCGAGACCGAA
>CAMWVP010000089.1 GCA_947177735.1 uncultured Clostridia bacterium
ATAATATAGTAAATCTTTGAGGTATACAAAATGGAGCTTAATAACGAACAGGTGATTTATTCCTCGGAAAAGTGCAAAATCACAAAAGGCGAATACAACGGAAAACAATGCATAAAAAAGACAGGTAACTTCTCGCGCGAGGCAATCAACGTTATAGCACGGATAAATTCCCCGTACATACCGCGTATTTATGAGGTCGGCGAGGACTATATCATCACCGAATACGCCGATGGTATCGACTTATCGGCAGCGAAAATCTTTCCTAAAAATGTTCCCGAGATCGCATTAGAGCTGTGTGCGGCGCTTGAAGAACTGCATAAAAACGGCGTTATTCACCGCGATATAAAGCCGTCAAATATCATTCTCGGAAATGACGGTCACATTAAACTTATAGACTTCGACGCGGCTCGTATAAAGAAAACCGCGGTCGACAAGGACACCGTTTTTATCGGAACGGACGGTTTCGCTCCGCCGGAGCAGTTCGGCTTTACTCAGACCGACGAGCGGAGCGATATTTACGCGTTCGGTGTGACGATAAAACTGCTGCTCGGTGAAAATTTTAAACGCGCTCCATATAAATATGTAATTGAAAAGTGTGTACGCTTCAATCCCGAACAGCGCTATAAGTCGATTGGTGCGGTAAAGTCGGCGCTTGTGCGCAGGCGCATTATGCCGCTTATTGGGTCAATATGCGCGGTCGTTCTTTTGGTCGGTGTAACACTGATCGTATTGAATCTGACCATTGAGTCGGACAAGCTGCCTGTCGGAAACGGTAAAGGGGATAATTCTTTGGAAAATGCTTTCCCAATGGATAATGAACGTTTTTATTCCGTTGATTGGGATTTGCTGACACTGCCCGAAAACTTTCCGCGCTTAAGTGACAAAGTTTCGTTTTTTTATTATACCGACGGAGATCCCGCTAAGGACAATCACCGCACCTATTGTCTCGCATGGAATGTTATGACATATGATGAAACAGTCACTATCGCGAACACATTACATGACTGGCTTGGCTATGGCTCCAATTTTTTCGCAAATCGGCATGATGACGATACAATTGAATGGAGTATGGGAAATGATGATTTTGAAATATATGTTTTATGGGGCACTATTGCGGTTTCATATACCTGGATAAACATAGTTCCCAAAGGTGATAATAATAAACAGCCTCCGATCAATCTTGACATATCGGATCCTACTGTTACGGAGTATGGTAAACGTCCGGTAGAATGGGAAAGCACAGATACGCTGGGGTTTCTTCCAAAGCTCACAGATATGGTGTCGAATATGGAATGCGATAATAGTTCTTATACCATAAACTGGGATTATATGAAAATAGAGGAGCTGGAATCGGTCATCTCGAAAATATCTGGTTCGTTCGACAGCGAATATGAGTTAATCATGCATTTCAGCAACAGTTTTTTTGTGTGGACTTTCGAGGGGAATATAAATGATGCTCGCCGAAAAATTGATATAAGGTATTTTACAAAGTATAGTTCGGAACACGGAAAATCACCGCAGGTACAGATTACCGCAGAATAAAGCCCCGAGAACACGTCGGTTCTCGGAGGGGTTATTATGTGGTGAGAATATCAAACTTGTTTTCAAAAAGCAGATTGTTCGTGATAAAAACGCTTTTCCCCGAATTTATCGCGTAAATAATGATCGAATCGCGCTTATTCCGCGCGTAGAGCACGGGCAATCCTGCCGATTTTAACAGCGAATTCGTTTCGTCAACGTCAAGCTGCAAGCCGAAACAGAACGCGATCAGCTTATCGCGCGACGGCATTTTCTTCCCCGACAGTATCTGATAAGCGTAGACCCTGTTAAGACCGCTGCCTTTTATCACCTCGGACTTCTTTAATTTCCTGTCCGCTATTATCTCGTTGAGCATTTCGTGCAGCGGCTTGTCTGTGAATTCGCCGCTGTTGTTTTTGATGAACTTTTCAATCTCGTGAGTTTGCTTGATCTCGTTTAGGAGTTCATCTGTTGACCTTTCGTGTTTGGGCATAATAAACACCTCCGTTTATATTATAGCATAAAATGTTTGTCAGTGGTATTATTTATTGTTTTTCCGATAATCCAAAGCATCGGAGATATCTTTATGCCACTTGTTGATTATATTTGACGGTACATTGCTATATAAGCGGAAAAGCTCGTCAGTTTCTTTTATAAATTTATTTTTTATCTCATTTTCCGCATTGTTTATCTCATCCTGCTTTAATGCTGCGGTTCTTCCGAGAGAATTAGATTTTTTGGCTAACGGAATACAAATTATTCCTAAAATAATGGATGCAGCCAACATGATATATCTTCCGGCGATAAATGCATTAAGAAATAAAAGATTGACAATAATTATCCCGATTGACATAACTACACAAATTCCAATCATTGAGCCACAGCCCAAATCATTTGATTCATCATTGGCAATTTTAAGTGCACCACATAGAATGCCACCGATTATTCCGATCACAATGATTGGAACTATTGAGCTTTCTTCAAAGATGTAGTTGAAAAAAATCGCATATAGCGAAGTAACCAACTCCACCGCTGCAATAACGACAAACCAAAAGAAAACATAGGCTTTGCTCTGACTGTCATTGTCAAGAGATTTTATCTCAAAGTCCTGTTTGCTATGATCGTATGCAATATAACGTCTATATGCGGCTTGCATTTTGTTCTCAAATTCGATAATCCTATTAACGGGCTTCACATATTCCGTTAATTCGTTTTTCAGCGTTTTATTACCGTATTTATAAGCTTTTTGATAATTGGGATTATTATCAAACGCGGTTTGTTGTTTTTGCAGATCGAACGGCTTGCGTACTTTTAATTCCGCGCACAATTTCCCCAAATATGCATTTGCATTTTCGGGCTCTTGATTCAACGCCTGCTCACAAAGCTCGTCTGCCTTTTGCCATTGTCCGTCCTCAAGGCATATAAAGGCGCGTTTTATCAACGGTTCAACTGTCGGGGCAGAAATAGGTGCCGAGACTACTGCTTGAACAGGAGCTTTATTTAATGGAATCAGCTTTTCTATAACATTGACCAGATCTTGAAAAGCTCTTGGACTGCTCAGATCCTGCGCTTGTAAATGTTTAAATTCACTTGGCATATCATAAGCGTCAATATCTTTATAGCAAGGAATCAGCATTTTATCTTTGTTGTTATTCATAAGCGCGAGATATCTGCTCCATTCATTCTTGACCCATACCGCGTTATAATAGTCATACTGCGTTCCGATTGCAAGCATAACCTTTGCCGAGTTCAATGCGCTGAATATGTAAGGCTCGTAATCCTGCCCAAGCTTAGCCTTTAAAGTAATGCGGCTGTAAAACACCTTATATCCCTTTTCGGTAAGGACATCATAGATGTCGTGAGCAAGTTCGCTGTCAACGGTACGTTGACCGTTTTCATCACTTTCCTTATAGCATATGAATACGTCAAACGCCTCCTCGTTCTTTGCAATCTCCAGTATTTCCTTTTGCAGACGGTCAATCTCTTTTGCCTCAGCACGGTAAACAGAGCGCGCTATATAATCCGCGTACTCCTGAGCCATTTCAAAATTGTTGTCGTCAAAGATACTGTCAAACGAAGTGCGGTGACAAGTGGGTATCTTCTTGCCCGTTGCGGGGTCGTCAACATATTCAATGCCGTATTTACAAAGGCAAAGCCCCCAATATGCCTCGGATTCCTCCGGGAACTCTGCAACTATACTTTCGTATACTCCTGCGGCTTTGTCAAATTCACAGCCGCTTCTTAATCTGTTGGCACGGTTGAACAAATTCACCTTTTTCTCATTATCGGCGGACGGCACTGTCTGCTTGGTTCCGCAATACTCACACTCACAGACAGTTGTATTCTCTGCTACATTAAGATCTCCGCCGCACATTTTACATTTAAAGATCGCCATAATTTTCCTCCTACTTATCTTTTCAATTCCTTGCAGCGCCGATTCCTATCGGCGAGCAACACCGTGATCTCCGAAATTTTCTTAGCGGCAAGCTCCCTGTCGGAGTTCACCAGAGCCGCGAGGTTTTTGACCTCACTCTGCAAATTCTCCTCAATATCCGCCAACTCATCGCTCGAAACAGGATCGGAATACTTGAACTGCTCCGCAAGCTTTTCAAGTGATTTTTTCAGTTCAGTATCGTCACAAAGATCTACTATATACTGTGTATCCAATCGGAACGTTTTCATTGCCTTTGTAGCGATTTCATCACGGCTTTCCTGTTCCTCGATAATATCCCGTGCGTTATCCGCGCCGATAAATCCGATAGCGGAGAGTGCCAAGATCAACACGGAAAAAACAATAGATACCCACAGCGGAACAGCGGCAAAAAAGCCGACAATAGCGATAACAACCGCGAAAATCAACTGCACCGCCATATATGCAATGCCAATATTCAAAATCGGAAATCCGTATACCTTGCTTTTCAGACCGTCATTTTTCAGCGAGTACCAACCAATTCCGCACCCCGCGAAAACGGCAATTATCGAGAATATAAACTCGATCCAATACACTCCTGTTTTTGGGAACGGTATCACAAGATATAGTATGCAGAATGTAACTAAAACTATCGCGTAGACCGCGACTAAGGACGTCATTTTTTTGTTCATAGCTTACTCCTTTTTAGCTCCGCAGTTAGGGCAGAAATTGCTTGTTATTCCCGTTTGTCCGCACTTTTTGCAGTCCCATACAGCGGGCGCGGCGGGTTTGGGCGAACCGCAATCGGGGCAGAACTTACTCGTGATACCCTTACAACCGCAACTTGGACAATCCCATGCGGCGGGCGGTTCGGGCTTTTTCGCTCCGCAGTCGGGGCAGAATTTCGAGGTGATGTTCATTGCGCCGCAGGAGCAGTTCCACGAGTTCTCGGCGGACTTTACGGATTCCGATAAGCCGTTCCCGATATTGTTTCCAACGTCGCCTGCGGTATTAAATATCGGGTTGAGCGCGTCTCTTGTCATATTCATAACGCCGCCCATTGCACCGAGCGTTACACCGAGACTTGCCAGATCGCCAATTCCGCCTGCACCACCCGAGCCGTTGCCAGTAATACCGTTCTGCATAGCCTCCAAACCTACTTGACGAGCGGTCTCTTGCTGATAGGTGTAACCCTTTGCCTTCATTTCCTCGGCTTCCGCGAGAGCCTGTGCTTTGTATGCCTCGGCTTCCGCCATTGCCTTTATTTTCAAAGCCTCTGCCTCACCTTGCGCACCCACCATTTTCAGTTGAGCCTCGGTCTGCGCTTCCAATAAACGCCGTCCTTGAGCCGCCTCTGCCTCTGCCTTGCGAATTTCTTCCTCGCGAACGCGCAGGGTCTTATCCGCGAATTGCTGTTTCAGGCGCTTGAAATTCGGGTCGTCATCGGGTGTCATAACCGAAGTCACAAAAAACTCGGGCATTGTCAGACCGTAATCGTCAAGCGTAACGTTTATCTCGTTACGGAGCTTTATCGAAAGCTCGTCTATATGCTCGTCTATCTCGAGAATATTTATATTCTCCTCTTTAATAGTTTTGGCGAGTATCGACTTCACCTTATTCATAACGAGCGACTTGAACTTTCCGACCATAGCGGAGGTGGAAAATCCGTCGCCGACGCTAAGTTCTCCGGCTGTGCCGACTACCTTTAACAGTAGCTTTCGCGAGTTTGTAACGCGGATATTAAAGCTGCCGCAAGCACCTATTTCGATATGTAATCCGCTCCCCGGGTCGAACAGGCGAACCTTGCTGTCGGTTCCCCATTTTACACCCATTTGTGTAGTCATATTGATGAAATAAATTTCGGAATGGAACACGGTATCCGCATTTGTGGATAGCTTATAGACATCTTGCAGTAACGGCAAATTCTGCGTAGCGAGCGTGTACCGACCTGCGCCGAACAGATCAAGCGCCTTGCCGTCCTTGAAGAAAATAGCCTCCTGGCTTTCGTGAACGATAAGCTGGCTCCCGAGATTGAAATCCTCGATAGGGTGTTTCCACACGAAAACATCATTGCCGCCCTCGTACTTGATAAGGCTTGCTAAACCTTGTCCCTTAGCGGTCTGCGCGGCGATCTGCTTTTGCACGTCAATGACGGTATCGCAAAGCGGACAAGTGTAGCTCGCGGCATTCTCGTCGGCGGTGATCTTACACGAGCAGGACGGGCAAGAAAACTCCGCAAGCGCGCTCATGCTCTCCTGTGTAACAAGCTGGTTATGACATACGGGACATTTCGCTTCCTCGCCCTTTGTCTGGTCGTACAGTACGGTATTTCCGCAGTGCGGACACTCGCGCGTTGTCATTTTGTCGGTCTTGACGTTTATGGTGTAACCACAGGCACAGTCAATTTTCTTACGGGCGAAAAAGCCCGTTTTCCCCTCGGCGTAGCTACCGCAGATAGGGCATTCTATTACAAATTTGGACATATTATTTCCTCCTTTTAAGAAATATGCATGGGCATGGCAACGTTTTTCCAACCAGAGACATCGCATTTACCTTCGTTGTTTCCTCCCGTTGCAACCACGGTTCCGTCGGCCTTTAAACCAACAGTGTGAACTGCGCCTATAGATATCAAAACAATATCCGTCCATTCGGAAACATCACACTGTCCGTTGTCATTGCGACCAACCGCAACCACTGTACCGTTAGCTTTTAATCCTACGGTGTAGTCATCACCTACACCAACCGCAACAATATCCGTCCATCCGAAAACGTCACATTGCCCCGAATCATTATCTCCTATCGCCACCACTGTTCCATCGGCATTTAGTCCTACTGTGTGATCCCAAGTTGTACTTACTGCAACTATATCTTTCCAATCTGTTAAATATTCAACCTTTGTAATATAACGCTCCTCCCCTTTATACTCTCTCGCTATCTTAACAACTTCCCCATTTGACGATACACAAACAATCGTGCCGCTATCTGTTGTTGCAATATAAATAACATCTCTTAATTGTTCTAACTCTTTTTTTTGTCGACCTAACACTTCTCCAACACATACAACGTTTCCGTCAGACTTTAAACCAACCGTGAAGTGCGTTCCTGTTGATATTGCCACAATATCTCTCCATTCATCCACATCACATTGCCCAAATCTATTATTTCCGGCAGCAACCACTGTTCCGTCTTTTTTTATACCGACTACATGAGTGGTTTCGTATGATCCGGAGGCTGAAATGGAAATAACATCTTCCCATCTGCTTATTTCATCTAATCCGCTTATTTTCTGCGCGCCTGCCCAATATATACCTCCGTTTGAAGATATTCCGAAAGTGGAATTTCTTGTGGCGGCAATAGTCGAAGTTGTATTTTTTTTAAAACACAATGTTCTCAATAACTTTGAATATTTCTCGTGAGAATCACCATAGCCGTTCGCTTCCGCATAAAAGGCTATAGCGCTGTCATAATCCCCTTGCTGTTCGTATTTAAGGGCTTGATTATATGTGTTTATAGAAACAGATGTTTTATACAATTCACGTGAATCCTTATAATCATTTAATTCATAAAAAATATCTGCCGCGTTCACATAATCTTCGTTTTGATAATAGGACATTGCTTTATTATATTTACTGTGGGGAACAAAAACGATATTTATAATGATAATTGTCGTAATAGCCGCACATATCCCAAATGGAATCGTAACACCCAAAATCATCTTTCTTCGTTTTTTTGCTTTTACGGCTCTTTCGTTCTCTCGCTGTTCTATCTTACGAAGCTCGCTCAGTCTTTTTTCGCACTTTTCAATAAGCTGCATTGCATCCCTATAGCTTGAAATTTCCTTAAAAGATCTAATAGCACATTCAAGCATAATTATAGTGTCTCTTTGCATATCTTCAATAGCACTGTTGTATTTTTGTTTTACTTGTTCTTCTTTTTCTTGGCGTACGCGCTCCATAGCTTCGGCACGCGCTTTGTTTGCTTTATCCTCGCACTGTTTAGCCAATTCCTCGGAATCTTTGAAACCGCGAAGTGATATAAAAAATTGCTTGATCTGCTTAAAATCCGCTTCTTTCTGAGCATATTTCATTTGATGTAAAGCTTCATTATAAACCAAAAGATTTTTCTTCTCGTCACATTTTTCCATCATATCAATGGAATCCTTAAAATTACGGATAGAGGCAAATATCTTCTTAGCTTCCTCATATTCGGATTGCGTCTTTGCCGAGTTCATTTTCGCATAAGCTCTGTCATAAATTGCGTTGTTTATATAATAACCGCATTTTTCTGCCAATTTTTTTGAGTCTTTATATCCTTGTATGGAAAGAAATATCCGTTTAGCTTCTTCATATTCATGCGCTTTAAATTTCTTTACACCGTCATTATAAACAGTTTCCCTACGCTCGTTTTCAATACGATCTTTAATCGCATTGTTATATCCGTCAAGCTCGCTTTTGAGTTGCTTATCAGCAAATCGTATAGCTTTTTTATAATTACCGTTACTCTCATCAAGCGGACTTTTCAAATCGGCGATTTCCGCCAGATTGTGAAGATGCATTTCAATACAGAGTTTTCCCATATAAGCCCGAGCATTCTCGGGATCGTAATTGAGAACCTGCTCAAACAGTTCATCCGCCTTGTTCCAGTCCTCATCTTCCAGACACATAGCCGCACGTTTAAGCAAAGGCTCAACGTTGGATGTAGCAGACATAATAACAGGCTGCTTGACTGTCACATTCTGCTGCCCGTTTGAATTTTTGGGGATGATCTTCTCAATATTGCTAACCAGATCCTGAAACGCCCTAGGACTGCTCAAGTCCTGCCCCTGCAAGTGCTTGAACTCCTTGGGCATATCATAAGCGTCAATATCACGGTAGCACGGAATAAGCGTTTTGCCGCTGTCCTTGCTCATCAGCGCAAGATAACGGCTCCACTCGTTCTTGACCCAAACGGCATTATAGTATTCGTATTTTGTTCCGATTGCAAGCATTACTTTAGCACTATTTAAAGCGCTGAATATGTAAGGCTCATAGTCCTGTCCGAGTTTAGCTTTAAGGGTAATTCTCGAATAGAACACCTTATATCCCTTTTCGGTGAGCACGTCATATATATCGTGAGCGAGCTCGCTGTCAACAGTGCGCTGTCCATTTTCGTCACTTTCCTTGTAACAGATGAACACATCAAACGGCTGTTCATTCTTGGCGATTTCAAGAATTTCCTTTTGGAGACGGTCGATCTCCTTAGCCTCGGCACGGTACACCGAGTGAGCCACGCTATCCGCCCATTCGAGAGCTTGCTCAAAATTGCCGTCCTCAAAAATGCTGTCGTAAGCCGTGCGGTGACAGGTTGGGATTTTCTTGCCCGTAGCAGGGTCGTCAACATACTCAATACCGAATTTGCACAGACAAAGACCCCAATAAGCCTCCGCCTCCTCGGGGAACTCAGCGACAATGCTCTCATACACACCTGCCGCCTTGTCAAACTCGCAGACACTGCGCAGATGATTGGCACGGTTGAATGCATTTATCTTCTTTTCATTATCAGCAACGGGAACAGTCTGCTTAGTTCCACAATATTCGCACTCGCAGACGGTTAAACCCTCTTGCACATTTAAATCTCCTCCGCACATTTTGCACTTGAAAATAGCCATTTTGTTTCCTCCTGTAATATCTCTAAGTGTAAAAAGCTGCCTCTGTACCGATTAAGCTACAATGTTATATATGGTCATTATAGCATATTGATTTAATTTTTTGGTATGCCGGCAGCTTACAAACTGCTTTCGCCGAATTGCACTGCATTGTATCGAGGTGAACAATTTCCGAGGGAAAGCCAAATAATTTTGAAAAAAATGCTTTATAAAACCTAATTCCTGACCGGGTTTATAAAATGGAAAAATCTGTAATGAAATAAAATAACACTTTTGCTCCAAGAAGTTGTTATATTCGCATATATTATATCATAAAATCTTAATTTTTGCAACCGCTTTTTGATAATATATGAAATATCAACAACTTTTTGAGGTGATAAATATGAAAGAAGCTTACGACTGCGGTCTAATAATAAAGCAACTGCGTGAAAAGGCGAATATGACACAGCAGGAGCTGGGACGGCGAATAAACCGAGACAAGGGTATAATCTCCCGATACGAGAACAACTATCAGCCTGTGCCGTTCGAGACAATGCGGACATTCGCCGCGATTTTCAACGTTTCAATGGATTACCTAGCGGGAATGGAGAAGCAGAAAACGTTATCAATGCAAGGCATGACAGAAGAACAGATGGAAATTTTATTCCAACTTGCCGAAATGTTCACCTTGAAAAATTTTCGGAAAGAATCTGCTATGACCTTGGAACAGTATGAACTTATAAAAAGAATTATGGATGTTTTTTCAGGAGCATAGGTTATTGCTTACAACATGAACAAATAGTTTGTTGCGTAAACTTGGTCACATTTTGGTCACACTTGCTGTAAAAGTTATCAAATTTAGTCGAATTCATAGCTTACTCTCAAAGCAACAAATCGCATAATAGAGCCAAATCGCAATTCCATTTTATGGTATTTTTATACAAAATACGTCTACGAACCAGAGGGTCGGGGGTTCGAATCCCTCCTGGCGTGCCATAGAGAAACCGCTTAACCGTAGGGTTGAGCGGTTTTCTTTGCTCTCGGCAAGTCGATAGTTATATAGTCTGTACATAGCTGATCCGAAGCTGCCTCTGCCGATACGCAAGGTGGTCAACACTGCGCTTTACATATACAAGATACACGGCAGGATATATACTGCAGGATTCGGCTTCGGTAAAGTATTCAGCAAGTTTAATGCATACGCGAAGATCATCTGCCTTGAACGGATATGAAAAACGAAAAAGTAATAGCCGTCTGTTACGCAATAGCGGCAGCGGTGTTCTATGCCCTGAATGTGCCGTGTTCAAAGCTGTCGCTCGAAAAGATTCCTCCGACTTTCATGGTGGCTTTTCTGTACCTCGGTGCAGGAATAGGTGTTGGGATAATGTATGTGTTTCATCATAAACATGAGCCTGCGACAGAAAGGCTTGAAAATAAGGATATGCCATACACAGTCGGAATGGTGCTGCTTGATATTATTGCACCGATGCTTCAATCGGTGTGAAGCTCGTCACATTTGCAAATGCTTCACTACTCGGTAACTTTGAGATTGTTGCTACTACTATCATAGCCTTGCTTGTCTTTAAAGGAAAAATCAGTAAGAAGCTATGGGCTGCGATAGGGCTTATTACGCTGTCAGGCATTATTCTTTCAGTGGTGAGGACAGTTTGACGTTCTCACTCGGTTCCTGCTCGTCCTTGGAGCAACTGCCTGTTGGAGGCTTGAAAACAACTGCACAAGGAGCATATCCGATAAAAGCACCTATCAGATCGTTACGATCAATGGCTTCGGTTCAGGAACAGGTTTGCTTATCGTTGCGCAGAAAACGCTTGGTGCAGCAAAAACGAGTGCATATTATGCCATTGCACCGTTTATCGGAGCGTTACTTTCATTCGTTTTTCTGCACGAGTTGCGATTTCATTTCATGTAACCGTTGAAAATGCTTATGGTGATTCCATCATCGATAGAGGCTTTTTCCAAGCCTTTTCAAATGCAATGCGTCAATTTAGCAATTATTTGAGAAGACTGTCTTTACTGCCCCCTTTTCAGCTCATTTTACTATTGACATCTCGTAGACTTTATGCTATAATTTATACAAAATATGACAAGGATAGGTTAATATGATAAAACTTGCACATGTGGCCGAGGATGGTAGGGAGCAGCCGTTGTCCGAGCATCTTCGGCAGACCGCCGAACTCGCGGAGGAGAATGCCGTTGAGCTGTTCAAGCCAATTGCTCACGCTATAGGGCTTGCTCACGATATCGGAAAATACGCCCAGGCGTTTCAAGCACGCCTTCACGGGGGCAAAAAGCGCTTTGAGCACTCAGCGTGCGGCGCTATCGAATACAAAGAGCTTTTGGGCGGCTCTAAAGTTTTTGCCGATCAAATGTTCACACCGATGATCGAATTCTGCATAGCCTGTCATCACACCGGGCTTCAGGACGGCGGAAGTGTTAAGGCTGCCGATGCGCCGTCGCAGGAAGGCACAATGAACTTCCGAATAACCGAACGCAGAAAACGCGAGGAATATATCGGCGACTGCGACTACAGCAGCTACAAAGACGAGATAGTTCTTAAAAAGCCCGACTTCACGAGTCTTTTGAACTCTATCGGCGCGAAACTCACTCCCGAGAACAGGGCTGACATCATCGAAACGTGCGCGTTTTTCACGAGGTATCTGTTCTCCTGTCTGACGGACGCGGACTTCATCGACACGGAGCGTTTTTGCAGCCCGGACAAAAAACGCGGATTTAACTCCGATTTTGAGACGCCGCGCCGTCGTCTCGCCGACAAGCTCTCGGGATTTACCGCCGAAACGGAGTTGCAAAAAGCACGCTCCCGTATTCAGGCGCAGGCTTATGAAAACGCGAATGACCACGGCTCGCACATAAGTATTCTCAATATGCCGACAGGGAGCGGAAAAACCCTTTGCAGTCTTAAGCTTGCACTGGATAAAGTCAATTCCGACAAATCGAAGAAATGCATTATCTATGTGATACCGTACACGGGTATCATCGAGCAGACGGCGCGGGAATTTGAGCCGATATTCAAGGGCTGCTGCCATATCTTACAGCATCATTCCAACTTCTCGTTTGAGGATGTTTCGGAGGACAGCAGCACTACCGAAAAGCTGAAACAAGCCTGTGAAAATTGGGACGCGCCCGTTATTGTTACAACTGCCGTTCAATTCTTTGAATCGTTGTTTCATTACAGATCGTCGGCGCTGAGAAAGCTTCACAATATGGCAGATTCGGTGATAGTATTCGACGAGATACATACGCTGCCCGTGGAGTGCTTGCAGCCCTGCTTTCGCGCCGTCGGGCATATTACAAAGTATCTGAACTCCGAGGCGATCTTCCTGTCCGCCACCATGCCGGACTATTCCGAACTTTTCAAGGTTTATGCACCGGACTGCAAAATAACTCATCTGATAACAGACAGATCGGACTTCGGTTGCTTTAAAAAGGCGGATTTCGTAAACCTCGGAAAAGTTGATTTTGAGACGATAGCCGCAAAAGCTTTGGAATACCGCAGCTGCCTTATCATAACCAACACCAAAAAGTCCGCGCGTGAAATGTACAGTCTGGCAGACGGAAACAAGTATCATCTCTCGACGAATATGACCCCGTTTGACCGCAGTATCGTGATCGATAAGATAAAGCGTGACCTCAGCAAGGGAAAGAACATCACCGTTGTGTCCACCTCGCTTATCGAAGCCGGGATAGACCTTGATTTTGAGACCGTTTTCCGCGAAATAAACGGACTTGACAGCATATTACAGGCCGGAGGGCGCTGCAACCGCGAGGGCAGGCGCGAGAGCGGCACGGTGTTCGTTTTTGAAACGGAAAAGTCAAACCCGCGCAGCGATATGCGGATAAACGCCGCCAAGCGCCTGCTGGAGAGCTGCGGAGACATATCCGCGCCCAAGTGTATCGAACGTTATTACAACGATGTGTTCTTTTACCGCAGCAAGGAAATAAAACGGAACACCATCGCCGCGGATTGCCAAAGCCCCGCCGAAATACCGTTCAGATCGTTCGCGGAAAAATTCAAGCTGATAAAAGAGGAAACGGTCGGCGTCATAGTGCCGCAGAACGACGACTGCCGCCTGCTCCTGAGCCGTCTTGAAAGCGGAGAGCGCGGCGTGATAAGAAGCCTGCAAAAATACACGGTATCTCTTAAATGCCGCGGCGAAAACAGCGAGTTTGAACGCGCTTTAAAACAGGGTGTTATCACGCAGAACGCCTCGGGCGTTTTCGTCGTCATGCGCGGAGAGTACTACGACAAGGAGACGGGACTGGACATTGACAGAGCGGCGGATATTATCTGCTGAAAAATTCTCCCCGAAGCAAGCTCGGGGAGAACATTTTCTTAAATGATTTATTGGTAATTTCAACTCACGCACCTGCCGCTGGCAGCGAGATGTGCCTTAAAATTAAGAAAACCTAAACTCGCGCTCCACCGGTTGATACGACTTACATATTTAATTATATCTTATTTGGCTCAAAAAAACAATGTTGTATTAACGATTTGTTAATTATCAATAAAAAATTTTTAAAAAATTATCTAAATTACCTATTGCAT
>CAMWVP010000090.1 GCA_947177735.1 uncultured Clostridia bacterium
AATGGCTGCCGAACAAGCAGTTGACGAAGTAGATGAGGGTTTATCGACAGTCTGAAGGCGGCGTTAAGCAACACCGCCTTTATTTGACCGTTTAATCTTCGCCGCTGTAAACGTGTTTTGCGATATCGACAGTCTCTTTCGCGTCCCTCGCGTAGAAATCCGCGCCGATCTTCTCAGCGTACTCGGGGGTCAACACCGCGCCGCCCACGACTATCTTGCAGTTGACGTTATTGTCGCGCAGTAGCTTTATCGTGCCCTCCATGCTCTTGAGGGTGGTCGTCATAAGCGCGGACAAACCGACTAAACGCACATCGTACTTTATTGCCGCGTCCACCACGAGCTGATAGTCAACGTCCTTGCCGAGATCGATCACCTCAAAGCCGTAATTCTCGAGCAGCGTTTTCACGATATTCTTTCCGATATCGTGTACGTCGCCCTTGACCGTCGCCAGCACGACCCGTCCGCGGCTCTTGCTCTCTCCTCCGCGCGCGGAGATCGCTTTCTTTACTACGTCGAACGCCGCCTGCGCCGCGCCAGCCGACTGGATAAGCTGCGGCAGGAATATCTTGCCCTTCTCGAACTTATCGCCTGCCTCGTCCAGCGCCGGAATTAACTTTTCGTTGATAAGCTCCATAGGCTCCATACCGTCTGCGAGGAGCTTTTCGGCGGCAGCGGCACACTCGGCTTTAAGACCGTTCGCGACCGCATGAGAGATATCAGCCTCGCCGTTCGCGGCAGAAGCCGCAGTGCCCGTCGTTGTACCTACTGTTTGGGTGACGATCTGAGCATTGGCATAACGCTCAATAAAATCCGCACCGTTCCTGTCATAGCCCGACAGCAGACGAAACGCGCGCACTGCGCCGATCATAGCGGCGGAATTCGGGTTCATTATCGGCAGGTCAAGCCCACTGTTCATCGCCATTGTGAGGAACGTCGTGTTGACAAGCTCGCGGTTAGGCAACCCGAACGAGATATTCGACACGCCGAGGACGTTCTTCAAGCCCAGCCGCTCGCGCACCATACGAAGCGCCTTGACCGTCTCCATTACGTTGTCCTGCTCCGCCGAGGCGGTGAGGGTAAGGCAGTCGATATATACATCGCGTTTGGGGATACCGTATTCCAGAGCGCGTTTCAGTATTTTTTCGGCGATCTCAAAGCGCTTTTCGGCGGTCTTGGGGATTCCGTCCTTATCGAGCGCAAGACCGACCACCGCCGCGCCGTACTTCTTGACGAGCGGAAGAACAGCTTCGAGCTTTTCGTCCTCGCCGTTCACGGAGTTGACGATAGGCTTGCCCGAAACGTTTCGCAGAGCCGCTTCGAGAACGTCCGTTTCTGTGGTATCGATCTGTAACGGCGCGTCAGTCACCGACTGAACCGCATCGACAGCCGCAAGCATCATTTCCTTTTCGTCAATATCAGGCAGCCCGACGTTGACGTCTAAAATCTCCGCGCCGCCCGGAGCCCGGGTGCTACCCTCTGTCTGCTCGATAGCCTGCTTCATAATGTAGTCGATATCGCGGCGTTTAAGCGCTTCCTTGAAGAGCTTCTTGCCCGTGGGATTGATACGCTCGCCGATAACGCGCACCGTATCGATGGTCACGACTTTGTTAGCCGAGCATACCGCCGCGGGAATTTCGGGAACGATACGCGAGAATTTTTTCCCGTTAAGGCGTTTCGCGACCTCGGAAATGAAGTCGGGGGTAGTTCCGCAGCAGCCGCCGAGCAGCTTAACGCCCTTGTCGGCTATCCGCACCATAATGTCCGCGTACTCCGACGGCATGATGTTGTATTCGTTGGTTATCGGGTCGGGAAGTCCCGCGTTCGGGCGTATCAGCACGGGTATCTCGCTCCATTTCAGCAGCTCGTCAACGATAGGCATAGCCTCGTCGGGACCGAGCGAGCAGTTCATTCCGATAACGTCCGCGCCCATTCCGCTCAGGGTCAGCGCCATTGAAGCGACCGTGCAGCCGGTAAACGTTCGAAGGTTCTTCTCGAACGTCATAGTGCAGACAACGGGAAGATCGGTGTTTTCCTTAGCCGCCAACAGCGCGGTCTTGATCTCCATAAGGTCGGTCATGGTCTCGAGAACGATAAAGTCCGCGCCCCTGCACGCAAGCATGATCTCCTTGAACATATCGTAAGCCTCGTCAACGGGAAGATCACCCGTCGGACGGAGCATTCTGCCGAGCGAGCCCACGTCCAGAGCCACGAGAGCGTCCGTTCCCGCGCAGGCTTTTTTCGCGATCTCAATTCCCTTTTGCACGACCTCCGTTACCGAATATTGACTGTCGTGCAGCTTGTGACGGTTCGCACCGAACGTGTTCGCGTACACCGCCATTGCGCCCGCGCTAATGTACTTTTTGTGAATCTCCTCGATCAATTCGGGATTCGTGAAGTTCAGCTCCTCGGGAATGCCGCCGAGCTTTAAGCCACTAGCTTGGAGCATTGTGCCCATAGCCCCGTCAAGCAGCACGAATTCTTTGTTTTCCAACAGTTCTTTAAATGTCATCTTTCTTTGCTCCGTTCTGTGTCATTTTGGCATATTCGTGCCAAGGATTTGTAAAATAAATTTCAGCCGCTCGATAAACCGGAAGTTGATTTTTTATGTACAAGCCTATTCAGAGCATATATACCCAAACCAAGCAGACACTCAAAAAAGCAAATGAAAAGACCGGCAATCAGTGCATAAAAAAACGTAAATTCTTCGGGTTCAACAAAACCATAAATAAATTCACCTGTAAATTGACAGCGTGTGCAGTCAAACAGTAAGTACAACATAATCATAATCGGTGCTGTAAAAGCAAATCTTATTTTGCGGCTTCGCTCATTGACAAAAAGCATGTAGCAAGTTACAAAAGCGATTGGATTGACAACATGCATAAAGAAAAACGCGCCCTTGAAATTAAATTTATATGCACCGGTAAGACTTCCCATACAAACAAGAAATACCGTAAATATGCTTACCACAACATTCTGATAAAAAGAATTTGGAAAATTTTTCTTTAGTGTTATGTTAAGCGCTCCGTCTGCAAGCAAGAGCAAACCGCCAAGCGTATTCGATATGCATGTCAGTTCAACTAAATATTCGGGCTGAGGTAAATAGCCTATCAAAACAGTTACGAGCATTATCGTTCCCACTGTAATTTTAACTATATTTTTAATCATCTTAACTTCTCCCTAATCCGGAATTTGTAAGTATGTTTTAAATTACATAGGCTTTAAATTCTTATTTAGCCTGTCCACCATCCACGCGATACGCTTTTCCCGTCCCGCGTCCGTCTTTGCGTCTAGATACGCCCGAGTATAGGTTTTCTTTACCGATAATGACATTGCTTGAAAATTCGTGTAAGCGGGTTCATATTCCTTCAGCACTTCCGAAAGTGCCGCAATATTTTCCTCGGTGATCTCCGGTGACTTCGGCGCGCTCCATTGCCCGTTTTTCTTGGCTTCCTCTATTTTCTTCCTGCCGTGATCGGTCATAAGCCCGCGTTCCTCAAGACTTTTCACCAGCGCCTTGTTTTTCTCCGACCACTTGCTGTTTTCCCTGCGCAATGAAAAATATTTCTTGTAGGTTTTATCGTCGATGCTTTGCATCTGTCCGTCTATCCACCCGAAGCAGAGGGCTTCTTCAAGCGCTTCCGCCGCCTTTAACGTTTTCGGACCGCCCGCCTTGCCGAACAAAAGCCACACGCCATCATCGGACAGACAGTTATCACCAAGCCATTTACGAAATTCTTCCCTGTTTGCAAATTCCAAAATATCGCTCATTGTGTATCCTTTCTTATAGTTAGAAGCGCTATTTCTTAACTTATCACCATAACGCTAGTTTCATTCTGATTTGTAAATTCCAGCCCCTCGTAATACCCGACAAGCGAAGGATTCCCCGGAATTTACTATTTTGCACCGTATTTCAACAACACATCTCTTACACTCAAAAGGTTGTTATAGAAATCTTCGTCATACCGGTAACCGTCCGGACGGTAATACTCAATATCGGAATTAAGCTTTTCCAGCGCGGTTTTGCCGTCTTGGTAACGCGCGTTCAAATCTGCGCCGTTTTTCAATAAAAGCTCCGTCACATTGCTGTTTCTGCCGTCAACCGCCATAAGCAGCGGCGTTACAATCTTATCGGGCATTGAAAGATAGCCCATCTTTCGGTTTACGTCCGCGCCGTAGTCAATAAGGAGCTGTATCTTCTCGCCGTATTGCTCGCGTTCGTTACGGTTGTCGGTGTAATATATCACGAGATAGCCTAGTATCGTAGTTTCCGTTCCCTCGGCGGGGGCATTGAGCTTCATCGAACGGTCAAAAGCCTTGCAGTCGGCAGGTACGCCGCTCTCCAGTATGCGCCGCATACCGTCCACGGTGCCCGAAGTTGCCTGATAATACAGATCGCGGCTGTTGTGTACGCTTTCGCCGACCTTACTTATTCCGGTCCTAATGAGCGACATAAGCGGCAGCGCGGCAAGACATATGCCGATTATTAACATTTTTTTCGCGCCGCTTGTGAATACTCTGCCGTTTTTAGCGTATTTCACAACTCCCGTAACGACAAGTACCAGACCCGTAATCAGCATACCTGTAAGTATCACGGCAGAAAAATAAAATATTATGGCTATTAAGCCTACAAAACCCATATCAGCGCCTCCCGTTTATTTCTTTGATATCGCCATAACGCTCGATTCGCCGAGTTTTTTAAAGTCCAACCCCTCGTAATACCCCACAAGCGGAGGATTTTCCGCGACCAGAAACAGATACGGAAAATCCTCGTAGCGCCGCTTCATCATCTCAATAAGATCTCTACCGATACCCGCACCTTGATAGTCGGGTTGAACGAGCAGATAGTGAACGTATGCCGTCATTCCGTCGTCGTCGATAGCGTTGGCAAGCCCGACGAGACGCTCTCCGTCCCATGCCGTGAACACGGTCTCGCAGCTTTGCAGCGCCTTGTACAGCCGTTCGGGATACTTCCCGCTCACCCAGTCGACCGACAGAAAAAGCTCCTCGACTTGATCTTCGGTGAACGCTCTTTCATCTGTGTAACGTATTTTCATAATGCCTACCTTATCTCTGTGAGAAGCTGCTCCTGACGCGAAAGCTCCTCGGCGGTGGGCGCGGTCTCTCCGTAACGCACCCTGTTGTATACTCCCGAGAGCTCGCCGAGATCGCGCTCGAACGCGCTCTCACCCTTTTCGCGGTGAATCGACGTGGTGTCGACCGGCATCGGCGGTTGGTTTGTCTTTCCGAGCCGCATCAGAAACAGCGCATATCCGAAGCGGTATTTCAGAGCGGGATCGTTCTCGTGCCTGTACCGATGCGCAAGCTCGCGTTCGGCTCTTCGCCGCGCCCTCGGAGTAAGCGATTTTGCGTCGCTTGTCAGTATCTCGTCGCAAAACGGAATATCCGAGCTTGCGATTGACTGCCTGAAAAGCGGCGCGAATAACGACTTGATCGAGCTCCAGATCTGCTTTCTCAGCTTAAAAAGCAGCACCAGCATACCAATAATAAGCAGCACGAACACGATCTCCGCAAGGGGATTTGTCGGCTTCGGCGGCTCAGCATCGACCACCGCGTTCGGGTCTCCGACGGGTAAATCCTCGGGTATCTTGCCGACGCAGCTGCTAAGGCTTTCAAAGACGAAGATCACTCCGCTCAGCAGCAGCGAGATCAGCGATCTCATCAGACCCGCCAACGGCTTAGCAAACAGGAACAGCCCGATAGCGACGGTGCATATCCCCGTGACGAGCAGCGCGTTATAGCGGCGAAGTCCGCTCGGCAGCACGGACTTTCCCTCCGAGCGCTGGCGGGTGCAGACATCGATATTCGTTTGGTTGGCGTGCAGCGCGGCAAGAAGGAGCAATGCTCCAAAGCCGACGCATATCCGAAAAATACCCTGCGCGGAAAGCTCCTCCTCGTGCGACGACCACATAAGCACCGTCGCGACCAGTCCAAGCGCGAAGCACAGACCGACCCAGCCGCGCGAGAACACGTCAGAGTAGCTTTTCCCGAAGCTGCCGTGCGCGCCGTAGAACGCTATCACTCCGCCCGGGAGCACGTAAAAAAGCGCCGTAGACGTGATATCCGCGGCGATAACGACCGCGATAAATATACCCGCGGGGACAAGTACTGCTATACGCGAGATGAACAGTATAAGCGGCTTTATCTTGCGGGAGTGTCTGCTGCCCGGCTCAAACTCCGCGGCGAACTTGCCGCAGAGGTACCCTGCCGCGTAGAACACCGCCCAGACCGCGTAGATCACGATATAGACCCACGGTGCGTACATATTGAGACCGACGCAGCAGAACAACACCGCAAGCGGAAACAATGCCAGAAACTGCCCGAAAACAGCAGATGTCATCAGTATCTTAGGAGCGCTCATCATCTCACCTCCCGATAGCTCCCGCGCGGAACGTGAAGTACCTCGCAGGTCGGCGGCAGCATGCTCTCGTCCTCGTTAAGCCCGACGGTGAACACCTTGCAGCACTTTCCCCTGCCCGAAAGACCCGCGAGCGTCTCGCAGGTCTGCTCGGTCACGCAGACGGTTATCAGTATTATATCAGTGAATTCGTTATAGTCAAGGGAGCACATCATATCGTCGATACGCTCGCCGCATATATTTTCCAGCTCCGCGAGCTGCCGAAGCGAGTTCATAAGATGTCCGTAACCCTCCGCGGGGGGAATATACAACCTTTGCGCTGAATTCACCGCAAGAGCGCACTCAGCACTCACTTTAGTACAGTAGTCCAGCGCGAACGCCGCCGCCTTTATCTGCGACTCCAGTACGGAGAGCGACATCGGCTGCTCGTAAGCGCTTACACTGCGCTGCATATTCAGTATCACCATAATCCGGCGCTCTGTCGTGAACTCGTTTCTGTACGCCATCAGGCTGCCCGTCCGAGCTGTCTGGAGCCAGTGTATGCGGTTCATCGGCTCGCGCCCGGTGTACTCCCGCGCGCCGCTTATCATAAACGGGTCGGGCAGCACGAACCGACGCACCTGCATATTTCCGATGAACAGGTCGCCGGAAAGCTCGCCCGTCTCCATTTCGACAGGGGTCGGCAAAACGCGCACGGTGTCCGTGACCTCGATCACCGCCGCGCGTTTGGATAAACCGAAAAGGTCGCTGGCGGTGATTATAACGTTGTCGATAGTCATTATACCGCGCTTTTCGCACTTTACCTTCCAGACGCGGCGGCACTTCTGATATCCGCGCAGCACGAAAATACCCGAAATGAGCCCGCGCTGCTCGTCCTGCTCGTTGCGGATCAGAGCCTGACCCTTGAACGTCAGCCAAGGCGAGCAGCTTATCTCGCTGCGCACCCACACGAGCGGAAGCCTTTTCGCATTCTCTATCTCCTCGACTATCTCGATCACGTCACCCTCGAACGCCTCGGGGGTGCTCATCGACAGCTTGTACGATACCTTTTTCAAGCCGAACTTATCGTACAATATTAACTGCCCCACAACGATAGCCGCCAGGATAAGCGCAATTGCAATAAGTTCCATCAGCTGTTCTCCGTCGGCACGGGAACGCTCTCGAGCACCTGCTTTATGATATCCGAGCCGTCCGACGAGTAGCCCTTGTATATCAGACGGTGCGGGATAACATAAGGCGCCGCTTTCTGAACGTCCTGCGGCATCGCGTAGTCGCGCCCCTCGGTCATTGCGATCGCGCAGCTCATTCGTTTGAGAGCTGCCGCGCCGCGCGTTGAAAGTCCGAGCTTTACGCCCGCGTGACGGCGCGTCGCCGAGGCGATATCGGCAATGTAACCGCACACCGCCTCGCCCGCCCTGCACGCGTTTACGGTGTTCTGAGCAGCGACGATATCAGCGCCCGTGCACACTGCCGTAAGCTGCTCCTCGGCACCGAACGACGCGGCGCCGCCGATCACCTTTATCTCCTCGTCACGGTCGGGATAGCCGAGCGCGAGACGTATCATAAAGCGGTCGAGCTGCGCCTCGGGGAGAGGATAGGTGCCTTGTATCTCGGCAGGATTCTGCGTCGCGATAACGAAAAACGGCGTTTCGAGCTTCATAGTCTCGCCGTCGATGGTAGTCTGGCGCTCCTCCATACATTCCAGCAGCGCCGACTGCGTTCTCGGAGTGGCGCGGTTAATCTCGTCCGCGAGCAGCACGTTCGTGAACACGGGTCCGCGCCGAAGCACAAACTCCTGCTCCTTGGTGTTGTAGAAGTTGATACCCGTGATGTCGGACGGGAGCAGATCGGGCGTGAACTGTATGCGCCTGAAATCGCCGTCCACAGACTTTGCCAGCGACCTCGCCAGCAGCGTTTTTCCTGTTCCGGGCACGTCCTCGAGCAGCACGTGTCCCCCTGCGAGCATTGCCGCGCAGACGAGCCTTATCTGTTCATCCTTGCCACGGACGGCGCGGGAGATGTTAGCGGTGAGCTTTTCGGTGAGTTCCTTTATCATAACTGTCTCCTAAATATTTTTTCGCTATAACCAGAACAAAAAAAAGGCGGAATGATCCGCCTTTGATTTAGTGCTATAAAGCGGCTATACAACTTAATTATACACCATTATAAGTAAATTGTCAAGCCGTTTTCACACGAGCGCCGCACGTTTTCTCCCTTATACCGCGCCACCGCCGTCATCGGCAAGGTCGCTCTTCGGCATACGGTAAAGCGTTACCGCGGTGATGATACCGATAATGATCGCGCAGACAGTCCAGATTATCGGCTCGGAAATAACCACCCCGAAATAACCGCCTATCTCCTCGAGAGAGCCGCCGACCTTGCCGTTTCTGCCGCCGAAAAGAGGTATCATAAACGCCACAGTCGCTATCTTCCACAGCAGCTCTATAGTGGAGCAGATCAGCGGCACAAAGCCCTTCCCGAGTCCCTGCAGCGCGCTGCGCAAAGACAAAAGCACCAATAAAAAATAGAAGAACGGCACCGACCATTTCAGGTACAGCACGGCAGTGTCGGCTATGGCTGCGCCGGTCGGGGTGTCGGTATCGGTGACGATAATGCCTACCAGAGCGTGACCGCCGAGGTACACAAGCGCCAGCGCCAGCGTTGACCACGCGAGCATTATCAACATACAGTCCTTGATACCCTTTCGGATACGCGCGTACTTCCCCGCCCCGAGGTTCTGAGAGCAGTAGGTGACGAGCGCCGCGTTCACCGACGAAAACGGCATCATCAACAAGCTGAGTATCTTACGCGCGGCGGTGTGGGCGGTTATCATATCCTCCGCGAAGCTGTTTATGCCGTTCTGAAGAACGATAGAGCCGAGGTCGACTATCGAGTACATCAGTGCCATTCCAAGCCCCGCGCTGAACAGCTCGCCGGAGCTGCGCACCGTGAAAACAAAGTCCTTTCGCTTGACGAGCAGGAACGGACGGCGCTTGATCAGGTAGATAAGACAGACCACCGCCGAAATAGCCTGCGCCGCAACGGTCGCCAATGCCGCGCCTGCGACGCCCATTTTCAGCGCGACGACCATCAGAAGATCAAGGCCGATGTTCAGGAACGTAGAGATGACAAGGATAACGAGCGGGATAACGCTGTCGCCGACTGCGCGCAGTATACTCGCCTCAAAGTTGTAGACAAGCGTTACCACAAGCCCGAACCCCACTATCATCATATAGCTTCGCGCCTCGCCGCGGATGATGCCGTTTATATCAAGCGCCGTCAGTATCGGATCAACAAACAGCGCGACTGCTGCAATGATGGCTGCCGTAACGCCGCCCGCAAACACCGTCATACGCGCGATGGTGCGGCGCATCTCGTCGTACTTGCCCGCGCCGAAGTTCTTGGCGACGATTATCGCAAAGCCCGTTACCAAACCGTTTACGATGTTGAACATCAGTGACACCACCGGAGCCGTCGAACCGACTGCTGCTACGGAGTTGTTTCCGAGTTTTTTGCCAATGATGGCAATGTCGGCAAGACTGTACATCTGCTGGAAGATATTTCCAAACATGATCGGCAGCACAAAAAGCACAATCAGCTTTATCGGTCTGCCCTTCGTCAGGTCTTTCATTTTGTCCTCTTTCTCTGTTATCTTTTACACATAATAGATATTGCGTTCCCGACAGAAGATCGGTTCGCGATTATAAATGAAACGTCAAATTATCGCTGCGCACTTTCACATTCCCGTCGATTGCGAAAATGACATAAGCCGTGCAATTGCCCGAGACGTTCAGATCGGGAGTGATAAGTTTATCCGTGCCCATCTGCCGGCGTAGAATGATGCGCCCGCTGCTGTCGGTGATGATAAGCTCGCTGCTGCGATAGACGAAATCGGGCTGCCAGCTCAGTTCCGCCTTGCCGTTTGAAACAACGGCGTTGAGCTTAGGCAGGCTTGTCGGCAACGATACTTTCTTGTCGCGGTAAAAGCAGAACGCGACGATCTTATTGAGCTTGCAGCTGCACCCTCCGACACAGTACTCCAAATATCGGAACGCCTTCTCGCCGTCGTCGGCAAGATTATGCGCATACGCTTTCATCAGCCCTTCTTTGGTATCGCCGTTGTAGACGGCGGTATGCACCATCATATTCTCGTCCTCGCAGTAATAGAAGATAAGGTCGCCCGGGTAGACAAAACCGGGAACGTTCGCCGTTCCGTCCTCGTTGAGGTCGATCTCGAACGAGTAGCCCAGATCGGAGGCGGTCAGCTTGTTATAGAGCTTGGTAGAGCTGCTCTCATCAAAGTCAAGCCCACCAGCGGTCAGACATTCCGTGCCGAATCCGGCACATAGGCTCTCTTCCTCCTGCCAGTGCTCACTCGCGTAATCAAGAGCTTTTTTCCTGTCGTAGCCTATGTCGCCGTCGGTTTTCTCCGGAGGAGCCTCGGGAAGCTCGGTCTTGACGGTCACGGAGCTGTAGACCTTGTATGTTCCGAGATACTCGGCGAATATGTAATCTCCGTTGCTCAGCTTGAAAAAGCGCGTATTGGTAAACGCCACCACCGAAACGGGCTCGTCCTGCTCGTAGACGCGCGTCGTGGAGGCGGTATCGAGGGGCTCTGTCCTGCCCATTACCCTTGCGCTGACAAAAAGCTCGGCGCTGTAATCCCACTCGTTCCACGGCTTATCATCAAGTTTGGAAAGTGCATAGCCGACTGCCTGCTCCACCTCGTCTTCGACATCCGAGCCGTCAACGGGCTCAACCACCGCGGAAGCGTCAACGCTTGTACTGCTTCTGGAAGATATTATCGGCGGCGTGCTTATCGTGCTTCGCGGCGAATCGGACGTTTCGCCGCGAAGCTCGCAGCCCGCGAGCAGCATAAGTGCTGCCGCCGCTATACAATTTATGATTTTCTTCATCTGCACATCATCCTTTTATTGATGTTCCAATTAAACATTTCCGATTTTGTGTGGTTTTCCCCGCCGGAGGCGAGGAAAACCGTACAAAAGGCTTTGAAATTCGGAAATATTTAATTGGCGTAGCAATATAAAGTTATTTTAACACATTTTGGGGTAAATTGTCAATAAGGAAAACGCCGCAAGAAATTTTTTAACTAAATTTAAGTAAATAAACACAGTTTTTTCTCATTGACATTTTTCGCAAAATGCTTTATAATAGTTACAGGAAATCGCAGACAATAAGGAGTACAAAATGATTTTATCGGACAAAACAATATATGAGATGACGGAGCGCGGAGAGCTTGTCATAAGGCCGCTGGAGCGCTCTCAGGTGCAGCCCGCGAGCGTGGATATACGGCTCGGGAACACGTTCTGTATCGTCGAGGACTCGTCGACGGGCATTATCACGCTTGACCGCGAGACCCCCTGCAAGACGATCAAGACGGATACATATCTGCTGCTCCCGGGACAGTTCGTGCTGGCGACAACGGTGGAGTATTTCGAGCTCCCCGACGATCTGACCGCGTTTGTCGAGGGTCGCAGCTCGCTCGGCAGAATGGGGCTGTTTATCCAGAACGCGGGCTGGGTCGACCCGGGCTTTAAGGGCGAGATCACCCTCGAGCTGTACAATGCCAACAGGTGCGCTATCGAACTTAAGGCGGGGCGCAGGGTCGGACAGCTCGTATTCGCGAAGATGGATGCTCCCGCCCTTAACCCGTACCGCGGAAAGTACCAGGGACAGACGGGCGCGACGGGCTCAAGAGTATTTATGGACGGGGATATTTAGCGAAAAAATGCCATAATAAAAGCATTGCGGTGTTAAGCTTCAAGCTCGACACCGCAATGCTTTTATAACGCGCCTCAGCACGTTAGTTTATGCCTTTTTCTCCTCGATATCGGTCTTTGCCGCCTTTGCGAACAGCTCGTCCACCTTAGCACCGTCTATCTTGGTCGCCAACGATACTACTATAACCGCTGCCATAGCCAGTACGAACGCGGGCAGAAGCGAGTATACGCCTGTTCCCGCAAGAACAGGAACATTCTCCCAGATGATGACCGACGCGCCGCCCGTAATTATTCCCGCGACCGCGCCTTGGAAAGTCATTTTCTTCCAGAACAGCGACAGCAGCATCGCGGGTCCGAAAGCCGCGCCGAGACCTGCCCACGCGTAGGATACCAAGCCCATTACCGAGCTGTTCTGGTCGAGCGCGATAACGTATGCTATCACCGCGACAAGAATTACCGTGCCGCGAGATATCCACATAAGCGTTTTCTCATTCGCGTTCTTCTTGAAGAGCTTGAACATATCGTTCGTCACTGCGGACGAGGTCACCAGAAGCTGAGAATCCGCCGTACTCATTATTGCCGCGAGGATCGCCGAGAGGATAATTCCCGCGATCAGTGCGGGCAGCAGCGAGCTCGACAGGAACATAAATATCTTTTCACTGTCGTTCATAGCGTTGAACTTAGCAAGCAGCTCCGCATTTTCCGGGTTGTGCAGGAACATCATTCCGAACACGCCGACGAGAACCGCCGCGCCAAGCGTTACAAACACCCAGATAGTCGCGATAAGGCGGGATTTCTTGATCATATCGCTGCTCTTTATCGCCATAAAGCGCACGAGGATATGCGGCATACCGAAGTAGCCGAGACCCCACGCAAGACCGGATACTATCGTCGTTACAGCAAGAGAGCCGTCGGGAGCCTTGATAAAGCTGAAGTAGTACTCCGTTACAGCACCCGCATTGAGAGCGGTATCGTACGCTGCGCCCATATCGGGTATTTTAAACAGCATCACAACGGGTACTACGACCAACGCGGCAAACATAAGAAGTCCCTGAACGAGATCCGTCCAGCAGACCGCCAGAAAGCCGCCGAGGAAGGTGTACGAGATGATTATCAGAGCGCCTATTGTCAGCGCGATCGTATAGTCAACGCCGAATACAAAGTTGAACAGCTTAGCGCCGCCGCTGAAAGCCGACGCGGTGTAGATAAGGAAGAAGAAGAAAATTATAACCGCGCAGACAAAGCGCACTACGGGCGAGTTGCTGAAGAAGCGCTTTTGCAGGTACTCGGGAATAGTTATCGCGTCGCCCGCAGCGTAAGACATCTTGCGCAGTCTTGCAGCTATGATAAGCCAGTTCAGATAGGTGCCGATAAATAAGCCGATCGCTATCCAGCTCTGGGTAAGTCCGCCGACCAGTACCGAGCCGGGAAGTCCCATCAGCAGCCATCCGCTCATATCGGACGCCTGCGCCGAGATCGCGGTCGTCCAGCTGCCGAGCTGTCTGCCGCCGAGGAAGTAGTCGCTCATATTCTTAGAACGATTAAACGACCATATTCCGATGCCAAGAATGATCAGCGCGTACAAGCCGAACGCTATCAAGGTAAAAATGTTAAATTCCATATATCAGTCTCCTAAAATATAATACTTTTCTATTTTACCATATTTTACAACAAATTGCAAGACATTTCTTGAAAAAATTCACAATTTGTTTAAAGAAACTTCATAACAAAATTTCAGACTGTATATAAACCCGCGGTTATCCCCGCCTGCGGC
>CAMWVP010000091.1 GCA_947177735.1 uncultured Clostridia bacterium
TGATTTTATGCGGTTCTCCCCGCCTGCGGCGGGGAGAACCGCGGGTTTATATACAGGCTGTGTAAAGTGGTGAAAATAAATGAAAAAAATTTGTCTCGGTATCTTTTTTGCACTAACGCTCTGCCTGTTGACCGCGTGCTCGGGCAGTCCGCGCGAGTACTCGACCGACTTTTTCGCGATGGATACTTTTATGAGCATTACCGCGTTCGGAGACGGCGCGGAGGAGGGCGTGAAAGCCACTGCCCGGCGCGTTATGGAGCTTGAACGGCTGCTGTCCGTTACCGACGAGGGCAGCGAAATATACGCCCTGAACAGCGGCCGCGCGTCCTCCGTGAGCGCCGAGACTGCCGAGCTGATCGCGTTCGCGCTCGATATCGCGGACAGGACGGGCGGCACGCTCGACCCGACGATATACCCCGTGCTGAGAGCGTGGGGTTTCACGACGGGCGAATACAGCGTTCCGTCCGCGGAGGAGCTCTCCGGGCTGCTCGAGAGCGTCGGCTATGAGCGCGTTCGGGCGGACGGCGATACGATAGCGCTCAGCGAGGGCATGATGCTCGACCTCGGCGCCGTCGCAAAGGGCTTCGCCGCCGACGAAGCCGAACGTATACTGCGCGGGAACGGCGTTACCTCCGCACTGATAAACTTAGGCGGCAACATTCAGCTTGTGGGCTCCAAGCCCGACGGCAGTGACTGGCGGCTCGGACTGAAAGACCCCTCGGGCGAGGGGAATATCGGCGTGCTGACCGTCTCCGACTGCGCGGTCGTAACCTCAGGCAGCTATGAGCGCAGCTTCACTGCCCCCGACGGCACTGTCTACGGTCACATTATTGACCCCGCAAGCGGTATCCCCGTCGACAACGGGCTGCTGTCCGTGACCGTTATCTCTGACGAGGGCAGGCTCTGCGATGCGCTCTCGACGGCGCTCTTTGTGATGGGCAGGGACAGGGCGCTCGAATTCCGGCGTGAAAACGGCGGCTTCGACGTTATCCTGATAACGGACAGCGGCGAGGTGCTGATAACGGACGGCATCGCCGACGACTTCACGCTTGACGGTGCGCACAGCGAGCTTACCGTCAAGGTGATAGAATGCTGATACTGTCATTCCTTTTTTTGCGCCTCAAAGAAAACGCGGTGTCAAGCGTATTCGCTCGACACCGCATTTCTTCTATACCGCACGCTCTTTAATATCGGAAGGTTGCTTATTTACTTTTCTCCCAGAGCAGGGTCATCTTGCCAAGTAACTCGGCAAGCTCCTCCGGCGGCAGTTCCCCCATACCCTTGAAAATATCATCGTTCAGCTCGCCGCTGTAATAGTACACCGCGTCGACCATGTCCGCTTCCATATCGGCATAGGCTATCGTGAGATCATAGGTCTTGTTTTTGCCCGTTTTAAACGCGTCCCACTCGGTATCCTCAAGACGGAATATTTTCAGCAGTCTTACCTCGCCATCGGCTTCCATGTGAACGGTCTTGATGCGCGCTCCGCTGTACCACGTTCCTCTGACCGTAGCGATAAGCCCCTCGGACTTCATGGAAACGGTTATGTTACTGCCATTGTATTCGATGGTACGTCTTTCGCTCATATCTCTCATCGTTACCATTGCCCCGATAAGAATAATACAGATGACAAGAAGCACCGACGCAATGATCACCGCTACTCTTACGCCGCGGTTGATACGTCTCTTCACTGCCCGAAGCGAATCCGCTTTGTGATCCTCTATTTCGGGAATGACAATATTTTCCCGATCGTCGGATAACTCCTTGTAATATTCCGAGCACTCATCACACTCCGACAAATGCTCCTCTACCGCTCCGCGGCTCTCCTCACTGCACACCTCGTCCTTATACAGCGGCAGTATGTCTCTTATCACTCCGCATGGATACTTCATTTCAAGCCCTCCTTTATCTTTGCTCTCGCTCTGTGGTATGTTACTCTCGCCCAGCTTTCGGTCTTGCCGAAAATATCCGCGATATCCCCGAACGACATCTCCCCGAACGTCCTCATCCAGAAGACCTCGCGGTACGGCTCCTCAAGCTTGTGGAGCTGCTTATGGATAGTCAGCGCCGCGTCCTTGTCGGCAATGCGCTGCTCAAAGCGGTCGTCCGCGGCTATCGTCTCAAGCGGATAATCGGCGGTGCGCTTTCGGCGCTTAGCCTGCGTAAGGAACGTGTTCTTCGCTATCTGACACAACCACACGCTCAGCTTGCACTCGCCGCGGAAGCTCTCGCTCTTTTTCAGCGCCTTGAAAAACGCGTCCTGCACGATATCATCCGCCCAGCTCTCGTCTCGGCAGAGCGACAGCACATACCTGTAAACCGTGTCGTAGTATTCGGAATATATCCGTTCAAAATCGTCCACTTGATCACCTCGCTCTCGTATATAAGACCGCGCAGTTCGGAAAACGTTACAAAATTATTTTATTTTTTCTCCAATTACAATGCGGAGACTTGATAAGTCTCCGCTGTTAATATTTCATTATAAAGCAGCAGATCACTCCGCCTTAAACGGCACGACTCCCTTAACTGCCTCCGCGGCAGTTATCTCCGCGCCGCCGTTATCGAGATCAATGAGCTTATATCTGTTATTGCCCATGCCGAGCTCCTTCATATAGCTAAGCTGGCGGTGTCCGTGGCGGCTTTCTATGCGCTCGCGGAGGGCATGGTTGTCGTTATCGTTCAACGCGTAAACGAGGTCGACGGAAGCCTGATCGGCCGCAAGGATATCAAGCGACGCGACGATGCCGATATTCGGTGTAACAACAGGCGCTGCCGCAGTACCCTCGCAGTCGCAGGAAACGGACATATTCCGCAGAACATTGACGAAACTGATATGCTCCCCGAAGTGGTCGACGACGGCTTTGGCGCTCTCCATCATTCGCTCCATAAACTCCTCCTCGGCTATCGACCAGAGATCGTCCGAGCCCTCAACGGTGTGTATCATTCCCTTTCCGATGCGCCCGTCCGCGCAGCCTATGCCGATGTTCTTAGCCGAGCCTCCGAAGCCGCCCATAGCGTGCCCCTTGAAATGCGTGAGCACGAACAGCGAATCATAGTTGAGTATATTTTTGCCCATGACCATCTCGGTGAACCATTTGCCGCCCTTTACGGGGAGCGGCGCGGTGCCGTCCTCGTCGGTTATGTCGACGGGGCAGAACGTCCAGCCGTTGACCTCAAGCGTTTTGCGGTGCTCGTCGGTGGTGTAGCGACCGCCCTCGTAGTAGGTGTTGGTCTCGATTATCGCCGCGTCGGGGAGGTCGTTTTTGACCAGCGCCTCAACCCACGGACGCGGAATGATGTTCGGTCCGTGAGGCTCTCCCGTGTGCAGCTTAATGCACGCCTTACCCGTGATGGGCGAGCTTACCTTTGCGAAAATCTTGCGTAGTCCGTCAGCCGAAAGGTCGCGCGTGAAATAAACGGCCGACTCCGCGCCCGTGCGCTCCGAATAGGGAACATAGCGTTCACCGCCCGTTCCTGCGATAGGTTTCTCCGACATATTTTTTCCTCCTTATTCATCTTACACAAATTCTTTCTTTGCCTTTTCCAGCACTTCGATCACCCTGTCGCACCACTCGTCAAACTCCGGGTCGTCGACCTGACATTCGGGGTGCGCAAGGACGTATTCCAGTGTCATTCCGACGCCCCGCGCAAAATCGACGGCAGGCTCGAACCACGGCACGACGCGTTTCAGCTTGGAGTTGTCGAAAACCACCGTGACCGACTTGTCGCCTTTAAGGCTGCCCTCAAAATCGTACTGCGGGCCGACCGCCGCGAGAAAATCGGACGAGACGTGATACGGCTTCAGCTCAACGCCAAGCGCGTGTGCAATGGTCTCGTAGATCTGATCCCACGTCAGCGACTCGGAGCTTGTGATGTGGAACGCCTCTCCGACAGCGTGAGGACTGCCCATCAGCCCCGTGAACCCGACAGCGAAATCGCTCGAGTGAGTGACTGTCCAAAGCGAGCTGCCGTCGCCTTGAATGATGACGGGCTTGCCGTCACGGATACGCTTGACGACCTGCCAGAAGCCGTTCTTTCCGTGTACGCCGAGAGGGATATGCCGCTCGTCGTAGGTGTGGCTCGGGCGCACGATCGTCACCGGGAAGCCCTCCTCGCGGTAAAGCCGCATCAGCAGCTCCTCGCAGGCGATCTTGTCGCGGGAATACCGCCAGTGGGGATTGGCGAGCGCGGTGCCCTCGGTTATGACATAATCCCGCGCGGGCTTGTGATACGCGGACGCGGAGCTTATAAAGATATACTGCCGCGTTTTGCCTCCGAACAATCGGAAGTCGCGCTCGATATGCGCGGGCACAAAGCCTATGAACTCGCAGACCGTGTCGAAGGTCATACCCTCCAGCTTGCGCGAAACGTCCTCCTCATCTCCGATATCCGCCGCAATTGAGCGAGCGCCCTCGGGAACGGGTTTACTGCCGCGGTTGAGCAGCCACACCTCCCATCCCGTGTCGAGCAGGCGCTCGGTCACGGCTGTGCTTATTGTGCCCGTGCCGCCGATCAATAATGCTTTCATTCTCGTCCTCCCTTAGAGCCTGTTTAAAAATATTATACCACAAAATCTTCCGTTTGTCCAGTGGACTGCGCTAAATTTCGCCTCTCGTCAGCTTCGCCTGAGCCGCTACCCTCTCCGCCGCCTGTGCGCGGAACCCCTCGGGCTTGAGTATCTCCACAGCCGCTCCAAAGCTCAGCAGCCGTATCAAGAGCTCGGTCTCGTCGGGCTTGTCGTAATGCAGCACCGCCGTACAGCCGCCGCTCACAAGATCGCGCTCGACGCGCTTTTCATAGCTCGCGAACTCCATCAGGAACCGCTCTACCGCGTTGCGCTCTGGAGCAACATATACGGTCACGGTGCCTCTTTTCTTGCCCGCTGCGTCGGCGCTATCGGTGAAAAAGCACCCCGTGCGCACTATCCCGGTTATCCTGCCGAGGTTGATAACGCTGCCGTTTAACAGTCTGCCGTTTCGATACTTGCGATTAAACAAACGCAGCTTGTCGTTCTTCTCGGAATACTCCAGCCGCATCGGCAGACAGGTGAAGCAAACGCGCTCACCATGCCCCGAAACATAGGATATCTTCAGCAGCTCGCACGCCTTTATTGCCTCCAGCACAACGCGGAAGTTTGCGCGGTAAACGGGATCGGCATAGTTGTCTCCGTCGGTAAATCTGTCAAAATAGCGGAAGTGCTCGGGTCTGTACATCGGCTTGATGTCTGCGAGCCGATTTTCCAGTCTGTCCAGCGTTTCATCGTCAACAAACAACCGAAATCGCGCGTCCGAGAGCTTTGCCTTCAACCAGCGCTTTTGCAGCAGCGTGAGCACGGCGGGCGGCGCGTTTTCCGTTATCCGCGAGAGCGAGCCGTCCGCGTTTCGGCGCAAAAGTCCCCAATCCGTACTGTCCTTTTGCGGAAGCAGCTTCCGCGGCAGGAACAGCGCCGAATCGCGAAAGCCCAGCTCCCGTATCAACTCGTAAACGTCGCCGTCGGAGAGGCTCTCCCGCGACATAGCGCGCGACGCGATACGGTAGTATACGCCGTATATCTCACTGAATATCGTCACTCGTTTCACCGCCTTTCCCGTTGTACATCTCGTTCATTCGCCGTATATCGTCGTCGAACAGCTTCCGCGCGGCGGCGTTTCCGCCCTCGAGCTTCACAATCCTGCCGATGAACGTCTTTATCCAGTGCATCGGCTCAACCGGATCAAACGCGTCTATCGTCAGCTCGTACAGCTCGTCGGAGAGCTTTTGCACCGTGCCGCAGCGCTTTTCGCGCTCTAACCGGTCTATTATATGCTCCTCGCCCTTGCCGACCCGGATCGTCACGACAAGCGGCTCGACGTTGCCGGTCTCGCGGCGCTCGCCGAACGAGACCCCGAAGCACCGCCCCTCATTCTTACGGTATTTCGCGCGGATATCGTCATACTCCGCGCAGATATCTCCCTGCTTTACCGCGCGTATACAGTCCAGTCTGAACGAATTAAAACGGTTGTACGCAGGAATATACCCGACAATGTACCGCCGCCCCGTTTGCACCGACGCGGAAACGCGCATCGGCACGATAAAATTCTCGCTCGCCTTGGCGCCGCCGCTCCTCGCCGAAAACGTCCTGAGCGAGACAAAGCGCTTCCGCTCGATGGCGTCGACGATCTCGGGGAGCACGGCGTCCTCGAGCGTGTGGACTATGTAATTGTGCTTCATAAAGAACAGGTCGTTCTCTACCCCCGCGGCTTTAAGTATGCTGTTTCCGACAACGCCGAACTCGCCCGTCTGCGAGAAGAATTTCACCGCGTCGTCCAGCCCGTTGAACTCCTCGAGAAACACGTCCGCCCTGTCCGCGGAGAGCGAGAAATAGGCGGTCTTGCCGCGTTTTTCGGCGATGATAATACCCTCAGAAACATACTCCTTGAGCTTGTTGCGGACTGTCTGCTCGTCGAAGAAGATGCCGTAACGGCTGTCTATCTCGTCAACTATGTCCTTGAGCGGCAGCGCCCTTCCATCGAACAGAACGTCCTGTATCAGGAAATGCAGCCGAATATCGTTGTCGGTAAAGCTCTTGGAATAGAACGCCTGATAAAGCGGATTTTCCGGGATATGCTCGCTGTCGACAGAGATGGATATCTGCCGCCCGCGTATGGAGTCATCGTACCTCAGCAGGTCGCCGAACCAGCTCTCCACACGGCGTTTCTCGTCGTCGTAGGTGCGCGCGCTCTTACGGACAAAATCGCCGCGCACCTTGAAGCCGTAAATGAAGAAGTCGCGGACATAGTCGCGCGTTTTCTCAAAATTTTTTATAAGCTCGTTATATCCGCTCATAAGATCGTTCCTTTCCGATTTCCGTATTCACCCAAATTTCCCTGCCGCATACAATGGGATAGAGGATAGCGTATTGGAGGAGTGTTTATGAAAATATTGTTTATCGGCGGCGACAAGCGAATGAGTTACGCGGCGGACACTCTGTCCGCAATGCATGACGTACAGCGGCTAGGGCTCGGGGACTATCCTCTGCCCGAAGGGAAATTCGGGGCGGTCGTGCTGCCGCTGCCGCTCAACAAGGAGCCGATCGACTTTAACGCTATAACGCGGTATGCCGATAATCACACCGTTGTCCTCGCGGGCGGGGAGAACTCCGCGCTGACGGATATCTGCGCCCGAAACGGGTTCCCGCTCGTCAACTATTTCGCCGATGAGACGCTGACCCTGAAAAACGCTGCGCTCACCGCCGAGGCTGCCTGTACGCTGCTCGCGCAAAGCACCGAGGGCGCACTGCTGGGCTCGAAAACGCTCATAACGGGCTACGGACGCATTGCAAGGCTACTGGCGTACAGGCTGGCGGCTAACGGCTCGGTTGTCACGATAGCCGCACGCCGCGCCGAACAGCGCACTGCCGCAGTGCTTGACGGCTTTTCGTCGATTCCGACGGAAGAGATAGCGGACGCGCTCACCGACGTTGATTTTATCGCCAACACCGTGCCGTTTGCTCTGTTCACGGAAAATGCCCTTGCCAAGGCAAAGAGCGGCGCGGTGTTCATCGAGCTTGCCACACTGCCCGATCAGCCGTCCAAGCCGCTCGCCGAGAGCCGCGGCATAAATTATATATACGCGCCCGGACTGCCCGGGAAGCACTCGCCAAAAGCAGCGGGAGAAGCAATTGCCGAAACAATACAGGAGATAATTTCCCGAATATAAAACCAAAGATCGCTCCAAATCAAAGAGATACCGCGCGTCTGCGCGACCAAAAACATAATATACCGTTTCCGCTTAACGCTTCTTATAAAGGAAACCGCGTCAGCCTGTATATAAACCCGTGGTTCTCCCTGCCTGCGGCGGGGAGAACCGCATAAAATCAAGGCTGTTTCTTATTAAAAAGGACTTTTTTACATTCTGTGGCGGTTTTCCCCGCCTTCGGCGGGGAAAACCGCGTAGAATAGATTTAAAAGATATGTCGCTTTATAAACAGACTAAAGCGGGATCGGTATTACACAACTGTGAAAGGATAGATTATGAGCGATATAGAGAAGCTTTCGGGACTGCGCGTGGGATTCGCGGTCTGCGGTTCGTTCTGTACGTTCGCCAAGGTCTTCGCGGAGCTTGAGGAGATAGTCTCTCTCGGCTGCGAGGTGACCCCGATTATGTCCCAAAACGCATACACACTCGATACGCGCTTCGGCACTGCACAGCAGCACGCCGCGCGGCTGTACGAGATCACGGGCAGAACGGTGCTGCATGATATCACCGCCGCCGAGCCCATAGGACCCAAAAAGATGTTCGACGTGCTTGTCGTCGCGCCCTGCACGGGAAACACCCTCGCGAAGCTCGCGCTGGGTATAACGGATACCCCCGTCTGTATGGCGGTCAAGAGCCACCTGCGCAACCAGCGCCCCGTGGTCATCGCCGTTTCCACAAACGACGCGCTTTCGGCATCCGCGAAAAATATCGGAACGCTCAGGAACTATAAGAACTTCTACTTCGTTCCGATGTTCCAGGACGATTGCAGCGGCAAGCCCTTTTCGATGATCGCGGACTTCTCGAAGATACCGCAGACCATCATAGAGGCGCTTGACGGCAGACAGGTTCAGCCAATGTATTCCGCCGATGTTCAATAAATAAAACGCGCTCTGCATGGTGCAGGGCGCGTTTTGTACTACCGATAAGATCGGTATCTCCTTAGCCCTTATCGTCAGAACGGTCTCTCGGTCGGGTAGGGCAGCGTTTTCGGCTGATTGTAGGCAACGTCCTCGATGCCGAGCATTTTAAGCAACTCGAAAATCGCGTTTCCGCAGTGGCTGAACGCGACCGCGCCGTGGTGCGGATAGCGCTTCTGTATCAGCACGTGACGGTAAAATCTGCCCATCTCGGGGATAGCGAACACGCCGATTCCGCCGAACGAGCGCGTCTTGACGGGAAGCACCTCGCCCTCCGCGACGTATGCGCGGAGCGTGCCCTCGCTGTCGCATTGCAGACGGAAGAACGTGATGTCCGAAGCCGCGATGTCGCCCTCGAGAGTACCGCGCGTGAAGTCGGGCTCGGAGTCCTTCGGCTCAAGAAGTCTGTGCTGGATAAGCTGATACTTGACCGCTCTGTCCGCGCAAAGCTTGCAGGCGGGCGTATTTCCGCAGTGGAAGCCCATAAACGTATCGGTCAGCGTGTACGGGAACTTGCCCTCGATATCCTGCTTGTACAGGTCGGCGGGTACGGAGTTGTTGATGTCGAGCAGCGTTACCGTGTCGCCGGTTATGCACATTCCGATGTATTCGCTGAGCGCGCCGTAAATGTCGACCTCGCACGAAACGGGAATACCGCGCGATACCAGACGGGAATTTACATAGCACGGCTCAAATCCGAACGCCTCGGGGAACGCAGGCCAGCACTTGTCGGCGAACGCGACGTACTTCCGCGAGCCCTTGTGCTTCTCCGCCCAGTCGAGCAGCGTGATCTCGAGCTGTGCCATGCGCGCGTTCATCTCGGCGTAGTACTTGCCCTCGCCCATCTCCTCCGCCATTTCCTTGCAGATGTCGGGTATCCTCGGGTCGTCCGCGTGAGCCTTGTACGATACGAGCAGATCAAGCTCGGAGTTCTCTTCGATCTCAACACCGAGCTCGTACAAGCCCCTGATAGGCGCGTTGCAGGCGAAGAAATCCTGCGGACGCGGGCCGAAAGAGATGATCTTGAGATCGGACAAGCCGATAAGAGTGCGCGCAATGGGCAGAAAATCGCCGATCATCTTCGCAATATCCTCCGCGGTGCCGACGGGGTACTCGGGAATATACGCTTTCAGATGACGCATACCGAGATTGTACGAGCAGTTCAGCATACCGCAGTAAGCGTCGCCGCGCCCGTTGATAAGATCGTCTCCCGATTCCTCGGCGGCTGCCGCGTACATTACGGGACCGTCGAACTTCTTCGCGATAAGCGTTTCGGGTGTCTCGGGACCGAAGTTGCCGAGGAACACTACAAGCGCGTTGCAACCCGCCGCGTTCACCTCGTCGACCGCCTTGAGCATATCAAGCTCGTTTTCGACGGTGGTCTTGCACTCGTAAACGTCGATTCCCGACTTGCCGCAAGCCTCGACAACAGCCGCCCTGCGGCGCTCCGAAAGCGAGATGATGAAGCAGTCGCGCGATACCGCGATAATACCGAGCTTTACCTGTGGAATGTTAGTAAGCATAACAAATACCTCCAAATAGCTTTATTTTTTGCTTTTCCGCGCCGTCGGCACGGAAAAGCAATTATATTTTATTTAATATGGGGAATAACCCCTTTAATGCCGGATAAATTTGCTTGAACTGCTTGTAACGCTCCTCATAAAGCGCGGCAAGTTCGGGTTCGGGAGAGATGGTCTCTTTGATCTTCAGCAGCTCCGTTGACGCCTGCTGAACGGTTTTCCACTCGCCGCACGCTACCGCCGCCAGTATCGCGCCGCCGTAGCCGGGACCCTCCTCGGTCTCGACGGTGCAGATGTCGATATTCAGAACGTTCGCGAATATTCTCCGCCAAAGCGCGCTCTTAGCGCCGCCGCCGCAAATGCGGCTTATAGTGATATCCAGCCCCAGCGACTTCGCGACCTCGAACGAATCCCTCATCGCGAACGCAACACCCTCGAGCACCGCCAGCTTCATTGCCGTGCGGTCGGTGTCCATCGAAAGACCAATGAACGTTCCGCGGGCTTCGGTATCGTTTATCGGCGAACGCTCGCCCATAAGATACGGGAGGAAAAATACGCGGTTCCTGCCGAGCAGCTCGGCGGGTATCTTAGCCTCCTCGCCGTTGTAGTCGGTCGAGCCGAGAACGTTCTCCTGCCACCATTTATTGCAGCTCGCCGCCGAGAGCATACAGCCCATAAGGTGGAAGTTGCCGTCGGCGTGAGCAAACGCGTGGAGCGCGTTGTTCGGGTCGACGCGGAAGTCCTTGGAGGTGATGAATATCGTGCCCGACGTTCCGAGGGAGATGTTGCAGATACCGTCTCCGACAGTGCCCGTGCCGACTGCCGCGCCCGCGTTGTCGCCCGCGCCCGCGCATACCTTTACGGAGCTTGATAATCCAAGCTCCTGGGCTGCGCTTTCTTTAAGCGTTCCTACCGTGTCGGCGCTCTCGTATATCCTCGGGAGCTGTTCCTCCTTTAAGCCGCATATGTCGAGCATTTCGCGGCTCCAGCACTTGTTTTTCACGTCGAACAATAACATTCCCGACGCGTCCGAAACGTCCGTGCAGAACGTTCCCGTCAGCATATAGTTGATATAATCCTTTGGGAGCATCACCTTGACGATCTTCGCGAAATTCTCGGGCTCGTGCTTCTTCACCCACAGCACCTTGGGCGCGGTGAAGCCCGCGAACGCAATGTTCGCCGTGTACTCGGAGAGCTTACTCTTACCGATAACGTTGTTGAGATAGTCGGTCTCCTCGCTTGTTCTGCCGTCGTTCCAGAGAATGGCGGGACGAATGACCTTGTCATTGTTGTCAAGTATGACCAGACCGTGCATCTGTCCGCAGCAGCCTATCCCCGCGACTTGTGACTTGTCAACGTCCGCGGTAAGCTCGCGTATTCCCGTGACGGTTTCTTTCAGCCAGTCCTCGGGATTCTGCTCCGACCAGCCCGCCTGCGGGAAGAACAGCGGATATTCGCGCGAAACGGTTTTCAATATCGCGCCTTTTTCGTCCATAAGCAGCAGCTTGACGGACGAGGTTCCCAGATCAATACCAATGTAAAGCATATTATTTTCCTTTCTTTGACAGAAAATTATTTTTTCATACTGCCCGAGCCCGTCCGTCAAACCGAAATTATGTCTTATTTTCTGACGACGGGCATATAAGCATAACCCGATCTATGCTCAAACGTATCGAATACCTCCAGCTCCTGCGCGCCGTTCTGAGCCATCTCGAACCCGTGCGCGGGCATAAAGTAATCCCTGATATACGCGAAAAGCTCCCATATCTCGCACTGCTCCTTGCAGATAAGCTGTGCGGTGTCCTTATCCGTATGTGCCCGTATATACAATGAAGCGGGATTTCTGAATACGTCAACGCCCTCGGGCTGCTCCTCCGTCATGACCTCTCTTACATATCCGTATGCGCGGTACTTAACGGCAAGCCAGAAGTTTACGCTCATATTTATGTCATAGATCGGCAGCGCACATTCCGACAGTTTGTCGAATACAGCTTGTTTATCTTCGTCCGTAGTCGAGTCTATCGCCTCGTTGAATTTTTCCGCGCTCGGGAAATTCTTTGCGTAAAGCATCTTTCCCGCGAGGATAGTTTCGGGCTTTTCGATGACCTCAAAACGCGCTCCGCCCACCGCAATCGATTCAACGACCTTTTCTGTCCGAAGCTCGGTATCCAGCAAGCTGTCGACGGAGACGCGGAGTATCTGCGCCAGCAGCTTCAGATTGTAAACGTCGGGCAGACACTCGCCGTTTTCCCACTTACTCACCGCCTGCTCCGAAACGCCTATTCTGAGAGCTATCTCTTTCTGAGAATAATTGTTTCTTGTTCGGAATTCCTTCACCCTTTTTCCGAAATCGACCTGATCAAACATAATGCTTCCTCCTGTTATAATGATTTTCGCGTGCTTATGCCGCAACTTCATTATAACCCGCATTCCGACAAAAAACAATCATAAATATGTTGATGAAAAAGCGCCCGAACTCAACCGCAGGTTGTATCGGCTGCCGCAATTTTTTCACCGACGGCGCTATGAAACAACGCCGCTTTCCGATATCGTGAACCTGAGCTTATCCGCGTCAAGCTCCGCTTCCGCGCCGTATGGCAGCACGCATATCGGCGAAGCGTGACCAAAATTCAATCCGTATATTATCGGCATATCCGTCAATCCGTACTTTCCCGAAACGACTTCCCTTACCCTTTCGGCATACGGCTCGAAACTCTCCTTACTGCGCATTTTCCCGATCACTATGCCGTTTATTTGCTGTAAGAGACCGCGCTTCCCGAGCCAATCGAAAAAGTCTGCTATGTAGTCCGGCGACATCACTTCGGGAATATCCTCGAAAAAGAAAATGCTGTCCTTGAAGTCCTCTTTACGCGGAAAAATCTCCAAGTCCTCGTCGTATTCACAAAGAGCCCCGTGACCGCCGAATAATGCTCCGCGGATCCGCCCGCTTCCCTGAACGAGCATATAGCCGCCGTTTGGGATATAACCGCGCACATAATTGGGGTTTGTGTGGTTATTCGGCTCATAACTCCAGTCCTTTGACGGGAGTATCCCGCCGATCGGCTTGTCGGAAAAGAACGTTTTCTTAAAGCTCGCGCGGCTGTATTCGTGCCAGCCCTGAGCTTCGGCGACCGTCGTCAGGAGATTGTCGCCGTAAAATGTCGACAATCCCGCGCGGCGGCAATATAGGTGCAGGGTCATAACGTCGGAATAGCCGCAAAATATTTTCGGATTTTCGCAAACTGTTTTCGCCGAAAGGAACGGGAGAAGTCTTACGGAATCGCTGCCGCCGATATTCGCGATGATCGCCTTTACGGCGTTGTTCTCGAACGCCCATAGGAAGTCCTCGGCGCGGGCTTGCGGATTATCGTGAAGATATTTTGTGCCGCGAAGAGCGTTCGGCGCGGCAACGACGTTCAGCCCAAGCTCCTCGAGCCGCTGTACGCCGAGCCTGTACTGCCACCGTACCCGCGGCGCGCCCGCGCAGCCCCATGACGGGCTTATGACCGCTATGGTATCGCCGCGCGCGAGCATATTTGGTTTAATTAGTCTGCCTAAGTTTTTATCGGTATTTCTCACGGTATGCTCTCCCTTCAGCCGCTTATTTTATTTTAATTGAAAATTTAACGAATGTCAAGCAGTTTTATATAAGTTTTTAATAATTCGTTATGATACAC
>CAMWVP010000092.1 GCA_947177735.1 uncultured Clostridia bacterium
TTTCCGCGGTTTTCCCCGCCTTCGGGGGGGAAAACCGCTGAAATTTCGGAAAAGTTTAATTGGAGTATCAATATGATAATGGCAACTTGCCAAAAAGTTTCACTGAAAACTTGTGCAATATCACCAAACTATTTTTCTCCTACTATTATATTATACTTTAATCTTACGAATTTTGCAATAAGGTATTGACTATTTTTAAGATTATTGCTATATTATTTTACAGAGGGGGCAAAAAACTTCCTCGACATAAAGATAAAATGTGTAGAAATGAGAATATGTTCTCGGTACAGCCTGTATATAAACCCGCGGTTCTCCCCGCCGCGGGCGGGGAGAACCGCATAAAGTCAAGGTTGCATTTTATTAAAAAAGATTTTTTCTACAGTCTGAAATGAGAGCATGTTCTCAGTAATTATGAAAGGCGGCGATTTTATGAAGGAAAATAAGATCATTCTGAGCTCTATCGATGATGTTAAGGAATTCGTTGCTCTGGCGAACAGATGTGTATTCGATATCGATCTGCTCTCCGGCAGATACGCTGTTGACGCTAAGTCGATCATGGGCATATTCAGCCTTGACCTCACCAAGGCGCTGACGTTGGTCGTTCACTCCGACGGCGCTGACGCGGAGGATTTCCTCGACGAGATCGGAAGATTTCTCGAGAAGTGAACCCGACATTGATCCGTAAGTGGGGAGATACCTTAATCGGCGATTTGTACCGATAATCGCGCCGTATCTCTCCCAAATTCGGCAAAAATCCCCTTGACAAACACAGGGTATTTATGGTATATTAGTAACAGACCAAGGTATTTTCGGGATATTCTCCCGGACGACGAAAGGAAGTATTGTTATGACAACTGCAAAAATCCGCATAAACGCGATCGACGATGTAAAGAACTTTGTTTCCATTGTTACCAGATGCGAATACGATGTGGACATCGTCAGCGGCAGATACGCTATCGACGCTAAGTCCATCATGGGTATCTTCAGCCTCGACCTCTCCAAGGAGCTTGAGCTCAAGATCCACAGCGACGACTGCGGCGATTTCCTTGACGAGATCAAGGACTACATTATCGATTGATAATTCGGCTATGAACGCAAAGCGCTATCTCAACGGATAGCGCTTTTTGTTTCGGGCGGGCTAGTGTACTGTCTCACTCAAAATTAACATATCCGCTTGCAATTTTTCCATACGCTTCGTTGTCGTCCTCGACTTGCGTCAGCAAGCCTTCGTCCTCCGCCTCGCGTATGAAAAAAATTGCTGCGCGTCTATTGCTAATTTTGAATGAGACAGCACACTAGTCCCGAATATTTGACCGCCTGACGCAGTAAACTATTACGAGCATACTAAAACCATAACAGGAGGGAACTATTATGTGCACAGCTGTCAGCTTTATCGGAAAGGACTTCTACTTCGGAAGAACTCTCGATTATGACTTTTCCTACGGCGATAAGATCACCGTGACGCCGCGCTGCTACTGCTTCGATTTCGGCGCGGCGGGCAAGACCGCGGAGCATTACGCCATGATTGGTATGGCGCACGTTGCGGATAACTATCCGCTGTATTACGACTGCATAAACGAAAAGGGGCTTGGAATGGCGGGGCTGAACTTCGTCGGCAACGCGCATTACGCCGAGCCCGTAAGCGGTAAGTACAACCTGCCGCCGCACGAGTTTATTCCGTTTATAATGGGGCAGTGTCGGGATCTCGAGGAGGCGCGTAAGCTGCTGAAAGAGATAAACCTCATCGACGTTGGTTTTTCGGACAAATATCCTATCGCTCAGCTTCACTGGATGATATCGGACAGGAGCGGCTCGCTCGTTGCGGAGAGCACCGTGCACGGCTTTAATGTCTACGACAACCCCGTCGGCGTGCTTACCAACAACCCCGAGTTTCCTCAGCAAATGCTCCAGCTCAACAACTATATGCACCTTTCCGCAAAGGAGCCGTGCAACCTGTTTTGCAGCTCGCTGCCGCTGAAGCCGTACAGCCGCGGAATGGGCGCGTTAGGCTTGCCGGGGGATCTCTCGTCCGAGTCGCGCTTTGTCCGCGCGGCGTTCGTCCGCAGTAATTCCGTCTGCGGCGACAGCGAAGCCGAGTGCGTTTCACAGTTCTTCCATATTCTGGGCGCGGTCGAAAATCAGCGCGGCTGCTGCGAGCTTGCCGACGGGAAGTATCAGACTACCCGCTATACAAGCTGCTGCAATGCCGACAAGGGCATCTATTACTACACCACCTACGAGAATCATCAGATAAGCGCCGTCGATATGAACCACGAAAACCTCAACTCCTGCAAGCTCGTCTGCTACACGCCGCTGAACACCGAGCAGATAAAGCGCCAGAACTGACGGTATTATACCTTAAAGATTACGCAGGTCAACAGCAAATCAACAAAAAACGCGGCAGGTTTTATCCTGCCGCGTTTCGCCGTTCTGTTATTAAAGGAGTTTCTTGTAAAGCTCCGTGATTTCCTCAACGGAGGTATCGCGCGGATTTCCGGGACGGCACGCGTCGTCAAACGCCGACTGCGCAAGGAACGGAATATCCTCGGGCTTTACGATATCCTTGAGGGTGTCGGGGATACCAACGTCCTTGGAGAGCTGCTTTACAGCATCAACAGCAGCCTTTCTGTACTCCTCCTGCGACATATTCTCGGTGCCCTTAACGCCCATAGCTTTGGCTATATCGCGGTATTTTTCGCCCGTCTCGGGAGCGTTGTACTCCATAACGGTCGGGAGAATGATGGCGTTTGCAATGCCGTGCGGCGTATCATAGAGCGCGCCGAGCGGATGCGCCATAGAGTGCACGATGCCGAGACCTACGTTCGAGAAGCCCATACCCGCAACATACTGACCGAGAGCCATTCCCTCGCGCCCGTCGGGGTCATTGTTTACCGCGCTGCGCAGAGAAGCGGCGATGAGCTCGATAGCCTTGATGTGGAACATATCCGAAAGTGTCCACGCGCCCTTGGTTATATAACCCTCGATAGCGTGAGTGAGCGCGTCCATACCCGTAGCAGCGGTGAGGCTCTTGGGCATAGTGCTCATCATATCCGGGTCAACGACCGCAACGATGGGGATATCATGCGGGTCAACGCAAACCATCTTGCGGTTCTTTTCGGTATCGGTGATAACATAATTTATCGTTACCTCGGCAGCCGTGCCCGCCGTGGTCGGAACGGCGATGATCGGAACGCAGGCCTTCTTTGTCGGAGCAACGCCCTCAAGACTTCTCACATCGGCGAATTCGGGATTGTTGATGATTATTCCGACAGCCTTAGCGGTATCTATGGACGAGCCGCCGCCTATCGCAATGATATAATCCGCGCCGCTCTCCTTGAACGCCGCAACGCCCGCTTGAACGTCCTGAATGGTGGGATTGGGCTTTATCTGCGAGAAAATGCTGTAAGCCAAGCCCTCTTTATCGAGGATATCGGTAACTTTTTTGGTGACCTCGAACTTGATAAGATCCGGGTCGGAGCACACCAGAGCCTTTTTGAAGCCTCTGCCCTTAGCCTCGTCGGCGATCGCGCCGAGCGCGCCCTTTCCGTGATACGAGGTCTCATTGAGAATAAAACGATTCATAACCAACATTCCTTTCATAATATATTGCCGCTGCAAAGCGGTAGCTTAGAGCTTGTTTAGTATCTGTAGAAGTGCCGCCTGTTGCTTTTTGCAGCCGACGTCCTGTCGGCTGCTCTGTTGCAACTGCGGCAACATCCTGTTGCTGGATTTGCCCGGATTTTCGTGCCGGACGCATTATGCCTTTGGCAAAACGCTACGGCAATTTTCCGCAGATGTACTTTATGTACCTCAAGGAAAATTGCCTAAGTACGGCGCGGAAAGACGGGTGAAGACGGTGCTTCGGAAGATACTAAACAAGCTCTTAACGAGTTACTTTATTTCGGAGATGAGAGCGTTCACGTCCTCAAGCATCGTCCGAAGAGCCTCTATGACATCGCGGTTCTGCTCGATCACCTGATGAACGTCCTTGATCTGTGCGTTGATATCTTTCATTGAAGCCTTGATGCCGTGGAGGGTCTTTTCGATCTCGGCGGTCTGCTTGGTGTTCTTGTCCGAGAGCGTGCGCACCTCCTGCGCGATAACATTAAAGCCCTTTCCCGCCGCACCGGCGCGCTTGGCTTCGATAGAAGCGTTGAAGCCTATGAGCGTGAGCTGCGTGGAGGCGTTTTCAATGGTCTTGATGATATTATCGGTGCTTTCGACAGCCTTTGCGGAGGCGGCAGCCGCCTCTTTAATGCGCACGAAGCTCTCCGCGAGCGCGTTTATCGCGGTTACGGATTCGTCGGTCTGCGCGTTGATATCTGTGAAACGCTCCTGTATCCGAGACACGATAGCCTCGTCGCGGTTGGATTGTTCCTGTGCGAGCGCTCGCTGATAGCCTACATCGGACAGCGCGTTCGCCATCTGGAACAGCAGTTTTGCCGCAGCGTCAATTTGCTCCTTGGGAACGATCTTTACCTTATGTACGGCGCGAACGTATTTCTCGGGATCAACGCCGATCTGCCCGGCGATCGTGCGGAACTTTGAATCGTTTGGCTCTTCGGTCAGCACCTGACCGCCGATAAGCGAGCCGATATGTTTACCGTTTACAATAATAGGCGCGGCGAAATCCACCAACCCGCCGTGACAGAAGTAGACTGCGGGCTGACCCGTGCGCGACGCGTCGGCGCCGCCTTGGAGATCGCACTTATTGCAGCGTTCACAGCCGATCGACGACCTTCTTGTCAGGTTCATGCAGAATTCGGTGGGGTTGCTGAGCTGCGTGACGGAACCCGTTGCATCCGTCGCGAGCGCCGCCATTCCCGTAGCTTCGGCGAAAGCGTCCTGCAGCGACTGCAGCGTGTGACGGTCAATAACGTCCAGCAGTGTGAGGTTATCCATATCCATAAATACCAGCTCCTTTAGCATATTTCAAGCTTTATAACTTTATTATACAATATTTTTGTAAATAAATCAAGCAAATAATGTGTGTATTTTAACATTGTAATTACAAAAATTATTAGTGTTTTTGGTGATTTTACACAAAATATGAGAGATGTGCGTTATATCTTAATTCGGATCAACCGCAACGCGTTCCGGTTTTTTATACGACGATGCCGCCGCGCAAAATACGCGGCGGCACGACTTATTTTGACTTCATTTCCCAATGCGCCAGTGTTATTGCCTCAAACCCCTGCGGCGAGAGTATCGGTTTGGAAACGCGTTCCATCGTCTCGGGTGAGAGCTTGCGGTTTTCGGCGAACTCCGCGCCCGCTTTCCTGATATCGGCAAGATACCCCTCGCGCTGACGCTTCGCCTTTTCCGCGATGAACAGCTCGCCCTCGGGACACATTATCGCCGTGTAATGCCCGTCGCCGCAGATCAGATCGTACTCCTTGAGCAGCGCGGGATACATAGGCTTCGCGTCAACGTAGCCGCAGGTCGTGATGACGACAAGCCGCTTTTCGTGCATGGTCTCGTCGCGGAGCTCGTGGAACGACGCGTTCTTGTCCTCGACAAGGTTTCCCATATACGGCAGCATAAACGGCAGACATCTGTCCGTCATCGCCTTAAGCTGGCTCGGCATACCGAAAAAGTACAGCGGAAAGCTCTCGATAATTATGTCGGCGCGCTCGATCTTGCCGTAAAGCTCCTGCATATCGTCCTTGATAACGCACTGTCCCTGCGTCTTGCTCCAGCAGGAAAAGCACCCCACACACGGCTTTATGTTCAGCTTGTACAGGTTCACATATTCGACGGCCGTACCCTCGGGAAAGCCCTCCAGAAACGCCTTTGTTATATTCAGCGTGTTAGAGCGCTCCGACTTCGGGCTGCCGTTCAATACCAAAACGTTCATTTATTCTCCTTTTGCTTGTTCATCGGATTGTTCCACGTGGAACAGCGCCTCCGAACGCGCGTTGATACTGTAATAATACCGCCGTCCGCAGGCGGTGATGATACCGTCGCGGAAGCTTTCACCGCTCAGATCGGCGCATTTCAGATTGTCGAAAATATCCGAACCTATGCGCTTGACGTAAGCCTCGCGCCTTGTCCACGCCGTAAAGAACTCGGCGGGTTTGTGCTCGGAGCCGCCAAACCGCGAGAGCTCCTCTTCGGTCATAAACGCCTTTGCGAGCTCGTCCATTTTCGCGGCGGAGTACGGTCTACCGCGCTGAACGTCAACGCCGACGTTCGCACCTTCGCTTATTTCCACAACGCACATCGCGCAGCCCTCGCTGTGCGAGATGCTGAAATCGAGATCGGAAAAATTCGTGTGCGGACGCCCCCGCTCGTCAAGCGTTATGATAAGCTCCGCGCGGTTGACCCTGTTTTTTTGCAGCAGACTGTCAAGCAGCAGAAATCCGCAGGCGGAGTCGCAGAAAGCGTTGTTACGCTTGGACAGTATATCTTCAAAATACTCCGCGCAGCCGCTGTTGTAGAACGTCCGCGCGTTCTCTATCCGAATGCGGAGCATACCGCCGCCCGTCACTATCGAGGCACTGAGATCTATCATCGTATCAACCTCTGTTTCGTCAATTATCCGTAAACCGCGCTCTTATCCATCGAGGTGAACAGCATACTGCCCTTTGCCTTGACCGTGCCGTCCACCGAGATGACCGCCGAAAACTCATACGCGCCCGCGCCCGACATTGTGCATTTAACGTCTATCGTCAGCGTGTCTCCGGGGATAACGGGCTTCAAAAACTTAAAGTCCTTGACCTTGAGCAGCACATACAGCTTGTCCGCGTCGTCGGCTGCTCCCTCGGGAGCTATCACGAGACTGCAAAGCTGCGCCGCACACTCGATGAGCAGCACGCCCGGCATTATTGGGGTCTCGGGGAAGTGCCCCGTAAAGTACGGCTCGTTCACCGAAACGTTCTTGAGCCCCTTTGCGGAGACGTTCGGCTCTAATTCGAGCACGCGCTCTATCATCTGGAACGGCGGGCGCTGCTTGATGCGCTTGTTTATTTCGAGCAGATTCATCATAAGCTCAGCCCTCCGTCAAGCACGATGACCTGCCCCGTCACATAGTCGAACGCCTCGGAGCAGAGCGCCGCGACGGTGTTCGCCACGTCCTCCGCGCTGCCGAATTTCCCCATGGGGATCGCCTTTATGTATTCGGCTTTCTTATCCTCGGGGATAGCGTCCATCATTTCGGTCTCGATAAAGCCCGGCGCTACCGCGTTTACGGTAATGCCGCGCGGCGCGAGCTCCTTGGCGAGCGTCGCGGTCATGGAATTGACCGCGCCCTTGGTCGCCGAGTAAACGCCCTGCCCCTCCACCGCGAGAATGGAGCTTACCGACGAGATGTTGATTATCTTGCCGTGCTTTTTCGTCATCATTTTGAGAGCCGCCTGTTGCGCGCAGTGGAAATAGCCCTTGATGTTGATATCAAGGCTTCTAGACAGCGAGTTCTCGTTTATCATCAGCAGATACGCGTCATCGACCACGCCCGCGTTGTTGACGAGCACGTCAAGCTGCCCGAACTCCTTCTGAACCTCGCGGAACATTCCCTGCACCGCTTTCAGGTCGGCGGTGTCCGCCTTGTACGCGGCGGCTTTCCTGCCGAGCTTTTCGATCTCGGCAACGACCTGAGCCGCCTTTGCCTCATTGGAATTGTAATTCACCGCGACATCGTAGCCGCATTCCGCGAGTTTTATTGCGCAAGCTCTGCCTATTCCTCGGGAAGCTCCCGTTACCAATGCAACCATAATTTACTCCCCTTTTAACAGATCTAAAAGACTTGTGGTCCTGTCGTCCTCCGCGAACGCGCCGGGTACTCTCTTCAAAACAACAGCCGAATAGGAGCCGCCTACGCCGAATCCTGCCGCCAGAACGCACTCCATATTGCGCCATCCCTTCGAGATATATCTTGCACCTGCGGCAGCCTGCCCCGCGGCGGCGGCCGCACGAGCCTCGCCGAGGTCGTCTCTCACTTGAACTATATCCGCTTTACCGTTGAAAAGCTCCCCGTAGACTTTGCTTTCAAGCTCGTCTACCTCCGGAATACCGTTTGCAAAGCCGAATACTCCGTCAATGTCCGCAAGTGTTACTCCTGCAGCCTTGCAAGCGTCCTCGATAGCCGTTTTTAACGCGCTTTCCGAACCCTTGACAGTGCCGAATTCCACTGACTTGTGAGCAGTTGCCCAGCCTGCCAGTTCGGCGTATATCTTAGCGCCGCGTGCGTTCGCGCTGTTCTCGTTCTCGAGAATAAGCGACACCGAGCCCTCGCCCAGCTTGCCCTCAAGCAACCCGAGCTTGCCGTACAGGAACTCCGTAACATCGGTGTTCTCGTCGGTGCCCGAAGCCACCATTATATTTTCGTCGCCGTTTCTGATAACGTCGGCGGCGTAGCACAGGCTCTGCAAGCCTGCCTGAATGCTGTTCGCGTTGGTGACGTTGTAGCCCTTTATCCCCGCGAAAATGCTGAAATAGCCGCCCGCCGCGTTGTACACGGTGTTCGGGAACGAAAACGCCGAACCGCTTGCCGTGCCGTTTTCGATAACGTTCTTCTGGAAGCCGACTATCTCGGTCATAGGACCGTCCGCCGTTCCGACAACTATTCCTATATCTTTTTCGTTGTCCTCACCGACGGTTATTTTCGCGTCCGCAAGCGCCTGCATACCGCTGAGCAGCTGTAACTGCGAAAAGCGGTCGAGCTTGCGGTAAAACGCCATTTTTATGCCATAAGCCTTGTAATCGTCGGAGCTTATATCAACATGTCCCTTGCTTACAAATCCGCCGATACCCGTGATGAATATCCTGTCCTTGTTGGTGCGGTCGGGTATCTCACGCGGCTCTTTCGCGAAAACGATAGAAGCGTTGTTGCCGCCGAACGCGAACGAGTTTGACGCCGCGTAATTTATGGTTTTCTCACGCTTGGTATTCGGTACGAAGTCGATAGCGCCCGCTTTTTCTTTGAGCGTTTCGAGGTTCTCTTCGGTGTAGCCGATAGTCGGGGGAACGGTGTTTTCACACACCGCCTTAACCGTCAGCACAGCCTCAATAGAGCCCGCCGCGCCCAGACAGTGCCCCGTCATAGACTTGGTGGAGCTTACCGACAAGTGATCGTTCTCGTCAAAAAGCGTGTGCAGAGACAGGAACTCCGCCTCGTCGTTCTTAGCGGTACCCGTGCCGTGCGCGTTGATGTAGTCGATATCCGAAGCCGACAGTCCCGAATTTGCGACAGCGCGGCCGATTGCCAGCATCTGCCCCTTGCCCTCGGGGTCGGGAGCGGTTATATGGTGAGCGTCGGAGGAAACTCCGCTGCCCAGAACCTCGCAGTAGATCTTCGCGCCGCGCGCCTTGGCGTGCTCGTAGCTCTCGATGATGAGCACTCCCGCGCCCTCGCCGAGAGTAATGCCTCCCGAACGGTTGAACGGAGAGCAGCCGTTTTCGTCCAGAGCGTGCAGGGCGTGAAATCCCGCGAACGCGAGAGATGAAAAGCTGTCCGAGCCGCCCGCGACAAACGCGTCCGCCTTGCCGGCGCGGATAAGGTCGGTCGCGTAGGATAGCGATATCGTTCCCGCCGCGCACGCGTTTACGATGTTCGCGGTCATACCGTTCAGCCCGAAGTGCTTCGCGACATTGTTCGCGATAGCTGCCGCGGGCATTTTCAGTATATCGGAGGACTTGCCGCCGCCGTTTTTCAGCTCGTCGGTGAAGTATTTGTCGATACTCGCCGCTCCGCCGACGCAGTTGCCGACGATAACGCCTATTCTGTCCGAGTTCTCTCCGGTTACCGCGTAGCCGGAATCCGCAAGTGCCTCTCCCGCCGCCTTGATGCACAGCAGGGAGGAACGGTCATAGTCCTCGCCCGACAGAGCCGATGACTCCATAGCGACCTCCGCGCCGACGTTGGCATAGCAGCCGTCGGTGTTTACGGACTTCACCTCGCGAATGCCCGAAACGCCGTTCACGGCAGCGCTCCAGCACTCGTCCGTATTCTCTCCGAGCGCGCAGACAAGCCCCAGACCCGTTACAACAACACGTCTATCCATATTACTCACCCTGATGCTCCTCAACAAACTTCGCGAGCGTTTCTATGGACTTAAAGTTCTCTCTCGCCGCGCCCGTCATCTGGACGCCGAAGAGCCCGTCGATACCCGCGATTATCTCGATGGAGTCGATGGAATCCAGCCCGATATCGTCTCCGAAAAGCTCGGAATCGTACTCCAGCTCATCGGCGGGAATTCTGAGATTCTCCACCAGCATACCCTTGATCTTTTCGCAAATTTCCTGATTAGCCATAATTATTCTCCTTTATGATATTTTCAACCGATGATAAACGTCCGCACCGCAAAACACTTTGTGTTTTGCTTACTTCGTCACAATACCAACGGCAGGCAAAAGCCTAGCCGTTGGCATTGTTCCTCGTCTGCGAACGTTTCTCACCGGTTTTTATAACGTTTCTTACCGGTTTCCGGATTATATATGGTACTGTCCGCAGTCGCCGTAGCGCTCGACCATCTTCGCGTACAGCGCCCGAACCGATTTTTCCGCCTCGGCGATCAACGTCCGCGCGTACTTGCTGTGGCGCATATTCTCGGGGCAGCTGCTCTCGATAGGCTCTCCGACAAGCATTTTCTGCCGCATACCGAACACCGGCGAATATGTACCGTAGATAGCGCAGGGCACTATCGGCACGCCCTTTTTCGCCGACAGCAGCGCCGCTCCGGGCTTGAATTCGTGTATCTCCCCGTCGCGCGAAAGTCCGCCCTCGGGGAATATCATCAGCGAGCCGCCGTTGTCCACGACCGCCTCCGCAGCCGCGTACCACGACCCATCTGCCTCGTCGAGATTTATCGGTATGCTTCTGCACCACGAGATCATTTTTCCCGTGCGCCTTTTCTCGTACCACTGTTTCTTGACGAGGATATACGGCTTATACCGCCACAGCACCGCGGGTCCGTAGGCTCCGTCAAAGTGGTGTGTGTGGTTGCCGACAAACACGCAGGGTCTGCCCTTAAGCCGCTTTTTCAGCGTTTTATCGGTGTACAGCACCTTAGGACGGAACAGAAAGTATACCGTCCACGTGATGAGCACCTGAAAAAATCTGCCCCACAGCGTCTGTTTTTTGACGTTATTGTTCACGATACAATACCGCTCCCTCTGATCACTTATTTCCGGAATCGCTTAACCTGCCCGGAAAGCAATTTTCACCTAATAACTATTATAACCACCGAACGCTTTTTTTTCAATGGGCAACAAGCGACAGCTTGACCTATAAGGGCCAGGCTGTCGCATAAGTGTAGCGTATCGGAGGCTTTTTCTACTATTTAAACAAAACCTGCGATTTCCCGAGCGGCTTGACTTGTGGTATTATCCAACAAACGTAAACTTTTGTTAATATTGATGATCCAATTAAACTTTTCCATGATTTCCGGTGTTTTCCCGCCGGAGGCGGGGAAAACACCGAAAATCAGTTTAAAATATGACAATATTTATAGCTTCCGAGGAGGTCAATTACTCGAGGTCAAGATCCTCAATGAGCCGCGAGACCTCGGCGCGGTTTTTGAGCCGTATTCCCTCGCGCAGCAGCTCCGCGTCCGCGGGGTAAAGCGCGCTTATAGGCGTTTTGTACACCGCCAGCGGCTCGGGACTGCCCTCCTCCATAAGCGCTATCTTCCCGTCATACTCGCACAGCACAAAGCATACTGCGTCCGCCGAAGCCTCGGCTAAGGTTATCGTCTGCGACGCCAAGCAGAGCGCCGCCAGAATTACCTTTCTCCCGTATTTTCCCATAAAAACAACTCCTTTGCAGATATCCGATAACGGTATTATCTGCAAAGGAGTGTGAATTTATGCCGAAAAAACGGTTAATCCTCAACCTTGAGTTTGCTGATCTGCTCTTCAAGAACAGCGGACTGACTGCTCAGCTCCTCGCAGGAAGCCGCAGTCTCCTCCGCGGTCGCGGAGTTCTGCTGTACGACGGTGGATATCTGGTCGATGCCGACCTTTACCTGCTCGATAGACTCGGCCTGATCCTCAGCAGCGGAGGATATCTCGCTGATGTAGGAGTTGGTGCGCGTCGAGAGCTCGGTGACTTCCTTCATCGTATCTGCGGTGTTCTGGGCGATGATAGTGCCCTTGTCTACCGCAGCGATAGTCGCGTTGATAAGCAGACCCGTTTGCTCCGCGGACTCGGCGCTCTTGCCGGCGAGCGCTCTTACCTCGTCCGCAACGACCGCGAAGCCCTTGCCCGCAACGCCCGCTCTTGCAGCCTCGATAGCCGCGTTCAGCGCGAGGATATTGGTCTGGAATGCGATGTCGTCGATCGCCTTGATAATATTCTGGATCTGATCGGATTTTTCCTTGATCTCCTCCATAGCGGAGAGCATATTCTTGACCTCTTCGTTCTGATAGGTGATCTTATCGGTGCTCAGCTTGGATACCTTGCTTGCCTCGGTGGCGTTCTTGGCGCTTACCTGCCCCTTAGCTGCTATCTCGTTGATGGAAGCGGATAGCTCCTGGATAGCGGCAGCTTGTCTCGTAGTACCGTCGGCGAGAACCTGAGAGCCCTCCGCGATCTGAGCCGCGCCTGTCTTTACGTCCTTGGCGGAAGAGTTGATGCTGCCGATTATCTCATGCAGCGACTTTTCGATCCTCTCAAACGAGCTCTGGATATTGGAGAAGTCTCCGACGTAATCGACCTTGGGCTTGACGGTGAAGTCTCCCGTCGCCATCTGGGTGATTACCTCGTCGATATCGGTTATGTACAGGTTCAGCGTACCTCTGGTAGCTTCGAGCTTGCGTACGAAGTCTCCGACCTCGTCGTTGCCGAAACGCGCGGCGGGAGTCGGTTCGTTAAGGTAGCCCTTATGCATGCTGTCGGCGAGTTTTTCCGCCGCCTGAATGGGCTTGATTATCATCTGAATGCAGAAGATACCGATTACGAACAGAGACGCGAAACCGATAATGACCGCCATGATCGTTGAAGTAAGGATAAGCTTTAACTTAAGCGCTTCGGACTCGGCGGCGGAGTAGCCCGAGAAATACGCGCCGACTATGTCGCCGTTCACGTCGACAAGCGGCTCATAAATTACGTAGTGCTTCTGTCCGAGTATATCCGTCGTGCCCTCGAATGTGCCGCCGTTGCTCACCTTTGTGTGTACGGTATCGGAGATATCCGTGCCGGTAGCTCTTTTGCCCGTAGCGTCCGCTATGGTGGTCGCGAGACGGGTCTTGCCGCTTATTATTGTTACCTCGGAGCTGGTTTCCGCTTTTACGTCGTCAAGCCAGCTTGTCTCGGTAAGGTACATTCCCGTTACCATTGTATTGCCGTTTGAGAGATTTCTCATACAGTGTACGACAAGACCTGCGTTCGGGTCGTTGACAACGCCCGTGTGAGTCTCATAACCCAGACGTACGTTGCCGAGGTCGAAGTTGTCGGTTTTCCAGAACTGATTTCCGGATGCATCGTAAAACGCCGCGAAATCGCTTTCGGTCTTTTTCTTGGATTCCCACAGCGACACGATTTCGCTTGCCCTATCGGGAGAGGCGAAACCGCTGGCATCAAAGTCCGCCGTAAGATCCGTAAATCTGACCTTCAGCGCCTCCATCTGGCTTTTCAGCGTGCTCATACCCGACTCGGTATGCATTTGCATCAGCGTGTCGGTATGACCGCTTGCCTG
>CAMWVP010000093.1 GCA_947177735.1 uncultured Clostridia bacterium
CTGCCACACGCTCAAAATATATCCGACTTTCAAAACTTTTTATGCGGTTTCCCCGCCTCCGGCGGGGAAACCGCATAAAATCGGAAATGTCTAAACATCAATAACAGAGGAGTGACTAACCTTTTGACTAAAGTAAATCTTGTCCTGTGCGACGACAGCAGTGCCGATCTGGAAACGCTCCGCGAATCGGCTGCCGAATACATAGCACAACGCGGATTATACGGAGAAACGATCTGCTTTTCTTCGCCGGAGAATGTAATGCGGTTCTCGGAGAACAGAGCTGAAGACGATATCACAGTGTATCTTCTCGATGTGATAATGCCCGAAACGGACGGCATAGAGCTTGGAAAAAGGATACGAGAGCACGACCGAAACTCGGCGGTCATCTATATCAGCACCTCGCGCGAGTACGCGGTAGACGCGTTTTCGGTGCACGCGTTTTCTTATTTGATAAAGCCGTTTTCACGTGATGCGCTGTTCTCGGAGCTTGATGAGTGTCTGAACCGTATCGAGACCAAGCCGCAAACGCTCTCAATAAAAACCGCCGACGGCACGATGCCTCTCTTGTTATCGGAGATTATCGCCGTGGAATACCTTGATCACAGATTGACGTTTCACCTTGTAAACGGCAAAACGGTCGAAAGCGCATACCGCAGGCAGTCGTTTGACATTCAGGCGGAGGAGCTTATGCAAACGGGAGAGTTCCTGAAGGTATCCGCAAGCTATCTGGTAAATCATCGGAATATTCAGGGAGTAAAAGCCGATGATTTTATTATGCGCGATGGCTCACAATACAAGATCACCCGAAAATACATCTCCGCACGACAGCAATACATAAGCAACGAAATGTCAAATAAGTGATTTTTCCGTCAATTAAGTGATTTTTTTGAAGTATTGACCCGTTTTGTATTATAATATATAGGGGTGATATAATGGCTTTTTTTTCAACGATTTTTTCCGAAGCGGTTTTTTTCGCCTTGTATATGTTCGTATGTCTGGCGCTTATGAAACCGCGGTTCCCGCTTGGCATGCGCGTTACGGTTTACGGAGCGATATTGCTATGCTCTTGCGGCGCGGCAGCGGCTCTTTCGCAGTCGGTAAGCATTATGGCGGCGCTTACGCTGCTGCCGCTTATCGCGTATCTGCCGTTTTCGGTGTGCGTATATATCCTCTCCGAGGGTGGCATATTTGAGACCGCAGCGGCGTGCTCCGTGGGGGCGCTTGCGTCGATGATCGTCAAAACGGTTGATAAAATGCTGGCGACGTTGTACACCGTTTGGTCACCCGATATCGGCGGAGTTGCGATCGATACGATAAGTTTGGTCATCGTGTTTGCCCTTGCGGCGGCAGCGGCGTTTGTCGTATTTCGCTTTATTCGCAAGCCGTTCGGTGTATGCGCGGGTTCGGATATTAAAAATCGACTGCTGGTCTTGGTTCCTATCGTAACGATGTTCTTACTTATTTTTTTCAACTTTAACAGCACTACCTCGATTCTCTTTTCAATAATGACGCTGGTGGTAGCCGTATCGTTTTTCGTGATCACGGCGTGGCTTTTTGGATATAATGCAAAGATAATTGAGGTAACGGAGAAAGAAAGGGCCTTATCCGAAAGCCTTAGCCTGCAGCGCGAAAACTTTGAGCGTATTTCTCAAAGCGTTGAAGCCGGGCGGCATTACCGTCACGATATGCGGCATCATCTGAAAGTACTTGCGGGAATGGCGCAGCAGAACAACTCCAATGAAATTCTTGAATATATCGGAGAGTTAAACGAGATCGGCGAGCTCAGCACACCCGAAATGTTCTGCAAAAACTCTGCTGTAAACGCGGTTCTTTCCGAATACATAATCCGCGCGAAAGATATCGGCTGTCGGACGGAGCATAAGATCTATATTCCCGAAGAGCTTCCGTTTGAACTGCCCGACGTGTGCATAATCCTCTCCAACGCGATTGAGAATGCGCTGAACGCCTGCGAAAAATGTCCCGAGGACAAGCGTTATATCGACCTGCTGGCAGATTTCTCGGACGACCGCAAGCTTAAAATATCGGTAAGAAATTCATATGCGGATATCGTAGATATCAACGCGGAGGGGCTGCCCGTTGTTGAAGCGCGAGACGGTCACGGTATCGGGCTTTACGGCGTGAAAAAGGTTGTTGAGAAATACAACGGTTTCATATGCTGCGCGTGTGAGAACGGGGAATTTTTGTTTTGCGCCGAGATATTCTGCGATCCCGAAGGCAGTATGAAGAACGACGGGAATACAGGACACGGTTCAAAACATTCAAAGGCACTGCCCGCGGTTTTGACATTGCTTATCTGCGCGGTAGGTCTGCTGAATTTTTCTCCCGCAGCGGCAAGCGCGCTGTCCGAGACGCTATCCGTCGACATAAAAACAATAAGCTACGGCTGGGGCGACAACGATTTGAGTATCAGATATCCCGAGTTCGGAGGCGATAATTCAAACAAACCAAACCAAGCCATCAAGGATTTTATCGCCGAGGCAAGGGATATTTTCCAACAGTATGCTGTACAAAAATATGAGGGATATGTGGCGGAGGACGCGGGATATCGTATTCATATGAACAACAGAACGTATTTATCGGCGCGGTTTTATGCTACCGTAAATTTGGGCGGCTCAATGGAGTACAGCCGCTGCGTGACAATTGACAAGCAGAGCGGTGAGGTGCTTGCGCTATCCGATCTGTTCGACGAAGATTACGATTATATCGGCGAGATAAGCGCGGAGGTGCTGCGGCAGATGGAGTTCCGCGTTCAATATGAAGAAGCGGACTATTTCATTCCCGGAGGTATCTGGAGCGACGATGAGTGCTTCAAGGAAATTTCTCCCGATCAGGAATTCTATCTTAACTCGGATGGACTGCTGGTGATCGTTTTCGAGGAATATACGGTCGCGCCCGGTAAAGAGGGTTCGCCCGAATTCGTGATGCCGGATGAGATCTTCCGTTTTGCGGTGGTATAATGATCGCGCTTTGAGCCGATCATAGACAATGCTGTCAATGTTGTAAGCCAAGCTCCCTCGCGGCATAGCTTTATAGGTTACGTTACTCGGTAATTTGATAAGCTTGTAGCTGTGTATTTATTCGGGAGATCGATCCGTAAAATATTCCCCTGCTTCCGCAAAAGCAGGGGAATACGGTTTACCGCAAATTGGGTTGACATTTCACAATTTGTGTGTTATAATATAAAAAATATTTATTACTTGAACAATTGACAATGTACAGCTGACAGCATCAATGTCGGTAAAAACGGTAAACTGTACATAGAATATGCGGAGGTGCGGAGGTATGAGATCGAAGGATTCCGTGTTTCATATTATTTTCGGCATTATGCTGATATTTTTTATAGTGGTCGTAGTGTATCTTGCGGCAAATTGCAATGCCAAGCCGCTGGCGGACGCGGAATATGATAAAACCGCTCCGTTTACGGCGGGCTGGCATACCGAGGACGGAACGGAGCTGGATGAAAAGACGCTCAGCAAGATAAACACTATTTCTATGGACAAGGAGATAAGCATATATAATACGCTGCCCGCAGATTCAAACGATGCGGACTCACTTTTTTTCAGGGCGAAGAACGTTTTCTACAGCGTATACATAGACGGAGAGCCCGTCTACACGCCCGAATTCGGCGAAAGCGTTTTCTACACTAATTCCACGGGAACGTGCTGGAACAGTATAGACATCACGCCCGAGCAGCTCGGAAAGGAGATAGAGATACGGATCAGAGCGGCATATAAAACCGCGAGGTGCGGCGTGGACGGCTTCCGTATCGGCAGCTCCGGCGGCGCTATCCTTAACATACTCAAGGAGAAGCTCGTGTCCTTTATCACCTGCGTTCTTCTGTTGTTTGTGGGGCTTCTTCTGTCTATCGCCGACATTCCCATAAATATGCGCAATCAAAAAAATCACGAGCTTTTGTTTCTGGGGCTGTTCTCGATATGCGTTTCAATATGGTGTCTGGCAGAACTGCATATAGTCGAGTTCTTCTTCAACGACAGCCGACTGGTGCAGATGATATCCTGCTACTCGCTTATGCTGATACCATTCGCGCTAATCCTGTATCTCAACGCAGCGATCGGATTTAAAAACAAGATAGTCGTTCCCGTTTTATGCGGACTGTGTACGCTTGGATTTGTCGTGTGCTGGACGCTTCATTTTCTCAAGATCAGGGATATCCACGAGACACTTACATTTTCTCATGTCAATGTAGTGATAGCGTCGGTGCTTCTGATTTATACGGTCACAAAAGCCGCCGTGCAAAAGGGTCAAAAGCAAGGCGCTAAAATATATCTGATATTGAGAACCGTAGGGCTTTGCAGCATCGCCTTTGCTGCTATAATCGATATCGTGCGATACTATTCTGGGCGGACAAGCGACAGCGCGATGTGTGTGCGGATAGGTATGCTTATCTTTACGGTATGCTACGGCAGCTCCAGCCTTGAAAACACGATAAACGCCGTAAAAATGGGCGCGCAGGCAGAATTTGCAAGCCGTCTTGCGTATCACGACGGCTTGACCGGCATAGGGAACCGCACCGCGTTCGAGGAGCGGCTCAGCGAGCTCGAGAAGATCAAAGATACCGCCGCGTCCGTCGGGATCGTTATGTTCGACGTCAACGATTTGAAATATGTAAACGACAATCTGGGACACCCTCTCGGCGACAGCATGATAAGAAAAGCCGCCGAAATAGTAAGCGCCGCGTTTGAGCCCGACGGCGGAGAATGCTTCAGGATAGGCGGCGATGAGTTCGCGGTGATAATGCAGGGAGATAACATAAAGGAACGCTGCGATAAAAGCCTGCAGGAGTTCAACTCTCAAATGGAGCTACACAACAGCACTCCCAACCGAGAGTTCAGGATAAGCATAGCGCACGGGTTCTTCATCTATGACAGCGAATGCGGTCTTGAACAGATAACGGACGCGTACAAAGCGGCGGACGAGAAAATGTACGAAAACAAGCGTGAGATGAAGGCACACCAAAGCACGCCCGAGAAGTACTATTCGGAAGTAAGAGGGTTAAGGGGTAAGACATAAAAAGAGACAGGCGCCACACTTGACATTCTCGGTAATATATGGTATAATTATAGATAATATAATCGAACGGCGCTAATGAGGTGCGTTGGATCGGTATTAGATAGTCTATATGATTGGAGTTTTTTTATGAAACAAACCAGATTTGAGTATACCGACTCAAAGACATTTGCCGAGAAGCTTTCGGAGTTCAAGAAACAGTGCTCCGATGCGAAAAAAAGGGTCTTTCAGATATACACCGAGGATCTCCGCCCCGAGGTGTTCGCCGAAGTGAGCGGCGTTATTGAGAGCGTTTTCCCGGATGATCTGTACTTCGGCTGCTCAACGAGCGGAAATATCGTCGATTGCCAGCTTGCGGGGAACGTATCCGTTGTTTGTACGATATTCGAGCGTGAAACGACGCAGATAAAACACTTCCAATACGATACCGCCAAGATGTCCACGGACGAAATAACCGCCGCGATCGTTGAACAGACAAGGCTCAACCCGTGGGTAAAGGCAATCGAGATGTACTTTACTATCCCCGATGGCTCTACTACGCGCTTCTGCGCGGGCTTGAAGGACGTTGCGCCGGGCGTGCAGATATTTGGCGGTGTCGCGTGCAGCGACGATATTACGAGCGACGATTCCCGCGTTTTTTCAAAGGGCTACGGATTTTCCGAAACGTCCATTTTGATCGTTTTTTACGGCGGCGAGGATTTTTATGTGGAGTCTATCAACGCTACGGGCTGGAAGCCTTTGGGAAGAAAGTTTATCGTGACAAAATCGAACGGCTCCGTTTTGCAGGAGCTGGACGGTGTCCCCGCTTACCGGGTATACAGAAAGTATCTCAACATCAAAAACGACGAGAATTTCTTCTACAACACGCTGGAATTCCCGCTGTTCTACGAGCACAACAATACGACCATACTCAGAACCCCCGTGTCGAGCAACGTCGACGATTCCATAACGATGAGCTCGGATATCGACGTCGGGTCAGTGGTGCGTATCTCATACGGCGATCCCGTGACTATCGTGGAGAGCATCAAGCAGGACAGCCTGAAGATAGCGGAATTCCGTCCCGATGTTATACATATCTTCTCCTGCGCTGCAAGACGCGCGTTCTGGGGCGATACGGAGCCGACCTTTGAGATATACCCTCTCAGCGGTATCGCGCCTTCTGTGGGGTTCTTCTCTCACGGCGAGTTTATCCGCGCAAAGGAAAACCTCAACCAGCATAACGTAACGCTTGTAATAGCGGCAATGCGCGAGGGCGAAAAGAAGAACTCCGAGGTAAAGACCGTTCCCATGGACGAAAATCTTCAATCGAAAGTGCCCGTCGTATCGCGTATGGCAACGTTTGTTAGCGTTGTTGCACAGGAGCTCGAGGAGACCAATCAAAAGCTCGAGATGATGAACGACAAGCTCAAGGTAGCCGCGATAGTGGACGGACTTACGGGTCTTTATAACCGTAAGGAGATACAATCGCGGATAGCGGATTGTCTCGGGAAGGTCAAGGACGAAAGGTTCTCGCTTATTATGCTCGACATTGATAACTTCAAGCAGGTAAACGACACGTTCGGTCATCAGGAGGGAGACAATGTCATAGTTGCGCTGGCAAATATCCTCAACGGCAAGCAGACGGCGTATTCGGGCTCTTCCTCGGCGGGTCGCTGGGGCGGCGAGGAATTTATGATGCTGCTTCACAACACCGACGTTTCCTCCGCGGCGCTTATCGCCGATCTTGTCCGTCAATGCTTTGCGAACATCTCTTTCCCGCTTGCGAGAAAGCAGACCGTAAGTCTTGGCGTTACTCAGGCAAAGGAGGGCGACACCCTGGACGGACTTTGCACGCGCGTCGATACCGCGCTCTATGAAGCGAAGAAAACGGGCAAGAATAAGGTCGTGGTTTTCTGATAATGATGTGACATCGTCAGCAAAAATTCGCAATAGACAAAAGTGCCATATGCAGAACAAAACCCTCGGCAGCACCTAAAACGCTGCCGAGGGTTATTTTATCTGATTGATGTCAACGTTCCCTTATCCACTTCTTTTACACATAATCCGAGCAGGTCTCGTCCTTGAATTTTTTGCGTTCAGCCTTACATTTTTCGGGTCGGACAACAGCTCGCGATCATCGGTGTAACGTTCATTCGGCTTTATCTCTACCATTTTGCGTATTATCACAGCAGGCTGCGGGTTTATCGGCGAAAGACTCGCGCAAAGCTCGCTGTCATTGTCCATACTGGTCATTGGATCGCATGGATTATGATCAACTGTAAACCTCCGATAGGCACTCGAACTAAAGCAGCCATTTTTTATGATCTCAGGCAATTCATGTATAAAATACGGCAAGTCGCGTACTGCCCTCTTGAAAAAAATAGGTGGTTATGATAATATATTATCAGGGAGGCGATAGTGTGAAAATATCCGTTAACATAGACCCGGAGCTTACCGATACGGAAATAATTATAAAAGCGGCAAGTCTTACCGCCGAGACCGAAAAGATTATCGCCGCCCTTCGCATGGCGGACAATCAGCTGACGGTAATAAAGGACGCCGAGACCCACATACTTGATATTTCAAAAATTGCATACATCGAAACGGTGGACAGGAGGACGTTCGTTTACACCGAAACCGACTGTTACGAATCGAAGCTCAAGCTGTATGAAATGGACGAAAAGCTTTGTAACGGCAATTTTTTGCGCATAAGCAAATCCTGTATCGTTCGGCTGAAATATATTCGCTCTCTCAAAGCCGAGCTTGACCGCAGGATACGCATTACTCTTGAAAACGGCGAGCAGCTTATTGCGTCAAGGCAATACGCCGACGAGTTGAAAAAAAGATTGGGGGTATGTTAAATGGATAAGGATTTCTCGGTGCTTAAATTCCTTTCGCAGGTGTTTATGATATACGGCATAACCACTGGTCTGCTGAATGTTTTTTGTATTTTATTCGGCACGTCCGCGCACGGTTTATCCACGATCTTCTCTTTGGGAAATGAGGGCATCGGCGTTGCGACAAGCTTTCAGTTTCTGCTTGCGGTGTCCGTAATAGTCGGCTTGCGGTCGGTTATTATGACGGATATTCTGATAAAAAAAATCCCCTTAGCCGTGAGAATTATCGCTATGTTTGCGGGAGCGTTTTTGACGATTATTGTATTTATTTTTCTGTTTGATTGGTTTCCCGCGGATATGCCGCTCGCGTGGATAATGTTTATAGTGTGCTTTATTATAAGCTGCATCGTAAGCACGTTGATGTCGGTACTGGCAGAGAAACATGAAAACCGCAGACTTGAAGAGGCTTTAAAACGTTATAAGGAGGAAGAGTAATATGGAAGTGATGATCGCTGCAAATAATATCGTAAAATCATTTGGCAGCAAAAGAGTTTTGGACGGTTTGAGCTTTAACGTCCTCAAGGGGCAGATATTCGGACTTCTCGGTCCGTCGGGAGCAGGCAAAACAACGCTTATAAAAATACTCACGGGACAACTCCCGCGCGACCTTGGCTCGGTCGAAATAAGTGGTATCGATGTCGATAAGCTTACGGGCGAGGACAATAAAAAATTCGGTATAATGATGGATAATTTCGGCGTTTACGAGCGTCTGAGCTGCTATGACAATCTGAAAATATTTGCGGAAATATACGGCGTTAAAAACGACGAAATATTAAGCTCGCTGAAAAAGGTCGGACTTGAGGGCGCAAGGAGAACACCGGCGTCAAAACTTTCAAAGGGTATGCGGAGCAGACTTCGGCTTGCCAGAGTGTTTATGACAGACCCCGATATTTTATTCCTTGACGAACCCACAAGCGGGCTTGATCCCGCCACCGCCGATGAGATCCATAAAATGATGCTCGCGGAAAAGGAAAAGGGGAAAACTGTTTTCCTTACAACGCACACGATGTCGGAAGCCGAGAAGCTTTGCGACGATATTGTGATGATCAACGAGGGGAAGATCGTGGAGCACGGCTCTCCCCGAGAAATTTGCCGAAGATATAATCATCAGCGAATGCTGAAAATACATCTTTCGGACGGCTCGGATATACGGCTCGTCCACGATGAAAACGCGGCGGACAAGGTCGCTGAACTTATCAAAAACGGGCGCGCGGAAACGATACACACCACCGAGCCCGATCTTGAAACGGTATTTATGGAGCTTACGGGAAAGGAGCTTGCGGTATGAAAAACATCAAGGCGGTATTCATTAAACAAATACTCGACACGATAAAAAACAAAACGGTTTTGATCCAGTTTTTAATGTTTCCCGTAATGGTGATTATTATGGAAAAAACGGTAAAGCTTGAAGAAATGCCCGAGCACTTTTTTGTGAAATTATTTGCAGTAATGTTTGTGGGCATGGCGCCGCTGACGTGTATGTCTGCAATTATTGCCGAAGAAAAGGAAAAGAATACTCTTCGGGCGCTTATGATGAGCAACGTTAAGCCGTGGCAGTATATTACAAGCGTCGGAGCTTATATTTTCATTATGTGTATGATAGGCATCGCGGTATTTGCCGTGCTCGGAGAATACAACGGAGCGGAGCTCGCAAGGTTTATCGCGGTAATGATATCGGGCGTCATTTTGTCGGAGATCATCGGCGCGGTGATCGGAATTTTCAGCAGAAATCAAATGGCGGCGACCTCGCTGACAATTCCTATAATGATGGTGTTTTCCTTTGTACCCATGCTGTCAATGTTCAACGAGAGCATTAAAAAATTCGCGGTAATAATTTATTCCCAACAGATCAGCGACCTCATAAACGGAATAGGCACCTCCGAAGTATCGGCAAAAAGTATTATCGTTATTGCGGTGAATTTTATAATCGGACTTGTATTGTTCGCCCTGGCTTATAAGAAAAAGGGGCTTGAATAAAATGCCAATGTAATTAAATCCTCCGACCTCGTTTTTTTAGGTTCGGAGGATCTTTACTTGCAGAAATCTGATCGTGAAAAGCAAAAGCCTTATACATAGAGGGCGTAATATTTTTCTTACGCTCTCTTCAATGATCCGGAGTGCCGATAATCTATGAAATACAATTGTCGGAAGAGCCTTTAATCTTTTTGCAGCCAGCCTTACATTTTTCAGGTCAGACACAGTTCACTATCATCGGTGTAGCGTTCATCCGGCTTTATCTCTACCATTTTGCGTATTATCACGGCAAGCTGCGGGTTTATCGGCGAAAGTCCCGCACGAAGCTTACTGTCATCGTCCATACGGGTCGTCCTTTACTTGCAAGCCTGTGACAATAATCCCGACAAATACATAAAGCAACAACTATTACAAAATGTTGCCTTAACATCATTTTTTGTTGTTTATCTTTTAAAGGTATTGACAAATAATTACACAAATGTGGTATAATTTTCAACAAGAAATCCTCGCAGATGTCCGTCTGTTATGACAGTACAGCGCGGATGCTTGTGTTTTAAGGCTTTGTAAGCAACAAAGCGGGAATTATCTTGTTGTGAAAGGAACGATTCTTGTGAATGATCGATATAACGGCAACTCAGAGAAGCAAAGCCCGCTGGAGCGAGTGGCGGCTTTTATAGTGGATAAGCGCAAGGCGTTTTATCTGCTGTATATCGGTGTTGCCATTTTCTGTATTTTTTCGAGCGGTAGGACGAGGATCAACGATGACCTTATAAGTTACCTGCCCGATTCAACCGAGACGCGTCAGTGACTCACAATAATGGAGGACGAGTTTGTGACTTTCGGCACGAGCCGTATAATGGTCGACAATATCTCGCTTGCCAAAGGGGAGGAGCTTTCGGAACAGATCAGAAGCATTGACGGCGTGAAGTCCGTAGAGTTCGATGGCACGGAGGAGCATTTCAAGCACGGCGCGGCGCTGTTCTCGGTAACATACGAGGGCACCGCTACCGACGAGGTGAGCATAATCGCGCTTTCCGAGGTCGAAAAGCTCCTTGACGGCTACGACGTGTATGTCACGGGTGATACGGGCGACTCCGCGTCAGCAGGACTGGCAGCGGAGATGCAGGTCGTTATGGTGATCGCGGTGGTCATTATACTGCTGGTGCTGCTGTTTACCTCACATACATATATGGAGATTCCGGTGCTGCTGGCAACATTCGGTATGGCGGCTCTTATGAACAAGGGCACAAATTTCATTTTCGGCGAGATATCGTTCGTTTCGGATTCCGTCGCGGTCGTATTGCAGCTTGCGCTCGCTATTGACTATGCAATAATTCTCTGTCACCGTTACACCGGAGGAGCGTACTCATCTTGAGGCACGGGAGGCTGTCGTTATCGCGCTGTCAAAGGCTATTCCCGAGATCGCGGGAAGCTCTATGACAACTCTTTCGGGTCTCAGAGCAATGTGCTTTATGCGCTTCGGTATCGGCAAAGACTTGGGCTTGGTGCTGATAAAGGATATAATACTCAGCCTGTTGGCGGTATTTACGCTTATGCCCGGGCTGCTGATGAGCTTCAGCGGTCTTATCGACAAGACCCACCACAAAAACTTCGTTCCACAGATTACGGGCTAGGGCAAGCTGGCGGTAAAAACCCGCTTTATTATGCCTCCGCTGTTTGTGGTGCTGATAATCACGGGCTTTATCTTCTCGAACAAGTGTCCCTACGCCTACGGGCAGACGGGGCTTACGACTACGCGTAAGAACGAATCGCAGATCGCCGTTAAGCGCGTGAACGATACCTTTGGCAGCGTCAATACGCTGGCGGTTTTGGTACCTAACGGCGACTACGAAAAGGAGGGGCAGCTTTTGCGTGAGCTGGAGCGTATGCCCGAGACCAATACCGTTCTCGGATTGGCAAATGTTGACGCGATGGACGACTATGTGCTCACCGACAGGCTAACGCCGCGTCAGTTTGCCGAGATGACCGATCTCGACGTTGAGGTCGCGCGGCTGCTGTATTCCGCTTACGCGGTAAACCATGAGACCTACGGGCAGCTCGTGTCGGGAGTGGACAGCTACGGCGTGCCGCTTATAGATATGTTTATGTTCCTGTACGATCAGATGCAGGAGGGTTATGTCACACTTGACGATGAAATGACTAAGACTATCGAAGATCTGCACGAGCAGCTCTCCGACGCGAAATTGCAGATTCTCGGCGAGAATTACAGCCGCCTTGTGCTCACGCTTGATCTTCCCGAGGAGAGCGAGGAAACGTTCGCGTTTCTCGATACTCTGCATAAAACTACCGCGAAATATTATCCCGAGAACAACTTCCTTGTCAGGAACTCCACCAGCGACTTTGATCTGTCTGTCTCATTCGGCAACGACAATCTGCTGATCGGCGTGCTGACTATCGTTTTTGTTGTACTGGTTCTGGTGTTCACGTTCAAATCCTCGGGATTGCCGGTATTGCTTATATTGGTAATTCAAGGCTCGGTATGGATCAACTTTTCGTTCCCGTATTTGCAGCAGGAGCCGCTGTTCTTCCTCAGCTATCTTGTCGTAAGCTCTATCCAGATGGGCGCGAACATCGACTACGCTATAGTTATCGCAAACCGTTACGTTGAGCTCAAGCAGATAATGCCGCCGAAAAAAGCGGTCATAGAATCGCTTAACCAAGCGTTTCCGACTATTGTTACATCCGGTACGATACTTGCGTCTGCGGGCGTTCTGATAGGCTTTCTGTCGACTACGCCGTCAATCGATTCTATCGGCGTATGTCTCGGGCGCGGAACGCTGATCTCGATTTTCCTTGTTATGGGGATACTGCCGCAGATACTGCTGCTGGGCGACGTAATTATTGAAAAAACCGCGATCACGCTTAAGCGCCGACTTCCTTTGCAAAATCATTCCGGCGTTATGCGGCTTGACGGACACGTCCGCGGATATATCGCAGGCGTTGTGGACGGAGATTTCAGCGGACTTATCCACGGCACGCTGAATGCGCAGGTGGAAGCGGGCGCTATATCTCGTGAGCAAACTGAAGCGCTTCCCGCCGATTTTATGTGAGAGGAGGAGCCGCAAAATGAAAAAAATCTGTTTAATAAGATAACCTCGCTGATTGCGGCGGCAAGTCTGTTTGTATCGCTTACCGCGCCTGCTTTCGCGCAGGCACCGCAGAATAATTCTCTTACGATCTCCTCCGTGAAGGAATTTATTGACTTCGCGAAAAACTGTTCATTTGACAAATGGTCGCACGGAAAGAGCGTAAAGCTTGCGGCAGACATCGACTTGTCGGACGCGGATTTTGCGCCTATTCCGATTTTCGGAGGAACATTCGATGGCGGCGGACATACGGTCTCGGGCATGAGAATCGACGGAGCAGGTTCGCATCAGGGAATGTTCAGGTATCTTGAAAAGAATGCGGCTGTCAAGGATCTGCACAGTTTCAACGGGAAAAATTTTGTTGCTAAAGGGTTCAAATCACCCAAAAATCTATATTGTACTTTTTCGAGGTAATAAAAAAACGCCTATAATTATCTTCTCGGTTAGGAGAAGTGATATAATCCCCTTAGAGTAGACATACGAAAAACAAAAATTTCGAGTGATGGACTAAGGGGGTTATTTTATGGCAAGAAAAAACAAATTGACAGATGAGCAGCG
>CAMWVP010000094.1 GCA_947177735.1 uncultured Clostridia bacterium
ATTACCCTGTTAAAAATCAATAAATTTTTTTTTTAATATATTATTTTTCTTTTTTTTCGGGGTTTCCCTTGACGGGGAGCGGGGAAAACCGCGATTAAACCGGTATTTCCATAAGAACAATTTCTAAAACGAAAGACCTTGACAGTAGTCGCGGTCGGAAAGGTGAAATATGAAAACAGAGGCTTTTCAGCTCGGCAAGATAAGAATGTACGTATCGGAAGATCACCGCTTCGGCACGGACGCTTTTCTGCTGGCTTACTATGCGGGGATCCGCCGCGACAGCGTTATATGCGACCTTTGCACGGGCTGCGGTATCATTCCGCTCATATTCTGCAAAAACGCGTCGCCGTCGCTTATATACGCGGTCGATATTCAGGAGGAGGCGATAGGACTGCTCCAAAAAACCGTTGACGAAAACGACTTGCAGAACATTATCCAGCCTATCTGCTGCGATCTGCGTGACATACCGCAAAGCATACTGACATACGAGACGGTGGATATCGTCACGGTCAATCCCCCGTATATGCCCGGTCACTCGGGCTATGAAAAAGCGTCCACCGCACAGGCTATCGCGCGGCATGAGATAATGTGCAACGTCAACGACGTATGCGCGGCAGCGGGAAAGCTGCTCAAGTACGGCGGTCTGCTCAAAATGTGCAACCGTCCCGAACGGCTGAGCGACGTTATCTGCGCGATGCGCGCGAACAAGATCGAGCCGAAATCGGTGACATTCGTCCACAACAACATCAACGAAAAGCCATGGCTGTTCCTTATCAGCGGCAAAAAGGGAGCTAATCCCGGAATGATCGTCGAGAAGCCCATGATACTCCGCAACGACGATAAATCCTATACCGAGGAGTATTCGAGGATATATGAGTAACGATACAGGCAAGCTCTCGATAGTCGGCACTCCGATAGGCAACCTCGGCGACTTCAGTCCGCGCGGCATTGAAACGCTCGAAAACGCGGACTACATCGCTGCGGAGGATACGCGCGTAACGCTTCGGCTGCTCACGCATTTCGGCATTAAAAAGCCCTTGCTCTCCTGCTACAAGCCAAAGGAGCAGGAGAAGAGCCAAAAAATAATTTCTTTGCTGTTGGAGGGGAATAATATCGCCATGGTGTCGGACGCGGGTATGCCGTGTATCTCAGACCCGGGGGCGGTGCTGGTCGCAAAGTGCTATGAGCGCGGTATTCCCGTGGAAGTGATCCCGGGGTGTAACGCGGCTGTAGCGGCTGTGGCGGCGAGCGGTCTGGAGGTCGACCGCTGGGCGTTCGAGGGATTTCTCCCCGTGCCGAAAAAGGAGCGCGCGGAACGGCTGGACGAGGTGAAAACGCTTCCTCACGCGCTGGTCTATTACGAGGCTCCGCACAAGATACGGCAGACGCTCCTCGACCTCGAAAGCGCTCTCGGAGAGGAACGCCGCGCGGCGCTCTGCCGAGAGCTCACAAAGCTCCACGAGGAAGTGATACGCGGCACGCTCGGAGAGCTCGCGCACTATTATGACGAGATCGAGCCGCGCGGAGAATACGTTATCGTAGTTAAGGGCGCGGAAACGCGGCGGAGCGATCTCACATTGGAGCAAGCGGCAGAGCTTGCGCGGCAGCTTGTAAGCGGCGGCGAGAAGCTCTCGGAGGCTTGCAGGCAAGCGGCAAAAGCGACGGGAATCTCAAAACGGGATATATACTCGGCGCTTTCTAACGAATAAACTTTGGAGGAAAACACTATGAAAATTGAAAAGATCAACAAAAAAGTAGGACCCATCGGCAAAACGGTCATTCCGATAATCGGGGCGGTAATTATCGTGGCGGCGGCTGTCGCGTACATCTGCTTGAAGCTCGCGGACGAGATGCGCTACAACGAAAAGTGGAAGGATTACGACGAGTGCGGGTGGCACTGATAAGGTGCTTTTGCCGCACGGGAGGAACGCGTGGATATTCTCGAAATTATAAACGGCAGGTCGAGCTATCGGGGCAGGTATAAGCCTGTACCTGTTCCGAGAGAGGATCTGCTGAAAATAATGCGGGCGGGAGCGGCTGCGCCGTCGGGCTGCAACAAGCAGACGACCTCATTTATCGCGGTGGACGACAAAAAGCTGCTCGATGAGATAAAGGCGCTTATCGAGCCGCCCGTTGCCGTCACCGCGCCCGCTTTTATTCTTGTCCTCACGCGGAAGATCTTTGCGTACAGGGATAAGTGTTTTAACGTTCAGGATTACAGCGCGGCTATTGAAAATATGCTGCTGGCGGTCAAGGCACTTGGGTATGAGAGCTGTTGGTATGAGGGACATATCACGGACGATGACGACATCGCGGGGAAGATCGCCGCGCATATCGGCGTGCCCGACGAATACAAAATAGTCTGCATACTGCCCGTGGGGATAGCGGACGAGGACGTGAAAAGAGTTCCCAAAATGCCGTTTGAGCAGCGAATACGGTTTAACGGATTTGACGGAACGCCGCGGCAAGAATCGGAGGGATTATGACGAGCTCGGGAGGCATTGACGCGATATTCGGAACGGAGCGCGATATTGAGCCGTGGATAGAGCTTGTCCGCGGTATGCGCGATAACTTCCCCGGGCTGGAGACCCGCGAGGGCATGGACGAATACAGAAGCACCGTGCTTGAATTTATGAACGAAAACCGCGCGCTCTGTGTTAAAGAGGGCGCGGAGATCGTCGGCGTGCTGTTGTTTTCGACAACGCACAATATGATATGTTGTATGGCGGTCTCTCCCTCGCACAGACGGAAGGGCATTGCCTCCGCGCTGATGACCAAGGCGCTCGAACGACTAGATCGGTCGCGGATGATAACCGTGACCACGTTCCGCGATGACGACCCGAGGGGCAAAGCTCCCCGAGCGCTGTACAAGAGATTCGGGTTTACCGAGGGGGAGCTTATCGTTGAGTTCGGGTGTCCGAGCCAAGTGTTCGTGCTGGAATGATTTGCTGTAAACCGCTTGGTTATGCGATGTAAAACGATTTTTACATCGGTTTTTCGGCAATGTAAAAGCATTTTTATGGACATTTTATTCTTGATCTTCTATAATAATACTGATCCCCGTTAAAACACTTGATAAGATTTGCGGCAAGATTGCGCCCGGCGCAAGGACGCATTATGCGCTTCGCGCAAAACGCTGCGACGTAGGCGTACTGTATGTACGCATTATCCGCTTCGCGGAAAACGCTCCAAGGAGATTTGACGCAGCGATGGGTGCAAGATTGTTGCAAAGCTGTCAAGTTTTTAACGAGGGATCAGTATACGGGCACAAGGAGATGATCGAATGGAGATAGGCAGCAGACTGAAAAACGCGCGGAACGAGCACGGTCTTACTCAGGAGCAGGTCGCCGAGGAGCTTGGGGTCTCCCGGCAGAGTATCTCAAACTGGGAGAACAATCGCTCGTACCCCGACATAATAAGCGTTATCAGAATGTCCGATCTTTATTCCGTCAGCCTTGACGAATTGTTAAAGGAGGACAAGAAAATGATCAGACATTTAGCGGAGACTACGGACGCTGTGGCAAAGGACAGGCGGTTTGTGAAGTGGCTCTTATTGGGGGTGTACGCGGCGATATGGGTGCTGTTTATCACCTTTTTCTGGCTGGTAGATTCGGATGACCTTCCCGAATGCATATGGGATTTAAAGGATTTAATAAATGCCGAACGTGAGGTATACCTGTTTTTCTTCCCGTTATGTACGGGTATGATCACATTGCTGATCGGAGCGGGAGGTCATTTCGGAATGTGGAAATGGCTGTTCATTCCGATAAACGGGATAATGTGCATATTGTCATGCGGGGTTATGTGGGAGTTGTATTGGCATTTGAGCCACCTCCACACTAAGGAATATATGACAAAAACCGAACAACCGTTTATTTTGCTTGATTTTCTTAAAGAGTACCTAAGTAAAACCGAGTGGTATGAAAAGGGGGCGCCATTAGTCGGAATAGCCGCGGCGGCGATCGGGCTGTTTATCGGCTCGTTTATCCGCTATTTCCGTCTTTATAATGCGACGCGGACGAAAGATAAAACGGACGACAAAGCATTTTTACAAGAAAATTCGCCGTTGTAAAAGCGATTTGGTAGACATTTCCGGTTTGTTCCTCTATAATGAAAGCACAAGGAGATGATAGAATGGAGATCGGCGAAAGACTGAAAAACGCGCGGAACGATAAAGGACTTACGCAGGAGCAGGTCGCCGCGGAGATAGGGGTATCGCGGCAGAGCGTTTCCAACTGGGAGAACAACCGCGCGTATCCCGATATCATAAGTGTGATAAAGATGTCCGATCTTTATTCCGTCAGCCTTGACGAATTGTTAAAGGAGGACAAGAAAATGATCGAACATCTGGCTGAATCAACGGACGCTGTGGAAAACCAAAGGGCGCTTGTAAAGAGGATAACCGAAATTGCATATTGGGGCTTATGGTGTTTATTAATCCTTTATTACTGGCTTATCGTACTGCCAACCGGAGGTTATAGTACGTTTAGAGTATTAGGCAGTAAAGAATTGTTATTTTATTTGATCTATCCTGTTTGCATTGCTGCAATTTCGGGATTTATCGGCGCGAATAAAAGCTTCGGCAATCTCAAATGGCTTTATGTACCGATCTCGGGAATTATGTTAATGCTGCTCGAATTGGTTACCGGATATCTTAAAGACAGCTTTATGGCATACTTTGATTCCGGTATGCCGTTAAATCCGTTTGAAGTGATCTATTATTACTTTGCGGACAACATTAAAATATGGATACCGATGACGTTCATTTTAGGCTGTGTCGGCTGTGCCGCAGGCATATTCATCGGAACATTTATTCGTTTCGCATTCCTTATTCAGAAAGAAAGATCACAATGAAAACAATAACGCTCCCCGACGGGAGAACGCTCACATATGAGCTTATCCGAAAGCGTGTGAAGAACGTCAACTTCCGCGCCAAGGACGACGGTATCGTATACGTTTCGGCAAACTCCCGCGTTTCCGTTAAGGAGGTCGAGCGCTTTCTCACCGAGCGCGCCGACTTCTTTTTCGGGGCGTTTGAGAGACTGCGGGCGCGCGAAAAGCGCAGCGAGATCAACACCGAAACGGTAAATTGGCTTGGACTGGAATATCCCGTGCGTATCATTCATAACGCACGGGAGCTTGCTGTTCTGGACGAGACCGAATGCAGAGTGTTCACTCGGCTCGGCGGCGACAGCGAATACGTTCTGTCGCTTATCCAACGCGCTGTCGCCGAGCGTTTTGCGGCGCTCTGCACGGAGCTTAACGCCGAAGTCCGCACGGAGCTCGAACGCCGCGGGCTGACCCCGCCGCCCACTCGGATAACCATCAAGGATATGAGCTCGCGCTGGGGGAGCTGCTCCTACACAAAGGGACATATCTCGATAAACATACGGCTCGCCGCCTATCCGCGCGAGACCGTTCTGTCGGTTTTTTGGCACGAGTACGCCCACTATCGCTACCACGACCACTCCAAAGCGTTCTACGACTTCCTGCTGGATATGTACCCCGATTATTACAAATACAACGATCTTCTTAAGGAAAAATGACCGCCCCGTATTGTACGGGGCGGTCGAGTTTATCATTATGCATAGGGTCTGACAACCGAACCGTCGGACGACGACGGACTGCTTGAAACCAGCGCTCCCGCGGGGCTTGACGGTGCTCCCGTGGAGTTCGTTGGCGCTCCCGTAGAGCTTGGCGGCGCACCCGTAGAACTCGGCCGCGTCCCCGTAGAGCTTGACGGCGCACCCGTGGAACTCGGCGGTGCACCCGTAGAGCTTGGCGGTGCACCCGTAGAACTCGGCGGCGTGCCCGTGGAACTTGACGACGTTCCGGTGGAAGAAGAGGACGACGTGGTTGTCGAGCTCGAGGAAGTCTCGCTGCTCTCCTCGGTCTGTGAGCTTTCCTCTGTCTCGGACGTATCCGAAACCACCGAGCTTTCGGAGGTCGACGGCGAATCCTCACCGCCGTTGCCGTTATTAAGGATATTCGCTGCGAAAAATCCTCCCGCCGCGAGAACGATCAGCGCCGCGGCTATTCCGATAAACAGCGGCAGCTTCGACTTCCCTTTCGGATTTGCGATACCGTTCTTGTACGGCGTTCCGCAGCTCGGACAAAACTTGTCGGTGTCGTACATCGTGTTGCCGCAGTGCTGACATCTGAACATATTGCCGCGCGGTATCTCCTGCCGCGGAGCCGCGGAAACGGACGGAATATCCTCCGAGCCGGATCGAGACTGCTGAGGTGCAGGCGCGGACGGCGGCACGAACTCGCTTATAACGGGCGCAGTCTCCGCAATAAACGGCGCTTCCTCAACGGGAGGAGGCGGCGCGGGACGCTGCTGCGCGGGCTGAACGGGTCTTTCGGGCTGCTTGACAGGCTGTTCGGCGGGCTTCTCGGCAACGTTCGGAGACGGCTTGGAGCTGCCGAAGATCGGCTCAAACTCTATCCTTTCGGGCTCCGGCGGTCTCTCGGGCTGCTTGACAGGCTGTTCGGCAGACTTCTCAGCAATGTTCGGAGACGGCTTGGAGCTGCCGAAGATCGGTTCAAACTCTATCCTTTCGGGCTCCGGTGAACGCTCAGCGGGCTGCTCGGGCTGCACCGGCTTATCGGGCGCGGGAGTATCCGTCTGCTTGGAGAATATCGGCTCAAATTCGGGCATTCTCGACGGAGCGGTCGGCGCTTTGGGAGCGGGCTCACGCACGGGCGCGGTCGGCGCTGTCTTGGAAAACAGCGGCTCGGGCATATCATCAAGTGAATTGTTAAGGAACTTGTACGGGTCGAGATCAATGTTTTCAGCGGGGTTCTCGTCCATAGAACAGTTTCCGACAACGGGTACGGTGTTTTCCGTCATCGGCACAGCGGAAACGCTTTCGTCGCTCATCGAGAAGTTGTCGATCTGCCGATCGGTACTTTTCTGCACGGTCTTTTTCGGCTCGCGCTCTATCGCCTCGATGGACGGCATATCGTTCGCCGCGCTGAAACCGGCGAGCTGCTGAGAGAGCATCGCGAAATCGTTCGCGGATATGCCGTTTCCGAACAGATCGGGAGCGCTGTTGTCCTCTTCGGCGAAGATCGGCACGGTGCCGTTCATAAAGCCGTTTATCCGGTCGATCTCGCTGTCGGAGATACCGCCCAGACCGCCGCCAAAACTGTCGATACCGCCGCCGACCCCTATCGGATCGGTGTTCATAAGCGGTACTCCGCCCGGAGACAGCGGAACATTCTTCGGCTTATCGCCGAGATACATACCGCATTTATTACACTGAAAAGGACTGCTCTGCATATGCATACCGCAATTCGGGCAGAACACGAGCGTTTCCGTGGTTCTGCCGCTGTCAAGCGGTTCTACTCCCGGCATGGACGACTGCACCTCGGAGACGGGCTTTTCGGGCTCGCTCTCCTTTTTGGGCGCCTCCTGCGCTTCGGGCTTGGGTTTTCCCTCGTCGTCCGACCTCCCCGGCATACCGCCCTCCTCGAGCACTTCCGGAGGTACGGCAGTGCCGCATTCCATACAGAACGCGTATCCTCTTATCAGGTTTTTTCCGCAATTAACGCAAACCATTTCTTTTTCCCCTTGCTGAATTTGACCAATAAAAAATATTGACCTATTCTATATTATACAATATTTCAAAGGGATTGTCAATTCTTTTTATTAAAACTGTATAAATAGCTTAAAGCCGCGCAAGGATTTTGTGCTAAACAACGGAGAAATACAACCCCGCAAACACTCCCGCAACGATTGCCATGACGGCGACCGCTCCAAGACACATCATAATGTGTCCGAACGTGTACTTGCGTTCGGGCTTAGCCTCGGAAATCGCCGAATGCACGGGAACGACCGGCACGGGAGCGCTCGGATAAGACGGCGGCGCGGGATACGCGAGCGTACTTTCGCCGCTGGTCGGAATAGTGTTGGGTCTGGGGAAAACGCTGTCGGAGGGGCGTTCGGTCTCCGTTACGGGTTCTGCCGGCTCCTCCGGAGCTTCCGCAGTAGGTTCGGTATTCTCCTCCGACGAAGCCTCGGGAATGGTTTCCTCGGTTTCCGTCATTTCCACGTTGGTAACTTCCTCCGAGGCGGCGGGCTCGGGAACGGTCTCCGACTCGATCCGAACGGGCTCCGGTTCTGGCGTGGGCTGAACGGGCGCGGGCGCAGGCTGAACGGGAGCCGCCGCTATATTTTTCACGGGCATTCCGCAGAAGTTGCAGAATTTTGCAGTGTCGATTATTTCCTTGCCGCAATTAGTACAAAACATAACTTATTTCCTTTCAATAGCTGTTAAAGACGAAACCGTCTTATATGTTCATTTCCATTTGTATATAAAGTCCCTGTCGGAACGTTATCTCAAACCCGAAGCTGCGGTATAACGAGACGGCGGGTTCGAGTGTTATCCGCGTGTCAAGAAACAGCTTGGTGCAGCCCAAATCTTTTGCATAGCTTTTCACCTCGGAGAGCAGAGCCTTGGATATGCCCTTTCCGCGGTATCCGCTACGGATAAACAGCCGCTTGACCTCGCCCGTATCGTCGGTTTTGGTGCGGTAAGCGACACAACCTATCGGCGCGTTATCCTCAAGCACGACCCAGACCTTTTCTATGTTTTCGGCGGCGCTGTATCGGGTATAGCAGTCCTTGTCGTCGCCGAGAAAATCTATCATATAATCGTCGTGCTCGGAGAAAAGCTCCAGAACCCGAGTATCGGAAACGCTCATCGGTACGATAGTCATCTGTTCCTCCTTGCTACACTTTTAGTCCGTCGTTGTTTCGTACATAGTCGAACAGATACTGCTGGGCTACGCCCTCCGCGCCTTTGGTACATTCGGGAAGTCCGTCCGGATAAAACTCCGCCATAAGCCGCTTCACCCACACGTCCTTCGGGAACGCGTCGAGCTTGTGGAATGCGAACAGCAGCACGCAGTCCGCGACCTTATCCCCGACCCCGACTATGCGTTTCAGCCGCTCACGGGCGCTTTCCAACGGGAGCGCGTCGATCTCCTCAAAATCGATCTCGCCCGAGTTCACTCTGCTCACCGCGTCGACTATGTACTTGGCGCGGAAGCCCGCTCTCAGCGACGCTAAGTCCTCGGGCTCTATGCCGCGCAGCTTTTCGGCTGTCGGGAACGCGAAATCCCCGCCGCCTATATCCTCGCCGAAGCTCTCGCAAAGTCTGCCGATTATCCCCGAGATTCGGGGGATATTGTTGTTCTGGGAGATGATAAAGCTGATAAGCGTCTCAAACGGCTCCTGCCGAAGTATGCGTATGCCCGACGAGACCTCGCAGGCGGCTTTCAGCGTTTTATCGGCGGAGAAGCGGCGTATGTACTCGGAATAATCCGTATCGAGGTCGAAGTAGCTTCTCCACTCGGGGAGCTCGCTCTCGGCTATCCCCTCGATAACGATACCGTCCGTGCTCTCGGAAAGAGTGAGCCGTTTTCCGCGCGCAATACCCGAAAACGAACCGTTTTCCGTTTCTTTCCAGCGGAAGCACTGCCCGCACAAAAAGGTCTGTTTCAGGTCAAAATTTGAATTATTTACGGTAATACTCATTATTTTTTCAAAAACCCCTTGATTATTTACTTTAATTATAATACAATATAAGTAAGATTTCAAGTGTTTTGAAAATTTTTTCAGCAAAGCAACACAAAAACTTAAGGCAACACCGCACAAAGATTGTGCGGCAGTTGCGCCGGCAGATTTTTCGTCAGATTGTACAACGAGGACGACGCAAGGCTGACGCCTTGCTAGGACGAATTGTGCAAGATGACGGAAAAGGTGCAAGCAAATGTCGTACAAAGCCCGAAGGGCGGTCTTTGTGCGGTGCTGCCTTTACCGAGTATTCTCGGAAAAATGTTACCGAAAGGAAAAAACAAAAATGAGAGAGAGCATACTTACTATCCCGATAAACGAGGTGTTCGAGCCGAAATGCGGCTGCCCGATCTGCGCGATGAGGAACACCGTCGAGGATCACATCTGCGAGTACATCATGGGCGCGGCAATGATGGAGCCGGACGTGCGCGAGGAGACCAACAAGCTCGGCTTCTGCCACGACCACTTCAACAGCCTGCTGAAGCAGAACAACCGCCTGTCGCTCGGTCTTATGCTGAATACCTATCTCGCCACACTCCGCGGGGAGGTTTTCGAGCGCAAGGGGATTTTCTTCACCAAGGGCGCAAAGGCAAAAAAGGCTAGCGAGATCGAGGAGACCTGCTTTGTGTGCAGCAAGGTCGACTGGGGCGTTCAGCATATGCTGGAGACGGTGTTCAAGATGTTTAAGGATGAGCCGAAGTTCCGCAAGCTCTACTCGCAGCAGGAGTACATCTGCATACCGCACTACAATCTGCTGATGTCCAACGTTCCGACCATGCTCCCCAAGAGCGAGCATAAGGCGTTTATCGAGGCTACCGACGCGCTCGTCGAAAACTACATAAAGCAGCTCAACGGCGACGTTCAGCAGTTCTGCGACAGCTTCGACTACCGCAACGCCCGCAACCTCCACAGCGAGGAAATGGAGCACGTGCGCAATTCCATCGAGAGGGCTATCGAGTTTATCACCTCGCGTAAGCCCGACGTCAAGTAAAATTTTGGGAGATAAAAAAGTTTGTTGATACTAAGCATTGAAAGCTCCTGCGACGAGACCGCGGCGGCGGTCATCCGCGACGGACGGGAGATCGTTTCCTCCGTTGTCGCGACACAAATAGAGGAGCACAGATTATATGGGGGCGTAGTTCCCGAAATAGCTTCGCGGCGACACTGCGAGAGCATCGTCGGCGTTGTCGGCGAGGCACTGGAAAAGGCGAACATGACGGCGGCGGACGTTGACGCTATCGCCGTAACATATGCGCCGGGACTTATCGGGGCGCTGCTGGTGGGCGTGAATTTCGCGAAGGGGCTGGCGTACTCGCTTGGCAAGCCGCTCGTTCCCGTACACCATATCCGCGGTCATATCGCCGCCAACTACTTGGCGCACAAGGAGCTTGAGCCGCCGTATATGTGCCTTGTGGCAAGCGGCGGACACTCGCATATCGTCCGCGTGAACGGTTACACCGAATTTGAGACGGTCGGCAGGACGGTCGACGACGCGGCGGGCGAGGCTTTCGACAAGGCGGCGCGGGCGATGGGATTCCCCTATCCCGGCGGCGTGTATATCGACAAGGCGTCAAAGCTCGGCGACCCGTCCAAGTACAAGCTCCCTAAGCCGAAAACGCAGAACCCCCACGACTTCAGCTTTTCCGGGCTCAAGACCGCCGTTATCAATCTTCTCCACAACGCGGAGCAGAAGGGCGAAACGGTCGACACGGACAGTCTCGCGGCGTGCTTTCAGCAGACGGTGAGCGAGATACTGACCGAGAAATTCATTGCCGCCGCCGAAGAATATGGCTGCAAAAAAATCGCGCTTGCGGGCGGCGTAGCCGCGAACAGCGGACTTCGCGAGACGCTCTCCGCGGCTGCCGAAAAGCGCGGTATGGAGCTGTTTATCCCGCCGCTCTCACTGTGCGGCGACAACGCGGCTATGATAGGCTGTCAAGGGTATTACGAGTTCCTCGTGGGGAATATCGGCGGCGAAAACCTGAACGCCGCTGCGACTATGAGCTTGGACAAGGTGAGTTTTTAATGAAGAATATCGTACTTATAGGAATGCCCGCCGTCGGGAAATCTACTATCGGCGTGCTGCTCGCGAAAACGCTGGGATTCGCGTTTGTCGATACCGACCTGATAATCCAGCAGGACACGGGCAGACTATTGCAGGATATAATCGACAAGGACGGGCTGGACGCGTTCTGTATCGCGGAGGAGCGCGCTATCTGCTCCGTTTCCGCCGAGGGCAATTCCGTAATCGCGACGGGCGGCAGCGCCGTATACAGCCGCGAGGCTATGCTCCACCTCAAGAAGCACGGCATAGTCTACTATCTATCGATACCGACGGAGGAGCTCGCTGCGCGCCTCAGCAACATCAAAACGCGCGGCATAGCAAAACGCCCCGAGGACACCATCGAGGACGTTTTCGCAAGGCGTATGGCACTCTATAAGGAGTATGCCGACATCACCGTCGACTGTCACGGAAAGTCCGCCGAAGATACGGTCGCGGAGATATGCGGTTACCATAATCTGACAGGACAATAAATTTTTTCAAAACCCTCTTGACAAGGGGGAGTTTTTGTGCTATATTGTATATATGGCTTATACACAATATAAACTGTATAAACGGAAAGGGTGAAAATTATGTCCGAGGAAATAATTGAAACAAAGATTGAAAATACCTCTCCCGAGCAGCCGTCGCTGGTGCCGGGCTTCAAGAGTATATGCGTGCGTATCGGCATTATGATGATAGTGGTGTTCGCGGCGAGAGCCGCCGTATCGGTGCTGAGCGTGTTCCTGGCGCCGTATTTCGCGGGAATGAACCTCACTCCCATGATGGCGTATCTGATTGACGCAGTGATCTCGGTGGTATTTCTGTACATTATACCGATCACGGCGGCGATATTCCTGCTGAAGCGTCCGATGAAGGGGCGGCTGGGGGAGATATACGCCAAGCCGAAATATTTCGGACGGGCGTTAGCGATGTTCCCGGCGGGGTACGGCGTGGCGATAACCTGCAATCTGCTCACACAGCTGCTCGGTCTGCTGTTCCGCGATACTGCGCTCGGCGACTCGTTCACGGGCATTCAGAACGTGCTCGCCGCGCCCGATATGAGCAGCGCTGTCGTGCTGTTCGTACAGCTCACCGTTCTGGCACCGATCTTTGAGGAATTCTGGTGCAGAGGGCTTATCATCGAGAGCCTGCGCCCGTACGGAAACGGCTTCGCGATATTCGTCTCGGCAGTGCTTTTCGGCATGATACACGCGAACTTCGCGCAGTTCTTCTATGCTACGGCGCTCGGTATTTTCCTCGGCTATATCTACGTCTCCACCGGCAGTCTTATCACGACCACGATCATGCACGCGATGTTCAACAGCATCTCGGGCGTGATGATACTCCTTATGTCGGAGCCGTCGGTCAGCGAGTATATCGCCGCCGCGGCAAGCGGCGAAGAGCCCGTGGCAACGCCCGCAGCTATAATGTACATCGTGTGGATGGCGCTTATCGTGCTGCTGCTTGCGGTGGGTATCATTATGGCCATATTCAAGTTCATCAAGATAAAGAAATACCGCGTTCCCAAGATGCAGACCGAGATCTCGACGGGCAAACGCTGGGGAATATTCCTCTCTCGTATCAGCGTTATCGTAATGCTTCTCCTTGCCGTGGACACATTCGCGACACAGGAGGTGCCGAAATTTTTCGTGAAGCTGTTCACGTGGTCGTGGTAATAATTGCCGAAAAGAAAAAAGCCCTTTACTTTTCGGACAGCTTGTGCTATAATATTTGTATGGTCTTTATAAAAAACTGATT
>CAMWVP010000095.1 GCA_947177735.1 uncultured Clostridia bacterium
GGGTTTATATACAGTCTGAATCTTTTTTTAATTCTTATTCGACAAAGAATAATTTTAAAAAAAACACTTGACAATTATGAAAAATGTGGTATAATATATTTGAAAAGAATATCGGGGGAGCTGTAAAAGGCTGAGAGGAAGTTCGACTTCGACCCTAAACCTGATTCGGATAATGCCGACGTAGGAAGTATATTTACCTTATGGACAGCGCAATACTGCCGTACGGAGATATAATATGCTTACTGCGTCCGAGTTCGCTCGGGCGTTTTTCTTTTCTCAATTTTCATAATAAAGGAGAAGAAACAATGGAAAGAAGTAAGATACTTGTTATGGTGGAGGGCGCGGTAATGGTCGCGCTGGCGACAGGATTAAGCCTGTTATCGAATTTTATTCCGTTCCTAAAGCTGCCGTGGGGCGGCTCTATCACGCTGCTGTCAATGCTGCCGATAGTCGTCAACAGCATAAGAAACGGCGTAAAAAGCGGTCTGGCGTGCTCGTTCGTTTATTCGGTCGTACAGCTTGTAATTGGTATGTTTGAAGTACTCGGCTGGGGGCTTACTCCCACAATGCTTGCCGCTTGTTTTTTCTTTGATTACATCGGCGCGTTTACGGTACTCGGACTTGCGGGATTGTTCCGCAAAAGGGGGATGAGCGGCTGGATAGGCGGCACGGTAATGGCGATCACGCTTCGCTACGTTATGCACGTCATAAGCGGCGCAGCGGTATTCGCCTCCGTGGGAATGCTGTGGGATGTTATCGAGATCAACAATCCCTGGCTGTACAGTATGGCATATAACGCCTGCTATATGCTCCCCGAGCTGATATTCACGACGATCGGCGCAGTCGCGCTTTTCAAGAGCGGCGCGATAAAAATGATACTCAAGGGAAATGAAGCTACGGTCTGATATTACAAAATACGCGCTTGTTTTTGAAAAACATGCGCGTTTTTTGCATTTAATCTGCTTAACTTCGTAAGGATCGTATCGCCGAAACGTTGGAAGTGTACGACCTCGCGCTCGCGCAGGAACTTGATGACCTCGTTGACATCGGGGTCGTCGCTGAGACGGAGAATATTGTCGTAAGTCGCGCGCGCCTTCTGCTCGGCAGCCATGTTGTTCACAAGATCGGCGATAGGATCGCCCATAGCCTGGATATAAGCCGCGTTCCATGTCTGACCCGCGGCGTTTACGGGAAATACCGCGCTTCCGTGATCGACATAGTAAGAGCCGTTGCCGTACTTGTCGAAGCTCCTCGCGCCCTCGCCGTCGGTGAGCTGACCGACGATACTGCCGATGATCTCAAGGTGCGCAAGCTCCTCCGTACCGATATCCGTAAGCAGCGCCTTGCCCTTGTTGTCGGGCATAGTAAAACGCTGTGACAGGTATTGCAGAGACGCCGAAAGCTCGCCGTTGGGACCGCCGTACTGCGAAAGGATAATGCTTGCGAGGTGCGGATTTCTGTTCTTGATGCAAACGGGTATCTGAGTTCTTTTCTCAAAAATAAACATAACTTCACCTCATTCCTTAGTTAAACGGAGGCCAAACGCCTTCGGGCCAATCCCATGTTCCGTTCATTCCCGCGCTTGCGGCGGTAAGGGGATAGAACGAGTCCTCGAAAGCCGCGCGGCAAGCGGCAGTCTGCTTGACAGCCTCGCGGAACATCTCGACCGCGCGGGTATCGTCGGGGTGGGTGTCGAGATAAAGCTTGAGATCCTGAGCGAAGAAATCCGCTTCCATAATGGCGTGAAGCAGCTCCTCGCAGCTTGCGTCGTTATTGCCGTTGCTGCCGTTGTTGTTGCTGTTACGGGTCGTATTCGGCATTGTGTGCATATTGTTATGCATATTGCCAAAGTTGCCCGAGGGGCGGCGGTTCATATTATTTGCCATTGTACAGCCCCCTCTCGTACTCGTCTATGGTGATGTTGAGCTCGGGGAAAATCGTGCCCGCCCGCATTGCTTTGTTGGGCGAGTAGACCTTTTCCATGCGCTGCATGGGCACAAATGCGTACCCGACGCGCTTCGGAGATTTGATTATATCCATAAGATCTTCCTTTCTGAATTATTCGGGCAATATATTGCCGCTGGTAAATTTTATGTTTTTTTGGGGGATTTGGTGAATAATATGGAATTCTTGGAAAAACATAGCAGTTTTTTTGAAAAACCTATTGACTTTTTGCCACGCATAATGTATAATATAAGTGTGACAGAAAGTGAGGTGGAAATATGTCACCGAAAACGGGCAGACCAAAAGCAGCCGCGCCCAAGCATATTCGTTACAGCATACGGCTTGACGAAGAAACCGAAAAAAAACTTCGGGAATATTGCGAAAAAAGGAGCATTACAAGAGGAGAAGCAATTCGTCGGGCAATAAAGCTGCTTTTATCTGAAAAATAAAAAGAGCGTCGTCACCGCCGCAAACGAAAACAACGCTCTTTCCCGTAAGACAAGTAAGCCCTTGTCTGAAATTTATTATAACATCGGATAGGCTTTCTTGTCAAGTACTTTTTGAAAGGAAGGTCATAATAGCGGATTTTTTGAAAAACCTATTGACTTTTTGTCGGTACAGGTGTGTAATATTGTTGGTACGGGAAGTGAGGTGATAAGGCTTGTCTCCGAAAACAGGCAGACCAAAAAGCGATAACCCCAAGGATATCCGCATACAGATACGTATTGACAGAGAAACTTTGGAAACTCTTGATAAATGTGCCGAAAAGAAAAAAACTACGCGGAGCGAGATAGTCCGTCAGGGTATCAGCGAGGTCAATAAAAAATTAAACAAGTAAACCGCTGCCCCCCTTGAAAAAACGGCAACGGTTTACAGACAACAGACGGGAAAACCCATCCAAAATACATTATACCATTGGATGAGGCTTCTTGTCAAGTATTTTTTGAAAGGAAGGTCAAAAATGAGTATAATACGGCAAATTTATGAGGACTACTGCGAGGGCAAACTGAGCGTGAAACCGCCCGAGCCGTCCGCGCGTGACAACCTGAAGCTGACGGAGATCGAAGAAAGATTTGAGATGTCGGCGGAGGATATCGAATATTTTGAGAGCGCGTACTTCGAGCTGTGTATCGAAAACGAAAAGCGCCTTTTTTACGCGGGCTTTAAGATGGCTCTGCGAATGATCTCCGAATAACTAAACCGCACGGAATTGCGTTTGCGGTATAAAAACAATGCGGTGTCGGGCAAAGATGCACGACACCGCATTGTAATATTCACTTTATCTTCTCCCAGTACTCCTTCGCGGCGCGCTCAAGCTTGTTGTCGCCGAACCGATAGTACACTTTGTCCTTGAGGTTGTCGGGGAGGTACTGCTGCTTAACATAATGGTTCGGGAAGTCGTGAGGATAAAGGTAATGCTGACCGCGCACCTCCGCGTCCGCGCCGTCGCAGTGGACGTTCTGGAGGTGTCGCGGGAAGTCGCCCGTCGCGCCGTTGCGAACGTCCGCGAGAGCCGCGTCCATTGCCAGATACGCGCTATTGGACTTCGGCGAGGTCGCTAGCAGAACGATCGCGTCGCCGAGCGGAATACGCGCCTCGGGGAGACCGAGCTGCATGGCGCTGTCAACGCACGCCTTGACTATCGGGATAGCCTGCGGATACGCAAGACCTACGTCCTCGCAGGCAATGACGAGCAGCCGTCTCGACAGCGAGATGATATCGCCCGCGTCGATGAGCCTCGCCGCGTAATGGAGCGCCGCGTTCTCGTCCGAGCCGCGTATTGACTTCTGGAGCGCCGACAGCAGATCGTAATGCTGGTCGCCGTCGCGGTCGTAGCGCATATTGCTGCGCTGTGTAAGCTCCCGCGCGATCTCGAGGTCTACCCTGCCCTCTTTTGCCGAAAGCGCGCACAGCTCCACGGTGTTCAGGCACTTGCGCACATCGCCGCCGACGCCGTGACAGATGTACTTCACCGCATCGTCGGATATTTCGTACTCGGTGCCGTTCTCCCTGCCGATCTCGGCGAAGCCGCGGCGCACCGCCTTTTCCATCTCATCGGGCATTACGGGCTTGAATTCAAAAACCGTGCTCCGCGAGAGAATAGCGTTGTAAACGTAGAAATACGGGTTCTCGGTCGTGGAGGCAATAAGCGTTATACTGCCGTCCTCAATGTATTCGAGCAGGCTCTGCTGCTGCTTTTTGTTGAGGTACTGTATCTCATCGAGGTAGAGCAGAATCCCGTTGCAGCCGAGAAACGTGTCTATCTCGGAAACAATCCCCTTTATGTCGGCTGTAGAGGCGGACGTGCCGTTGAGCTTGTGAAGCCGCATATTCGCCGATTCCGCGATAATGCGCGCGACGGTGGTCTTGCCGACCCCCGAGGGACCGTAGAAGATCATATTCGGTATCTTCCCCGACTCGATAACGCGCCGCAAGGGTTTCCCCTCGCCGATAAGGTGTGTCTGCCCCACAACGTCGTCCAGCGCGGCGGGTCTGATCTTATCCGCTAACGGCATATTACAGACCTCTGTGCTCGCGCAGGAGCGTCTTTATCTTCTCGTGCGAATCGATAACGTTGCTTATCGAGGTGTCGTGGTTTATGCAAGCGATAAAGTACGCGATGTACTTCGATACGTCTACCTCCTTGTACCACGGGCGCTCAAGCAGCTCGGGAGTGCGGTAGGTGAGGTTGGTGCTGAACACCGCGTCGATCATACCCTCCTCGTAAGCCTTGTCGAACGCGGCGAGACCGTTCGTGAAAATGCCGTAGGTCGCATACGCGAAGAAGCGCTTAGCCTCGCGCTTTTTAAGCTCCTTTGCGATATCGAGCATGGACTCGCCCGAGGAGATGATGTCGTCGGCAACAAATACGGTCTTACCCTTGACGTCCGTGCCGAGGTACTCATGAGCGACTATCGGGTTGCGTCCGTTGACGATCGTCGCGTAATCGCGGCGCTTGTAGAACATTCCCATCTCGACCTCGAGCACGGACGCGTAGAACATATTTCTCGCGAGCGCGCCCTCGTCGGGGCTGATGACCATAAAGTGATCCTTGTCGATAACGAGATCGGGGAACGCCGCGAACATGGATTTCAGCACCTGATACGACGGGATAACGTTATCGAAGCCCATAAGCGGGATAGCGTTGCATACGCGCGGGTCGTGAGCGTCAACGGTGATGACGTTCTCAACGCCCATATCGCGCAGCTCCTGGAGCATAAACGCGCAGTCGAGCGACTCACGGTAGGAGCGCCTGTGCTGACGTCCACCGTAGAGCAGCGGCATAATTACGTTGATACGGTGGGGCTTGCCGCTCGCCGCCTGTATAATGCGCTTTAAGTCGGCATAGTGGTCGTCGGGCGACATATGGTTCACCTTGTCGAAAAACTTGTAGGAGCAGCTGTAATTGCCAACGTCGATGAGGATAAAGAGGTCTTTGCCGCGGACGGTGCTCTTGATAAGTCCCTTTGCGTCGCCCGAGGAAAAGCGTGGGCATTCGTTCTCGATTATGAAATCCTGATGGGGTCTGCCGTTTCTGTCCGCCCAGCGGATAAGGTAATTGTTTATGCGCGAGGCAAGCGTCTCCGTGCCGCGCATTGCGATAAGCCCGATAGGGGCTACTTCGTTGTACTCTCTGTACAACACTTCCGTATTTTTTAAAGTTGCCATTTTTTTATCCTCTCAAATCACTGCATTTTACTGCATTTTTTCAAGCTCCGCGATAGCCGCGTAATGCTTGACATTAAACTCTTCGGGAGCCTTTTCGAGCAGCATTGCCATATGCTCGCGCTCCCACTGCTCTATCTCGCTTTCGGAAAGCGACGCGCCCACTCCCCTGCACGCCTTCATTCTGCCGTTCCAGCTCTCGCGCGTGAACGGCACGAGCAGCGGATATTCCTCGTGATAGACGAGCCTGAAGCTGTCGGAATAGCATTCGGGGATAAATATCGGGTGGACAGTCTCGCCCGCGCCGCTCCACTTGGGGCTGTATTTCAGCACAAGGCGCTCGCTCTCCCCCGCTATCCTGTCCTCGTTCGGCAGCCACGCCATATAGAGCACCAGCAGCCTGCCGCCGGGCTTTAACATTCGGCATAGGCTCGGGAGTATGCGCTCGTGATCGAAGTACCAGAAGCACTGACAGGCGGTTATCACATCAAACGTGCCGTCGGGGAAGTCGGCTTCCTCGGCGGACACCGCGTAATAGTCAATGTCCATACCCTCCGAGAGAAGCTTCGCCTGCGCGATCTGATTTTCGGAGATGTCCGTGCCCGTCCATTTCGCGCCGTATGGGTACATATTCCGCGGGATAACGCCCGTTCCCGTGCCGAGGTCGAGCACGCGCTGACCGTTTACGCACAGTCCGCGCGAGATTATCTTCTCGTAAAACTCGCGCGGGTATATGTCGCGGTATTTCGCGTAGTCCTCGGAAGTCCTGCCCCAGTCAAAGGGCTTGCCGCCGTCAAGCGTTTTTTCGTTGTAGTTCATTATTCGTAAAGCGGGTACTTCTTTGTAAGCTCGGTGACCATTCCGCGAACCTTTTCGGCGCTGTTCTCGAAGTCCTTGGCGGTGAGGTAAATGCACTCGCCGATGATCTTCATATCGTCCTCTTTCAGACCACGGGTAGTTACCGCGGGAGTGCCGATACGCACGCCGCTCGTAAACGCGGGCTTCTGCGGGTCGTTGGGGATAGCGTTCTTGTTGACGGTGATATATACCTCGTCAAGGTGAGTCTCCAACTCCTTGCCCGTGATACCGAACGGACGGAGGTCAACGAGCATAAGGTGGTTATCGGTGCCGCCCGAAACGAGATCGAAGCCCTTTTCGAGCAGAGTGTCCGCGAGCACCTTTGCGTTCTTGACGATCTGCTCGCCGTATGCCTTGAACTCGGGCTTTAACGCTTCACCAAAGCAAACCGCCTTGGCAGCGATAACGTGCATGAGAGGACCGCCCTGAGTTCCGGGGAAAATAGCGGAGTTGATCTTCTTCGCGAGATACTCGTTGTTTGTCAGGATAAGACCGCCGCGCGGACCTCTGAGGGTCTTGTGCGTGGTCGTCGTAACGATATCGGCGTAGGGTACGGGGCTCTGGTGCTGACCGGAAGCGACAAGTCCCGCGATATGCGCCATATCTACCATCAGGTACGCGCCGACAGCTCTCGCGATAGCGGAGAGCTTTACGAAGTCAAGCGCTCTCGGATAAGCGGACGCGCCCGCAACTATAAGCTTGGGCTTGCACTTGTTAGCCTGCTTGTACAGCTCCTCGTAATCGATGAAGCCGTCGTCGTTTGTGCCGTAGGAAACAAAGTTGTAGATCTTACCCGAAATATTTACGGGAGAGCCGTGCGTGAGGTGGCCGCCGTGCGCGAGGCTCATACCCATAACGGTATCGCCGGGCTGGAGCAGAGCCACATAAACGGCGGTGTTCGCCTGTGCGCCGGAGTGTGCCTGAACGTTCGCGAACTGCGCGCCGAACAGCTTCTTAGCGCGCTCGATCGCGATATTCTCGACGATATCCACGTCCTCGCAGCCGCCGTAGTAGCGCTTGCCGGGATAGCCCTCCGCGTACTTGTTCGTGAGCACGCTGCCCATAGCCGCCATTACCGCGGGGGAAACGATGTTCTCGCTCGCGATAAGCTCGAGGTTGCGCTTCTGACGGGAGAGCTCCAGTCCCATCGCGTCCGCGACCTCCTTGTCGAAGCCGCCCAGAAATCCAATCGTATCTACCAGATCGTTGTACATATTTTTTCTCCTTTCAAGATATAGTACTACATAATATAAGTATAACGCAAAACACGCTTTTTTTCAAGCATTTTTTCAAATTAAGGATTTTGTACATTATCTTTTCCGGAAGTGTGGAATTTTTGTATAAAATTACCACTCAAAACTTTTTAAAGGTCGTATAAACGGTGAAATCCTTTTTCATCGCCATACATTCCTTTATTGCCGCCGCGGTTTTTTCGGATTCGCCGTCCCAGAATATGAGCACCTTTTCCGCGTCTTGTATGATATTGCGGATATTCTCGATAACCGTGCCTTTAGGCACTATCCTCAAATAATTGAGCCTGTGCTCGTCCGCGTAAGCCCATATCTCGAGGTCAACAAGGTCCTCTGTTCCAATGATCAGCTTAGTTCCCCTGCCCTTAGGGAGAATTCTTTTAAAATCGGCTAACGGCAGCGGATGTCCGTATGTTCCTATTATTGCTACATTCATTTTAATTTCCTTTCGTTATGAGATTATTTTAAATTTAATTTAAATCTCCTTTTACATTATACCACAAAATAGATATAAAATAAAGTCATAATTATATAAATTTGGAGGTTTTTTGGCTATGAAAAATTTCTCAATTCGCATAGACGATGAAATGCTTGATAAACTGCACGTTATCGCCGATTATGAAGCCCGCTCCGCTAACGGACAAATTATCGTCCTTATCAGAGATTGTATCGAAGAATTTGAAAAGAAAAACGGTGAAATAGTTCTTGGCGGTAAGGAAAAGAAATAAAAAAATCGGTGTCGGGCAAAAATGTTTGACACCGCTTTTTTCTGTAAAACGGCTTAAATAACGTGCAATATAGAAGTCGAGCGAAATTTTCGGCTTTACAATATGTACACTTTAACGCTCACACCCATGCGCTCACAGTTATCTATGACAAACTTTGTTCCGCGTGAGACCCCGTCCCAGAACGCAAGCACGATATCAGCGTTTTCTATAATGGTGATGTTGCGCTTCAGCGGCGCGGAGCGTCCGTATTTTTCGTACTCGGGCAGGAACTCCGTCAGCTTGATATCGTGCGCGAGCGCGTACTCACGCGCACAAGTATCGATGCCCCTCGCGCCGCCCGAAATTATCTCGGTAGTGCTTTCGGGGAGATATTTCCCCAAGTCGTTTACTATCAGCCCTCTTGAACCTATTACTGCTACTTTCATTTTTTGTCCTCCTTAATCTATGTATATACATTATACACCTATAAGTATATAATTTCAAGCCCGTTTGGATATTATTTTATTTTTTAAGAAATATTATAATAGTTATAGAAAGGGGCGAGCAATATGAATTTAGGAAAGCGCATAATGGATATTCGTGAAGCTAAAGGTATTACACGCTACCGAGTAAATCAAATCACAGGGATTTCCGGTCAACACATAAAGGGAATTGAAGAGGGCACTCGTCAACCTACGATAGAAACGCTCGAAAAGTTGGTTGTTCCGCTTGGAGTATCGCTTGCGGAGCTTTTTAACGAGGGCGAATGTATGTACCTTTCCGATAGAGAGCGACAACTGATTGAAAACTTCCGCATTATGTCAAACGAAAAATCTGAGGCTCTGCTTATAATGAGTGAAGCACTAAAAAAATAATGACTAAAGGGTGGACGGGATTATGGCAGTAAAAAGCGTATCTATTCGCATTGAAGAAGAAATGTTACACAAAATAGCTTATGTTGCGGACTATGAGGGGCGTTCTATAAACAGCCATATTCTTATTCTCATCCGTAACAGTATTAAAGAATTTGAGGATAAAAACGAAAAGATCCCTATCGGGAAGTCGGTAGAACCAGAAGATAATGTTAGACCTTACAAGAAAAATAAAGGATAAGGTGGCACTATGGACGATAAATTATTGAGATATACATTGCGTATAGACCGCCAGCTTTTCGCTAAGTTTCGCTATGTAGCAGAGTATAATGGACGTTCGGCTAACAAAGAATTAGAACAAATGATGAAACGGCGCGTTGAAAAGTTTGAAAAAGAACACGAGGTAATAATTCTTGATGAAAAAGAATAAAAAATTCGGCAGCCTTAACGGCTGCCGAATTTCACATATTTATATATTTTCCGCTATCTTCGTACCCATTTCCGAGCAGGAAACAAGGGTCATGCCCTCGCTCATGATATCGCCCGTGCGGAAGCCCGCCTCAAGAACGGCGTTGACGGCGCTCTCCACCGCGTCAGCCTCCTTGTCGAGCTTGAACGAATAGCGCAGCATCATTGCCGCGGAGAGTATCGTCGCGATCGGGTTCGCCTTGTTCTGACCCGCGATATCGGGCGCGGAGCCGCCGCTCGGCTCGTACAGACCGAAGCTCGTCTCGTTCATGCTCGCGCTCGCGAGCATACCGATAGAGCCGGTTATCATCGAAGCCTCGTCCGACAGGATATCGCCGAACATATTCTCCGTCACCATAACGTCAAACTGCGCGGGGTCTTTGACGAGCTGCATTGCGCTGTTGTCGACCAGCATATGCTCGAGCTTTACCTCGGGGTACTCCTTGGCTACCTCCTCGACTACCTTGCGCCAGAGCCGCGAGCTGTCGAGGACGTTCGCCTTATCGACGCTCGTCACCTTTTTGCGGCGCTGCATTGCGACCTCAAACGCCTTTTTCGCGATACGGCGTATCTCGGGCTCGCTGTATTCGAGAGTATCGACCGCGACCATAACGCCGTCGCGCTCCTCGGTGAAGCGCTTTCCGAAGTACAGACCGCCCGTCAGCTCGCGCATGATGAGCATATCAAAGCCCTTTGCGCTTATCTCCTTTTTCAGCGGACACGCGTCCGAGAGCTGCTTGAACAGCAGGCACGGGCGCAGATTCGCGAACAGTCCGAGCGCCTTGCGGAGCCCCAACAGACCCGCCTCGGGGCGGAGGTTCGCGGGGAGCTTGTACCACGGCGAGGTGGTGGTGTCGCCGCCTATGCTGCCCATAAGCACCGCGTCGGCGGCTTTACAGCGCGCGATAGTCTCATCGGTGAGCGGCACGCCGTTCGCGTCGATGGAACAGCCGCCCATCAGCAGCTGCTCGTAGTTGAACTTGTGACCGTATTTCTCGGCGATCTTGTCGAGAACCTTCATTGCCTCGGTGACGATCTCGGGGCCTATGCCGTCGCCCTTTATGACCGCGATATTCTTTTCCATAGTCGTATTTCCTTTCAAAAGTCAATGGTGTAAATAACCATCGTTACGTCGTCAAGCTTTCGGCTGACGGGGGTTTTCCGCTCGGTGAAGCCGAATTTCTCATAAAACCTCCGCGCGGGCGTGTTGAGCTCAGCGGTGTCGAGCACAGCGCTCTTGTAGCCCTTGCCGCGCATTTTCCGCAGCGTGTGCGAGAGCAGCTTCTTGCCCATGCCCTTTCGCTGCCACTCGGGATCGACGTACAGCAGCATGATCTCCGCGTACCCCTCAAACGGCTTTTCGGTGCAGGTCTGCGCCGCGCACACCGCCGCCGCCTCGCCGTCCGCGAGCAGCACGAACACGTCACGTCCGCTCTCGATAAGCTCGGTGAAGCTCCGTCGGCGGTATTCGCCCGTGTAGGCGGCTATCTGCTCCGGCGAGAAAACGTCCTTATAGCTCGTCCGCCACGCGCTGTCGACCACCCTAGCCATTCCCTCAACGTCTTGCAGAGCGGCAGGTCTGATGTCGATCCTCATCTTATTTGAGCGAGTTCAGCAGACCGCCCTTGTTGATTATATCCTTGATAAAATCGGGGAACGGCTGCGCCTTGTAGGTCTTGTTCTTGGTGATATTCGTGATAACGCCCGTGTCGAAGTCGATCTCGACCTCGTTGCCCGCGTCGATATCCTTTGCCGCCTCGTCACATTCGAGTATCGGCAGACCGATGTTTATCGCGTTGCGGTAGAAGATACGCGCGAACGTCGACGCGATAACGCACCCCACGCCGCTCGCCTTTATCGCGATAGGCGCGTGCTCGCGGGAGCTTCCGCAGCCGAAGTTCATATTCGCGACGATAATGTCGCCGTCCTTGACGTTCTTGACAAAATCCTTGTCGATATCCTCCATACAGTGGGAGGCGAGCTCCTTGTGGTCGGAGGTGTTCAGATAACGCGCGGGGATTATTACGTCCGTGTCTACGTTATCGCCGTATTTATGTACTGTTCCGTGTGCTTTCATCTTTAGCCCTCCTGTACGTTAGAAATGTAACCCGTCAGCGCGCTTGCAGCCGCTATTGCGGGGCTCGCGAGGTAAACCTCCGAGGTCGTGTCGCCCATTCTGCCCACGAAGTTGCGGTTGGTCGTGGAAACGGCGCGCTCATGCGGCGCGAGTATGCCCATATGTCCGCCGAGGCACGGTCCGCAGGTCGGCGCGGAGACTACCATGCCCGCCTCAATGAATATCTCAAGCAGCCCGTTTCTGAGCGCGTCGAGGTATATCTGCTGAGTTGCGGGGATAACGATAGCGCGTACTCCCTTAGCCACCTTTTTGCCCTTAACGACCGCCGCCGCGGCCTCGAGATCACTGTAACGCCCGTTGGTGCAGGAGCCGATAACTACCTGGTCGATCTTTATCTCCCGCTTTTCAGCCTCGTCAATGGTCTTGGTGTTCTCGGGGAGGTGCGGGAAAGCTACCGTCGACTTTACCGCCGACAGATCAATGTCGATAACGCGGTTATAATGCGCGTCGGGGTCTGCCTTGAACGTTTCAAAGGTGCGGTCTGTCCTGCCCTTTACGTAGTCGAGAGTTACCTCGTCCACCTCGAAGATACCGTTCTTCGCGCCCGCCTCGATAGCCATATTCGCCATGCAGAGCCTGTCGTCCATGGAGAGGCTCTTCAAGCCCTCGCCCGTGAACTCCATCGACTGATACAGAGCGCCGTCAACGCCTATCATTCCGATTATGTGCAGGATAACGTCCTTGCCGCTGACCCACTTGTTGAGCTTGCCCGTGAGGTTGAACTTGATAGCCCCCGGAACCTTGAACCATGCCTCGCCCGTAGCCATGCCCGCCGCCATATCGGTCGAGCCCACGCCCGTCGAGAACGCGCCGAGCGCGCCGTATGTACAGGTGTGCGAATCCGCGCCGATAACGCAGTCCCCGGGGATAACCAAGCCCTTTTCGGGGAGCAGCGCGTGCTCAACGCCGACGTCGCCCACATCGTAGAAATTCACGATGTCGTACTTATCCGCGAAGCCGCGGCACTGCTGGCACTGTATAGCCGCCTTGATATCCTTGTTCGGCGTGAAGTGATCCATTACAAGCGAGATCTTGCTCTTATCGAACACGCCCGTAAAGCCGTTCTTGTTGAACTCGTTGATAGCCACGGGGCTTGTGATGTCGTTGCCGAGAACCATATCCAGCTTTGCTCTGATAAGCTGACCCTCGGTAACGCTCTCCAGACCCGCGTGCTTCGCGAGAATTTTCTGCGTCATTGTCATAGCGCAATTGCCCATTTGTATTCCCTCCTATTTTTAGGGCGGTTTACGCCCGTATATAATCATACATATTTATTATACCACTTTTTTTGCGGCGTGTAAAGGGTTTTTGGGAAATTTTTATTTATAAAGCTGTTGTGCTACAATAGATATTGGACAAACAAGCAAAAAAATATTGAGAGATAGGC
>CAMWVP010000096.1 GCA_947177735.1 uncultured Clostridia bacterium
CGACGCGGGCTTTGATATCTCCAGTGACGCCTCCGGCAGCGGTCTGTCGTCGGTCACCTTCGTCAAGGACGTTCCCGCGTCGGTGCTGAAAATAGACAAGTCACTGCTCAGCGGCAACTGCGAGGACGAAAAGGAGCGCATAGTGCTCGAGAGCATCTTCGATTTCGCTCACCGCCTGAAGCTCACCACCGTTGCGGAGGGCGTTGAAACAAAGGAACAGTTAGGATTTTTGCGCACCTGCGGCTGCGAACTGATACAGGGCTTCCTGTTCGCGAGACCTATGCCCGAGGAGGACTTCCGCGAGGCGCTGAAAAACGCAGCCGAAATGCCCGAGACCGAGGATATCCTGCTCACGCTGCCGCCCGCGAGCGCGACGCAGCTTCTGCTGAACGCGGTATTCAAGCGTTATCCGCTGGTAATACTCAGCAACCTCAGCCGCAACAGCTTTTACATGATGGCATACGAGCAGTTCTCAACCCGCTCCTGTCCGTCTACGGGCGTGTACACGGAGCTTATCGTACACGGCGCGTCTACAATGCACCCCGATGACAAGCAGCTTTTCTCCGATACGTTTGACGTACAGGATCAGATAACGGCATACGAAAGCGGTCAGCGCGAGCGCGCGGTCGTTACCCGTCAGCTCGGCGACGACGGCGTTTACCGCCGCGTCGAGACAACCAACTACTATATGAAGAACCCCGCATCGGAGGATATACTCGCAATAACGCTGTCAAGAGCGATAGAATAACAGCAGTGCGCCGCGGCATTAAACGCGGCGCTTTTTCGTTTGTACAGCTGCCCCGCTTCATTGCGGGATACTTGTTTTCGACGCAGGGCAATGTGGAGGCAGCATTAAAAAATAACCAAATTTTGTGCATTTTGCGTATTGAAATTTGTCAAAAAATGTGATATAATACTTTATTAACAAGCAATGTCGGTCAGTAGATATAAGAGCCTGTTCAGTATCTCTCGACACGCATCTTTCTTGCATCTTTTGCGTATTTCTTCGTTGTTTTTTCTTGAAGTACATCAAGTACATCTGCGAAAAAACGCCTCGAAATCCGCAAAATCCGCTGCGAAATCTGCGCGCCTCGAGATACTAAACAGGCTCAAAACGCATTGCGATACCTCTTTGGACCCTTTACAAAGAGACGACAAACGCACGACAGAGAAAAAAGAGAAACGGGCGTGCTATATTTTTTATGCCCTCGTTTCTCTCCATGGGGAAAGGACGAATTTATGAAACACAGGGTGAAAAAACTGGTGTCTGCCGCGGCTGCCTTGATGTTCGCGGTACAGACTAACTGCGCGGTTTTCGCTGCGAGCGGAGACAGCTTCGGCTCTGCCGCTCCCACGGGACAGGTGAATGTCTCGATCACCCCCGCGCTCGCGATGGCGGGGAGCGTGGACTTCACCGCCGAGCTTTCGGGGAACTCCAAGCAGACGATTACGCTTGACAGCGACAGCGACGGCAGAGAGGCGTGCTTCACCAACCTCGCACAGGGGGAGTATACGCTGAGAGTGACCGCCAACGGCTTCGCGGATTATGTTCAGACCGTGAACGTGGGCAGTCAGGCGGCTAACGTCAAGCTGATGACGGGCTTTGCGGAGGGTATCGATTACCAAAGGGGAGCGCACCCGGGCACACTGCTCATCGGCGACGCCAACAACGACGGCAGGGTCGACGACAAGGACAGGCAGCAGCTTACCGACGCGGTGGACAGCGGCAGCGCGAACGGGCTTGCCGATCTCAACGGCGACGGCGAAATCGATCTTGTTGACCTCGAATACCTTGCAAAGGGCTACAATGTGACCGAGAACACGCAGTCTGTCTCCGAAACAATTATCCCGTCGACGGTCATTGAACCGTCGGTAGGCGAGGGAACGTTTATTGAGGGCGACCTCGACAGCCTGTTTGTCAAGGACGGCGGCGTGAAGCTGTATCCCGGGGACGGCGTGATATCCGACAGCAGCCCCGTTTCACTGGAATTTGAAATAACCGACAGAGGCGCGGCTTCCCAAGCGGACGGCATCGTTATTTCCGTTTCCGAGGACAACCCCGTCGCTAAGGCGGAATTGGATATCGATTATGTCGACGAATACGGCGCTGAGGCGACTCAGACCGCGCTGGTCGAGAACGGCGTGCATCATCTGCTTGACACCGAGGACGTTACCGTAGAGGTCGACAGGCACGGAAACATACATATCAATCTCGGCTCGCAGATAGCCGTTAAAAAGGTAACGTTTAAAATATTCGGCATGACCAAGGACAGCACGCTTGCCGAGATATCCTCCGTGGAGTTCGTAAACGGAATGGAGAACAAGATACCCGAACCGGACGCCGATATTCCGGAGAACCTCTCCGCGGACGCCGGCGACAAGCGGTTCGTGCTCAATTGGGAGCCCTGCGTGAACGTGACGGGCTATGAGATCGAAATATCTCTCGGCAGCCGTACCGAGCTTCACAGGGTGACGGGCAGCTCGCTGAGCGTTTCTGCGTTTGGCGGCAAGGAGCTTGTCAACGGCACGACCTACACCGCGAGAGCGCGTTCCGTGAACGGCGCGTGGAGAAGCGGCTGGAGCGACACGGCAGACGCTACCCCGAAAGCCTCCAAGAAACCGCAGAGACCCGACGGACTGAGCGCTGTCGGCGGCTACAAGAGCATAAACGCGTCTTGGAAAAAGACCAAGGACGCCGATTGGTATAATCTTTACTATAAGAAGGTCGGCACCGGCGAGTATACAAAGATTGCCGACATCACCGCTACAAGCTTTACTATCTCCGACCTTGAGGACAAGACGGAGTATACTCTCTATGTCACCGCGCTGAATGAGCACGGTGAGAGCGGCGCTTCTCTGTCGGCGGTCGCGGAGACCACCGATCTGAATCCGCCCGTAATGCCGAAATACAACCTTATCAACACCGGCGACAAAGGCGAAAAGAGCGCGCATATCATCGAAGCGGCGCGCTATTACGGCGAGATGATCGACAGCGCTCTCGATGAGGAATCCGGCACCGCGTGGGGCACCGTTGACCACGACCCGGCTTCATATTACTACCGCGGCACATGGGACGACGGCGGCTACAACAGTATCGGAGACCACGGTCTGTACTACGAGTTTGACGAGGCTTACGATATGCAGCGTATCGCGCTGTACGAATCCGTTTGCGGCTCTCCCGAGTTTTTCTATACGCGCGTCAACTACTGGGACGAGGACGGCAACAAGATCGCGCTCGGCAGACTTAACGTTTCCAAGAAGTTTGACAGCGAGGGACGCAAGTATTTTCAGATCAGCCTCCCCTCCAAGATAACAGCAAAGCGTATTCAGATAGCGCTCGCCAACTATGTGGCAAGCGGCAGGATCAACGTTGCGGAGGTGTATTTCTACCGCTACGATACCACCGCGGACGACATTATGGCGCTGTACGCGGACGATCTGCATCTCGTGCTGAGGGACGACGTTACTCAGGCGGATATTGACGCGCTCAGAACGCGCATCAACACCCCCGACCCCGCCTGCGGCGAGCTCAATCCCGACAGAGAGCTGCTCGAAAGGGAACTGAAAAACGCCGAGGATATCCTCAACTGCAAAAATCTGAACGCTCCCGTTTATATCCACAACTCCATCACGACCAATGACGTCGGCAGGGGCTTCAGCGGTCTGAACGCATGGCAGCCTATCGGCGTGACCGCGGCGGCGGGCGATACCGTGACTGTCTACGTCGGTCATAACACCAAGAAAACGGGAAATAGCACTAACCTCCAGCTTGTCGCTACTCAGTATCACGCGGAGTCGGGCTCGCTGGCAAAGGTCGTTGCAACTCTAAAGGTCGGCTCCAACGTCGTCACTATCCCGAAGCTCTGGTCGATCGATAAGGAGTCGGGCGGCGCTCTGTACGTTCAGTACACGGGCAGCAACGCGAACGACCGTTATGCCGTGCGCGTAAGCGGCGGCGTTAAAGTGCCGATACTCGACCTGTACGGCGTTTCCGACGAATCGGAGAAGCTGGAGAGGACGGAGGTCTATATGGCAGAGCTTGCGCATTATGTTGCAAGTCTGGAGACCCTCCACGCGGAAAATCACGCGGCTTCCTCCAACAGAAACGTGAGTAAATACGATTATGAGGCGCAGAACTGCATTCTCGGCGCTTCGGATATACTGCTCGATGATATGCTGCTGTCGCTTCCCGCGGCGCGGATACTCGCGGGTGCGGGCTCGGGCGGCGCAGCGGAGAGAGCGGCAAAAGCCGTCACCTCGCTTGACGCGGTTGAAGAGATGATGAATCTGTTCTATCAGCACAAGGGGCTCAACAAAAACGCGTCCGAGGCAATAAACCGCTTCCCGAAGGGACACCTTAATATCCGTTATCAGAGAATGTTCGAAAATGCGTTTATGTATGCCGCTGGCAACCACATAGGCATCGAATGGGGCTCCTGCTCGGGTATGCTCTCAAGCGGCTCCGTAAAGTTTGATGAAAACGGCAAGTACGTGAGCGGCAGCTATTTCGGCTGGGGTATCGCTCATGAGATAGGGCACTGCATAAACCAGGGCTGCTACGCCGTTCCCGAGATAACCAACAACTACTTCGCACAGCTCGCGCAGGCTAAGGACAGCAATTCCGGAATGCGCTTCAAGTACAAGAACATCTACGACAAGGTGACCTCGCGCACTCTGGGCAGCTCGTCCAATCTTGCGACGCAGCTCGGTATGTACTGGCAGCTCCATGCGGCTTACGACGAAGAGTACAACTACAAGACGTTCGACGACCGCTCCGAGCAGCTTGAAAGCCTGTTCTACGCGAGAGTTGATTCCTACGCGCGCACTCCGGCGAACGCTCCCGCTCCCGACGGGATCGCCCTCACGTTGAGCGGCGGCACCGATCAGTGCCTTATGAGGCTTGCCTGCGCGGCAGCCGAAAAGAACGTACTCGAATTCTTTGAGCGCTGGGGCAAGCTCCCCGACAGCACCACCGTGCAGTACGCGAGCCAGTTCCCCAAGGAAACGCGCGCTATATACTACGCGGACGACGATTCGCGAGTTTACCGCATGAACAACCCATACGGCGGCTACCTCGGCACATACGGCGACGTGAACGCGGTCGGAGACGGCACCTCCGCTGTGCCCGCCAACGGAAGCGCTTATCAGATCAACTTCACGCTTGAAAGCGCGAATATTCCCGAGGACGAGATTCTCGGCTTTGAGATAGTACGCTGCACGACGTCGGAGGGACGCGTTCAGCGCGAGGCTGTCGGCTTCACCACGGGAAATAAATTTACGGACTACGCGGCGGGACTTAACAACCGCGTGGTGACATACGAGATAGTTGTCGTTGATAAGTATCTTTACCGCTCCGCTCCGACAGCGCTCGAGCCTATCAAGATAACCGACGACGGAAGTCTCAACAAGAGCAGCTGGACGGCTAGCGCTTCGGGCGTTACCGCGGCAGCTGCTGAGGCGGCACCGGGCGATGACAACGATCCTTGCGACTCCAAGCCGGGCGATCCCGTTGTCCTCGCGATAGACGGCAATTCGGGCACAGTGTACACGGGCACGGCTTCCGCGGGCGCAGAGATACTGTTCGAGCTGAACAGACAGGAGACCGTTTCGGGCTTCAAGTACGTCTCGGACAGCGCCGTAAGCTATACGCTTATGGTACGCGAGAACGGTACATGGCGCGAGGCTGCAAACGGCACGCTCGACGGCAGCAGGACGGTATGGTTCGAGAACGCCGACAGGAAGTATGTAAGCACCTATAAGATCGACGCGGTGAAGCTTGTTATCAACACTGCCGCAGAGATATCCATTGCGGAATTCGATCTGCTTGGCGTGACTGGAGACAATGTTGACTTCAGGCGCGCGGGCGACGGCACCGTTGCTGTCGGCATACTCACCGACGATTACAGATTTGCAGAGGGCGAGGGCAATGTAATACCCGCGGGCTCGCTGATATTTACGGGCTCTTATAAGGGCAGCCCTGCTTACAACGTTGTAATGCTGTTCGATCAGAACGGCAGCGTCGTGGGAAGCATTTCCGAGGACGGCAGCCTGAACGCGGCGCAGATAATACTCGCCGACGACCCGGGCAGCGGACTTATCCAGAACGTTTCCGACGGCACATGGATATACTGGACAGACCCGACGGCGCTGGACGGCTTGACCAAGGTACGCGCCGAGCTTTACCGCGTAAACAACGCGCTCACCAACGAGGGCGAGAGACTTGTCAGCGACTCGTTCTTTATCGATATCCCCTACGATATTCCGGATATCACTCTCGGGAGCAATTCCTAGAGTATACGGAATATCGGGAAAGGATCGGTAGATAAATATGTACAATTTTAAACTCCCCGCAAAAGGGGCAAGACTTATCGCGGTCATCACGGCGCTTTTATGCTGTGTAATGGCGCTTGGAACGGGCGTTTTCGCGGCGTCCTCTACACAGACTGTCGAACTCACCGCAAATGGCAGCGAGGCGCAGCTCGTTATGGATTTCCCGCAGGCTGCCGCCGAGAAGATAGCTTCAATGCAGATATCCCTCGTCATCACGCTAAGCTCGGACAGCGCGGATATCGAGTTTATCCCGGACGGCGGACTGCCCGCGAAAATAGTTGAAAGCCGCTACCACAGCGATACAGGCGTGCTCACAGTTTACCTTGCGGGCACAAAGGCGCTCTTTTCGGGTACTTCGCCGCTCAAGGTCGGCAAGATAAAGATCGACGGCAAAGACGTTTCGGCGGCTGTCAAGGTCGAGGAGGGCTCGATAAAGTTTGTACGCGGAAGCGAGCTCGTGACCCCGGACGACGACATTGTATATCCGGGCTCGGTAACGATCTCTACGGGCAGCGCTCCCGAACCGCTCCCGCCCGACTTGCCTTCTTCACCGTCGTCATCATCAACTTCATCCGTACCGTCGTCACAACCGTCCTCATCAGCCCCCTCCGCCTCGTCAACTCCCTCGAGCTCGCCAAGCTATTGGGAGACGACCGAACCCGGCGAACCCAACGAACCCGCTTTCGTGCCCGTTGAGCCTGCTGACACATCATCGCTGGCAGAAGCTGTCGAAAGAGCGGACGGCTATAAACGCGGCAACTACACCGAGGACAGCTACGGCACGTTGATCGAAGCACTGAACAAGGCTAAGGCTGTGCTCTCAAACGTAGGGTCTACACAGGACGAGGTAGACGAGGCTCTGCTGGTGCTTGAGAACGCTATCGGTATGCTAACTCCGTCCAACAATGCCCCCTCCGGTACCGACGATTACGGCATCAGCGATAACGGCGGCGACAATATATCGTTACCGGGCTCCATTAACGGCAACTCCCCCAACGGTTCGGGCAGCTCGCCGAATATGTCAAACGGCGATCCGTCCGACAACAGCGGCGGTAACGGTCAGCCCGCCGACAACAACGGACAGAATGTCGGCAGCGAACAAAACCCGTCCGACAGCAGCCAAACCGCCGACACAAGCAAGACCGACAGCTCCGAAAAGGAAAAGTCGGGCAGCAGTGCGGTAATGTGGATAATCATCGTTATGGCAGTGCTTGCCGTCACGGCAGCGGCTCTTATCGCGGCGTTGAAACTGACGAATAAGAATAAGAGGAAAAAGAAGTAACCCGGATAAGTATTTACAAAGAATTGAGGTGTCGAACGCAGCCGCTCGACACCTTTTTTCTGTACCGTACAATGCTCACCGCTGCATGGCGGCTTCCATTTTCCTGATATATTCCCCGCCGTTGAGTATCCTGGTGCAGACGGGTTTTGAACCGCGTCTGAACACCATGCAATCTCCGACGGGCATATACAGCACCTCCGTCAGGGGGCGGTCGGAGCGGATACTGATGCTTTCCGCGGTCTCAACGTCGTTGCCGCCGATATAGGCGTAGGTGTCGCAGTTGGAGATGATGGTCGCCGCGTCCGCACCGTAGCCCTGACGCAGCTGAGCCTCGGACTGTATCATAAGCATCACCGAGATACCCCTCGAGCGAATGGAGGAGATTATACGCGGAAATTCGTCTATACGGCAGTTGGTCGCGAAGTCGTCTAATATAAATCTTACGGGGATAGGCAGACGGTTATTTTTGCAGCCCGTGTCGGCGAAGTCGCAGAGGGCATTTATGGCTTGGGTGAAGAAGATGTTCGCGAGTGTGTCCATAGTGCGGTCGGTGTCGCTGACGATGACGAATACGGCGGTCTTGCGGCGGCTTATCGAGGAAAAGTCAAAGCGCTTTCCGCTCATCATCTTGTGCAGCTCGCTGCTGTCGAGCTTGGCGAATTTAGCGCTGAGAGTGCTGAGTATACAATTATATGTCGTGCCGGGAGCGGCGTTCACGCCCTTGAACTGCGCGCACGCCCAGCTGTCCGGATTTTTTGCCTCCAGCCTTTCAAACAGCACCGAGAGCGCCGATACGTGCTTGTCCTCATTGTCGCGCACCCCGCCCCTGACCATGGTCAGAATGTCCTTGAATGTGCATGAGCGGTACTTCTCCTCTTTCAGCATACCGATGACCGCAGACAGCAGCGTCGCGGAAATGAGATCCCAGTACGGATCAGCCTTGCTTGCGGCAGAGCGCGCGTCGTTCACCAACAGGGATGAGAACTTGACGATATCCTGAGTGGACTTGATGTAGTGCAGCGGATTGTAGCTGTCGGACAGCTCGGGGTGAGCGAAGTTGATCACTCTTACGTCATAGCCGTTTTTGCGCAGATAGCCCTTGTACTTCTTGTACAAGTCTCCCTTGGGGTCGGACACGACGTAGCTGCCCGCGCATTGGGAAATATTGGGGATAACTATGTTCCGCGTCTTTCCGCAGCCGCTGCCGCCCACTATCAGAACGTTATTATTGAGCTTTGTCCTGAAGTCGTCCAGCGAGTAGGCGCAGCCCTCGGCGATCAACAGGGAGCTGTTTCTGAACTCCTCGCCCGCTCTTTCGGCGCTGTCCGGGAGCGCGAATTTTTTATTGCCGTACATATCTTTACCTCCTTACTCAGAAGCTTACGCTCGTAACTATCTTGTCGGCAATGCCGAACTCCACCGCCTCCTTGGCATTCATAATGTTGTCAAAGGAGGTCGCGGTATTTATCTGCTCGACGGTCTTTCCGGTGTGCGCCGCAAGAATGGAGTTGACCAGATCTCTCACCTCCATGATCGATCTGGAGATCTTAGAGATGGAGGTCGCCGAGCCGCTTATGTTACCGCCCGCCAATACCTCGTGTATCATCACGCGGCTGTGCGGCAGTATAAAGCGGTGCGAGGGCTTGCCCGCGGCGAAAAGCACCGCCGCCATGCTCGCCGCTTGCCCCGCGCAGTAGACGTCTAAGGGAGCGCTAAAGCCGTTAATGACGTCGTACATCAGCAGCCCCGCGTTTACCTCGCCGCCCGGGCAGTTAATGATCAGCCGCACCGGCTCGTTCCTCCGCGAGAGGTACATCATCTCCCTCAGAAATTTGTTGGCGGAATCGGCGGTGATGGGCTCGTCTATAAAGACTGTCCCGCTGCTGAGAAAGTCGCTGCTCAGCGGCACCGTCGCAACCCCCTTGGAGCCGTTGTAAAGATACGCGGGAGCCTCGCATAACATTCCGATATCATTCATTGTTTTGTCCTCCTTTTCGTTTCTGTGGTTTTATTATAGCTCATCGCGAAGCAAAACGCTACCTGTTTCGGGAATAGATGTTTTAGTAATTTTAAGGCACTCAAGTAATATATAGACATATACAAAACTAAATCTCCGCACCAAAACAGTGCGGAGATATTTTAATATAATGTTACAGCCCCTTTTTCTTCACATACTCATCCATATCACCGGGCGTGCCGTTTTCGCCCGACAGGATTTCCCGAAGATCCATACCCTTTAGGAACGCTATATCTATAAGCATATTCGCGTACCAGTCAAGCGGTGCAAACTCCAGTCTTTCTCTCATTACAGACAGCGGCTCTTCACTGCGGCACAGATATCCCGCCTTTTTTCGGAACAGCTTTATTTCGCTCTCCGAGGCTTTGCAGTCACAGAACATTCCGTTCGCTGTCGCCGAAAAAGCTATCAGCGACACATACTCGGAAAAAGTGCCGTATAAATATTCAAAGCTCTCTCGGCTTCTCCCGCAGCAGGTTTTCCAGAGACCGTTTAAAATATCGCCTTCAAATAACGAAACGAACTTCCGTCTGTTGTCGTAAGTAATATCAAGCAGCCGGCGTCTCATTTCAGTTACGGCATCGCGATCGCCGGTACAAAGCCGCCCGAAGAAAGCGTTGAAGCTGCTCAGTATCTCGCTCCGCCACCCGGCGTGCTGTGCGGCGAAAAGCTCCGTCAAGGCGTCCGCTTCTTCATCGGTCAGCTTTTCACCCTGCGGTTCAAGGCATGTCAAGTCCTCCTCGGGCATATAAGAGTCGTTATCGTGGAATAAACGCGCTTCCGAAAAATATTCCTGCATATAGACGATACGTTTTTTCTTGCTGTTGAAAACAGAGCGCAGCAGTAAGTCCGTCTCGTTTTTCTCACGTTCTGAAAAGGTGTCGAATATTTTTATGTACCGTTCCGTATCCTCGAAGAGAAGATCCGTGCAGTATCCGCCAAAGAAGCCGGCTGTATCCGCCGCCGAAAGAACAGACCCTATCAGCTCGCTGTAATCATTCCGAAACTCCCTAAGGAACTCGATCGAGGCTATGCGGTCGGTCGGAATGCAGCTCGGGTCTGTTGTCGGATGCTCTATGACGTATTGAAAGATATCGTTTAAGAGCGCGGTCATTTTACCGAGATAGAAGAAAATAAGCTCCAGCTTATCCGCCTCATAGACGAAGAAATTGCCGCGTCCCGCCCTGAGACTGTCGATAAGATACGTCCACGTATCGCTCACGGATTGGAGCTTTCCGCCGTAACAGTAAGCCGACAATCTACGCCATATTGCATTATATTCGTTATTACTCTTGTCAAGAAGCTCCCTGTCGTAATCCATAAAAGCGTCGACTATTTTGTACTGCGTTTCGGTGGAGACCATAACGGGCCGCCCCTTATTGAAACGGCGGTTGTGGTAGTTGTTCAGGGTCTTTTGGGATATGCCGATCTTTTGAGCAAGGGCGGTCTCGCGTATGCCGTTGTCCTGAAGAAAATCGTATATATCGGAAAAAAGCCCGTCAAACTCCTCTGACGGGATATGCAGAAAACCAACGTCTTCAAGGCAGCAGCGGCTGAGCAGGTATTCCTCTATCTCCGCAATGCAGCCTGCGGGATAAGTTTCACCGTTAATGTAGCGGCTGACGGTTTTCTGATCCTTGCTGATCGCTTTGGCGAGCTGCGCCTGCGTCACGCATAGCTCGCCGGTAACGGCTTTCAAGCGGTCGGAGTAGTTGAGCTGCTCCCGCAACGTTCGTTGGTTCAATTCGATCCGCCTCCTTTCGGTGAGCCGCAATTGCGTCTTATTTGTATTATACCATATTCCGGCTGCAAACGCAAGGGAAGAGCAGCCGAAGCAAATAGCCTTAGAAAATATGCCGCACGGTTCTTATCGGCAGCCGCGCGGCATATTCTTTAACAAAGCAAAGCCGCCGCGAATAGCGGCAGCAATGCGTGTTTTATTGGGCGCTCTTCTGCATATCGCTCAATTCCGCCATGCAGTCGCGGCAAATGTTGCGACCCTTGAAAACCGTTATTCCACTGGCGTTGGAGCAAAATGCACATGCGGGCGAATATTTTTTCAAGATAATATGATCGTCCTCGACGTAAATTTCCAAACTGTCTTTTTCGTCAATGTCCAAATTCCTTCTCAGCTCAATCGGAATAACGATCCTGCCAAGTTCGTCAACCTTGCGCACAATACCGGTAGATTTAACCATGTTGTTTCCTCCCTTGCAAATCATCCGACATTCTTGTTCTCACCTAAAATTATACCATATTCGGTTAAATTTGTCAATTTTTTTCATACACAACTTTTGAGTTTTATGGGAATTGAATATAAAAATTTGTAATAATTTGTCATATTTGGGTTATTTTTACAATAAAATAAAGGGGAAATTATGTAAAATGAAAGTTATTCTGTTGATCATTCCCATTTTATCACTCATCTTCGCGGCTGTCAACGGAAAGATGTCGGAGCTCTCCTCGAGCATAATCTCCAAGTCGGGAGAGGCTGTAGAGTTGGTCATATCGCTGTGCGGTGTGATGTGCTTTTGGTGCGGACTGATGAAAGTAGCGGAGCGTGCGGGGCTGACCGAAAAGCTCGCGAAGCTCATCTCACCTGTCGTGTGCGCGCTGTTTCGCGGTTTGCCGCGCGGCAGCCGTGCGGTCGGTCTGATAACGATGAACCTTGCCGCGAACATTCTGGGGCTCGGAAACGCGTCCACGCCGCTCGGCATAGCTGCCATGCGCGAGCTCGCCGACATCGGGCAAGCCGACGGCAACGCGACCGACAATATGATCCTGCTGACCGTGCTCAACACGGCAAGTCTCCAGATAATCCCCGCGACAGCGGCGGCTCTGCGCTCCGCAAACGGTGCGGAGAACCCGTTCGATATCCTGCCCTGCGTGTGGATCGTGTCCGTCTACGCGGCGGTCGTGGCAGTGCTGGCGGCGAAGATAATGGGGCATTTCGCGCGGAGGAGGAAAAAGTGACGGATTTTACCAACTGGGTGATACCGCTGCTGGCGGTCGGTGTATTCGTGTATGCGGCGTTCAAGCGCGTAGACGTATTCGAGACGTTCTGTGAGGGCGCGGCTGAGGGGCTGAAAACCTGCGCGGATATTCTGCCGGCACTGGTGCTGCTGCTCGTGTGTATCGGTATGTTCAGAGCAGGCGGCGCGGTGGAGGCGCTTACGGAGCTGCTGAGACCGCTGTGCAGAGCGGTGGGCTTCCCGCCCGAGGTCGTTCCGCTCGTCGTCCTGAGACCTTTCTCGGGCAGCGGAGCGATGGCTGTGTACAATGAGATCGCCGCGTCGGTCGGAACGGACACGTTCGCGGAACGCGTGGCGGCGGTGCTGATAGGCTCGTCCGAGACGACGTTCTATACGGTCGCGGTCTACTTTTCGGCGGTCAAGGTCAAGAACACGCGCTACGCCGTACCCGCCGCGCTGACAGCGGACCTGACCGCTTGGATAGTCTGCGGATTGATAGTTTATGCTTTTTTCGGTAATTAAACCCGCTTCATGTGAATATAATGTACAAGAGCTTATCTGTTATTGATGTTCCAATTAAACATTTCCGATTTTGTGTGGTTTTCCCCGCCGGAGG
>CAMWVP010000097.1 GCA_947177735.1 uncultured Clostridia bacterium
TAGCACCTGACTGTTAATCAGGGTGTCACTGGTTCAAGTCCAGTCGGGGGAGCCATTAACGCATAATCCGAACACATTCGTTAATCGTGATGTGTTCGGATTTGTTGTTTATTACTGAAAATTCTTATTGTTCATATTGATTGAAAAAACTAATATAGAAAAAAGAGCTGATGAACAACGGGAGAAATTCCCAAGTTCATTGGCTCTTTTGGTTTTAACAGCTATAAAAGCTATGTGGTAGTTGGATTTTGTATGTTGTTAAATCAATATTCAAATCAAAGTGAGAGCTGTGGATATGGGGTAGTTAGGAGATAGATGAAGATACCACGCGAGTTCATTTAAACTAATAAAGCGAAGCAGGTAGAATGTAATATGGTGTGAGAACAAGCAAATAAAATAAGGTAAATATAGTTGTTGGATTTAAGGACAGGTTTGAGAAAAATCATGAACTAGATCATTGTGATTTTTTACAAAGCAAATATCATTTTTTTGTTGATTTATACAATTAATTTACACGTTGCGCAGGATTTCGACATCTTGCGCTAAACGTATTGAAAAATTGACAAAAGTATACTATAATTATTCTATTAGGTATAGATTTTGGCAAATCTCCAAAAAGACAATATTGACTTTTATAAATTAAAACGAAAGGAAAATTTTTGGTGTTATCAAATAAAATAAATATTGAAATGCGAGTAAAGAGTGCAAAATCAGTTTTTAAAAAGATAGCTATGGGGGTGTTAGCCATTTTTATGGTTGGATTAATTGCGTTCATATTGTTATTCTTAGTAATGGTTATTATGTGAGAAGTCTCATCGATAATATCATTAAATTGGAGGTTTTTGAAATGAAAAAGAAAAAGCCCTGGATTATATGTGGTTCGTTCGTTGTTATAGCGATAATTGCAATGTTAGTTTTTATTTTTGGTGGCAATGGTGATACTACATTTGATGAATTAAACGTGGAAGGAACTTGGAAAGTGGCAGTGTACGTTAATAATGGCACTGTATCAATTATTGATAACGAATATATGATTTTTGATTCTGAAAAAGCAAGTGATTATCGAGATAATATTACAGAACCGTTTGCAGTAAGCAAGTATACTATTGATAATATGTCAATGAATCTCCCAGATATTTCAAGGAAATATACTATCAAAAAGTATACAGACAACTATATCAGACTTTATGAACATGCAGACACTTATATGGAATTAATTAGATACTACCGTACCGACATGAGTCCTATTGATTTTGATACTAATGCTTTTGAGGGAAAGTGGAGTATTATATACAGAAATACTGCTAATATATATGCTGGCGATTATATGGTTTTTGACAACGGAATAGCTTCACAGTATATCGGAGAATCTAATGAACCCGCTGCAACATCTACTTATTCTTGGCAAAGCGATAATCATCTTTTGGTGAACAGTTGGTCAAAAGAAATGGTAGTATATCCTGTTTCGGAAGATACTGTAATTATGGTTGAATTGGATACCGAAAAGGGATTCATTTGGGAATTTAAAAAATCTAATTAATTTCTGGGTAAATGGTGAATAAAATGTTAAAGCAATTATTAAAACAAAAGTGGTATATTGTAATAATATTTATTTTAATACTAGTTGAACCTTCTATAAACTCCATTCTTAATTTCTGGCTTCAACGACTCTTTAACTCCGCTACATCAGGAACAGATAAGATGATTGTTTTGAGACTGCTAACAATAGGCTTTTTACTATGGATTTTGAAAAGAGTTATTAGTTTTACATCTGGAGTGTTAAAAAATAGATTTATTTGCAATGCAAAACAGGAAGTAAAACACAAATTGTTTATAAATCTTTTAGGTTTGGATACTGCAAATATTTCAGAAATTGCTTCAAGCGGTGAATATATTTCGTTATTTACAAATGACATAACAATAATAGAAACTCGTTTTTACAATCAAGTTGTAGGATTTATATCATGTGTTTTTTCAATAATTATCCTTGGTGCATCTTTTTTTGCGTTAAATTTTAAACTAGCTATCTCAATTTTGATTTTTGGGACGATTAGTATGTTTGTGCCAGTAGTGTTTTCAAAAAAGTTAAATGAAAAAAATCTTATTTATTCAAAACTTATTTCAAAGTTTACCCAGAGAATGAAAGAATATATGGTCGCTTATCCAACAATAAAGAATTATTCAATAGAAACCACTATCTTCCAGAAGTTTAGTAATATTAATTATAATGTTGAAGAGTCAAAATTTGAGGCTGACTATGCATTAACGCTTGCAAATAATGTTGGACAACTGCTCTCGTGGTTTATGCAATTTGTTGGTGTGGGCATAGGATTGATGCTTGTAGTTAAGGGGGAAATACTAATCGGTACGGTAGTTGCAGCTCAATCATTTGCTAATGATCTTGCAAGCCCACTTCAAGACATAATAATAAATATTAACTCTATAAAATCAGTTAAAGAAATTGTTCACAGAATTGAGCGTTTGTCGTCAAACAATCAACTCGAAACTGTTGTTAATCCAAATGACACATTCAAAAATGTTAACACAAGTAAAGGTGTATGTGATATATCGTTTAAAGACTTCAGCCTACAGATTGGATGTAAAACAATTATTGATCGTTTTTCTTTCACGTTTGAAAGTGGAAAAAAATATCTAATTGTTGGTCTTAATGGATCAGGAAAAAGCACACTATTCAAAACCCTAAAAAAGTGGTACAACTTAACTGAGGGAAGCATCTGCATTAATGGGAAAAATGTTTCAGAATTAGACAGTCAAACAATTGGCAAAATGGTTTCCTATCTAAATGAAAATGTTTCGTTATTTTCTGGTTCTGTAAAAGATAATATTTCTTTATTTCGTAAATTTGATGCAGAGAGATTCGAAAATGCTATAAAAGATGCGCAAATAAAAATAGATTTGAATAGAGAACTTAGCGATGAGGGGCGAAATATTTCAAGTGGTGAGCAACGCCGGATAGAAATTGCACGAAGTCTTCTTGGAGCAGTCAAAGTACTCATATTTGATGAGGTGGTTTCTACATTGGATATAGAAACTGCATATGAGATTGAAAAGATGGCTCTAGGTTTTAAAGAAACGGTTATTTTCATATCACATAATTTTTCTGGCAAACTTGTTCGAGAATATGATGAGATACTTGTTATGAATAATGGGAAGCTATTTGCTCACGGTAAATATAATGATCTTTTAAATAGCTGTAGCTATTTTAAAAGAATCTGTGAAATTAAATTTGGATAAACCTTGGACAGATTATGTATGATGAGAGGAGTTTAGGGCTGTGCATATTTTGCAAAATGGCGAATTGTTTAGCAGTTATATCGCATTATGCGCATTGTTTTTTGCAATTTTTGAATTTCACTTAAGAGCATATAATGAAACTATCCAAAAAGTGGGAGAACTTTATAGCAAAATTCTTTCAACATGCCAGCAGCTTCAAAGTCAAGTTTTATCTGTAAAGAAATTGTCAGAAAATTTAGCAATTTTTTCAGAAGAAGAAGTAATTGGTTATGCCAATTCCTATTTAAGAAATGAAAATTTAACATCATCATTTCATGAAATCATGGGTCTTACTCTACCTTGCTTTAATTTAAAAGAAAAACCACAAGAAATAAATTCCGTTAAAAAAATATATAATTTCACTTCAATAGCAATAAGTCTTGAGGCTTCAATTACTGCATTTTATCAAGGAATATTAGCTGGATCAAAATACCAAGCTTCAGAAATCAATAAAATATATAAACGCATGAATAAATATCTTACAATAGTTGTTAAACACGAAGCACAAAAAATTGTTATGGAACGATTAACAAGTTTTCGCGAAATAAGCCGCCCACATTACTCGCTGTGGATATTGATATGTATACTGATATTGGTTTTAATTGAATTTTTTTTAAGAATTTAATTTTTAACCAAAATCTAGTTATCTATAGCTCAGAAAATGACAGACGAGCAATTTCACAGTAGATCAAATGGAAATTTAAAATGGATAGTAAGGTCCATACAACTCAAAAGCGAGAAAAGGGTTGAATCCGAACGGCTGCTGCCCTATTTGAAGTGTTTATAACCTACATAATTCTGGTGTTTGATAGGTGATTGATTTTGAAATGAAATATCCGCAGTAAGAGCTGCGGATAACTTTTTTATGGTGGAACTTGGCTTATTCCACATTATAGATAGTGGTTCGGTAAAGTTCAATGTACTTGTTCCTAGAGTATGAGAATTTGCCTTCCGTAGCGTGATTAATAGCTGTGGGATGTAATGGCATACAAAGTGTGATAATCATGTGAAATTTTCAAATCCCCTTGACAGCTAATCACAATTAGCTTATAATATATCTAGCTAATAAAAATTAGCTAGGAGGGTATATAAGATGACAACAAAGCAAAAGATACTGAATGAGGCGATGACATTATTTGCGGAAAGGGGGTACAGCGCGGTTTGTGTGGGCGAGATCGCAGAGGCGGTGGGAATAAAGGCTCCGTCTTTGTACAAGCATTTTAAAAGTAAACAGGACATTTTCAACGCTATTCTCGATGAAATGAGAAGCAACTATGACAAGCAGGCGGCCGCACTAAACATAAACGGGAACAAAGCCGAGGGCGACGCGCCAGTGTTCGCATTGGTTTCGGAGGACGTACTCGTTCAGATGGGTATAGAGCTTTTTAGGTTTTTTCTGCATGACGATTACGCGTCTAAATTCAGAAAAATGCTGACTATAGAACAGTTTCACAACAGTGAGCTTTCCATGTTGTACTCAAAGCAATATGTTGACGATCCATTAGTATATCAATCAACCATATTTGCGTATATATCCGCAAGCGGTGGGTTTATAAATGCTGATCCTAACATTATGGCACTGCACTTTTACGCGCCGATCTATATGATGTTGACAATGTGCGACAGGCAGCCCGAAAGGGAAAAAGAGGCATTGCAGCTGATAGAGGAACATATAAAGCAGTTCAGGGCGGTTTATAGTAAGGATGGGCAGACATGAAAATTCTTTTGATACACGGACAAAATCACAAAGGGAGCACATATCACATAGGGCGTATATTAGCAGAGCATTTTCCCGAAAGCGACATCAGTGAGTTTTTTCTGCCAAGAGATCTAAATCATTTCTGTACAGGGTGTTATTCCTGCATCGTGAATGAGGAAACCTGTCCGTTTTACACCGAAAAGAAACGCATTATGGAGGCGGTGGAAAAGGCAGACCTGCTGATATTTACAACGCCGACTTACTGTATGAGAGCGTCTGCGCCGATGAAAGCGTTCATCGACCTTACCTTTATATATTGGATGGTGCACAAGCCGAGGGCGTGTATGTTTTCCAAGAAAGCCGTGGTAATATCGACTGCGGCAGGAACGGGAGTAAAATCGGCTATTAAGGATATTAAAAACGCTTTGTTTTATTGGGGAATACCGTACATCAAGGAATACGGAATAGCGGTTCAGGCAATGAACTGGGAGCAAGTTTCCGATGAAAAAAAGCACCGTATAAACTGTGATATAGGAAAGATTGCAAGAACTGTTTCAAGCAGCAAGGTTCACATCGGTTTTAAAACGAGGTTTATGTTCGGGATGATGCGTATGATGCAGCTCAAGGGCTGGGGATCATCTTCCGAGGAAAGAGAGTATTGGCAGGTGAAAGGTTGGCTTGGTAATAGACGACCATGGGATCATTGAATTAAAAGGCAATCTTCTCATTTGATTATTAGGGCATATACAAACCCTCCACTATAACACCATACTTATAAATGTGATATAATATAATATGAAAAAATATCGCAAAGCAGAGGAGCGTATTATGAAAACATATTCAACTGCGGAAGTAGCAAAGATTATCGGAATACACCCTAATACTGTTCGCCTTTATGAGAAGTGGGGATTGATTCCCGAAGCAACGCGCAAAACTAATGGTTATCGTGTGTTTACGGATTTTCATATTGAGCAATTACAGTTTGCGCGAATTGCGTTTCAAATAGAGGTACTTCAAAACGGATTGAGGAAAAAGATAGTAGAAGCCGTAAAAACCTCCGCTATTGGAAATTTCGATAAGGCACTCTGCTTGACGAAGGAATATCGAGATCAAATAAAAACAGAGCGAAAAAATGCCGAGGAAGCTATCAATATTGCCAAACAGATATTATCAGGCGGTTTAACAGAAAAATCGTTTAGTATGAAACGAAAAGAAGTGTCAGAGTATCTGGATATTTCTATGGATACGCTGCGTAACTGGGAATTGAACGGTCTTATTAGAATAAAGAGAAAACAAAACGGATATCGCTTATACACAAGCGAAGATATCCGGCGATTAAAGATAATACGAACGCTTCGCGTTGCAAACTACTCGCTGGAAGCAATTTTGCGTATGCTGAATGCTCTTGAGTATGATCCGAATACAAATATTGAACAAGTTCTGAATACGCCGAAAGAGGATACAGATATTATTTCCGTTTGCGACAAGCTGATAGTTTCATTAAATGAGGCAGAGAAAAACGCACAAATAATGATAACTCTTCTTGAAAATATGAAAAGCAAATATTCTTAACCCTCCATTTTAACACCAGTCTTCTTTTTTGTGTTAATATAAATGAGTCAACAACATTAAAGGAGGGCGTTAAGAATGAATGAGATCATCAGTGTAAAGCAGTTTTCAAAATCGTATGGCGGTTTGACGGCTGTGCAGGATCTGGATCTGTCGGTCATGCAGGGAACTGTTTTCGGGTTGCTTGGAGAGAACGGAGCAGGGAAAAGCACAACTATCGAATGTATACTGGGAACAAGGATACCCGACACGGGAACAATTTCAATTATGGGAATGAACCCGTTTCAACAAAGAAAACAGCTTTTTGAAAATGTCGGCGTTCAATTTCAAGAAGCAAATTACCAAGACAAGGTGACGGTGTCAGAATTATGCGAAGTAACACAATCGCTTTATAAAAAAGCCGCCGATTATCGGGAATTGCTGAAGCAATTCGGTATTTCCGAAAAGGCAAAAAGCACGGTAAAGGAGCTTTCGGGAGGGCAGCGGCAAAAGCTGTTTATTGTTTTGGCTCTGATACCGCAGCCAAAGGTTGTTTTCTTGGACGAGCTTACCACGGGACTTGACGCTAAAGCCAGACGCGAGGTGTGGAAAATTCTATCCAATTTGAAAGAAAAAGGATTGACAATCTTTCTGACCTCACATTTTATGGACGAGGTGGAAGCGTTATGCGATACGATCTGCATACTCAAAAAAGGAAAAACCGTTTTTTACGGCACGGTAAAAGAAGCGGTTGAAAGCAGTCCTTATAAAAATTTTGAAGATGCGTATTTGTGGTATTCAGATGAGGAGACAAGCGAAAATGAGAACGTTTAGAACAATGCTGAAAAACGAAATGAAGCTTTCTATACGGGATATGAACATGATCATATTTGCGATTTGTATTCCGTTGGCGGTTTTGATCATACTCGGTATTATTTATGGGAATAAGCCTGCTTATGAGGGAGCGGAGTACACATTTTTGGAGCAGTCCTTTGGTGCGCTGACAACCATTTCGATCTGCGCGGGCGGCGTTATGGGATTGCCTCTTGTAATATCCGATTACCGAAACAGAAAGATCCTAAAGCATTTTAAGGTCACTCCTGTTAGTCCGGCGATGATCTTAGCTGTTCAGGTCGTGATTTACACAATTTATTCTGTGGTATCACTTATATTACTATATGTGGTTTCGGTTATCTTTTTCGGATTTCATTTGAACGGCTCTATACCTGTTTTTCTTGGTGGTTATTTGTTGGTAATGTTGTCGATATTCAGCATTGGAATGATGATCGGAGGAATTGCGCCCAATTCACAGACAGCAAGTGTAATTGCGAGCTTGCTCTACTTCCCCATGCTAATTTTCTCCGGTGCTACCTTACCGTATGAAGTAATGCCGAACGCTTTACAAAAGATAGCGGATATTTTGCCTTTGACGCAGGGGATAAAGCTTTTAAAAGCTGCCGCCTTAGGATTGCCGTTAGATAATGTATTTGTTCCTATTGCGGTTATGGCGGTACTTGCTGCGGTTTGTATCGGCGTATCCATTCGTTTTTTCAAATGGGAATAAAATAATAGCAAGAATAATGAAAAGACCTATTTCTCTTTGTGTTATAATAAAATTATCGGTATCTGCCAAGCGCCTTTATAATGGTGCTTGGCATTATCCGATAAATTTTAGAAAGGGGGTAGCATAATGCAAAATCAGTCGGTGAATATTGTTTCTCAGGCAATCGCCTACATTGAAGATAATCTGAATGATAAGTTGGAATTGGATAAAATAGCGGGTGCGCTGCACTATTCTAAATTTCATCTCCACCGTATCTTTACCAAGACAATTAGCTTGACTATTCACGAGTACGCACAAAGGCGGCAGCTTACCGAAGCGGCAAAGCTTTTGGTTTTTTCAAAAAAGCATATAATTGAAATCGCTTTGATTAGCGGCTATGAAAGCCAGCAAGCCTTTACGAGCATTTTCAAAGCTATGTATAAAGTAACTCCTGCGGAATACCGTGAAGCGGAAGAATTTTATCCGTTACAGCTTAAAATTCATTTAAAGGAAGAACCCATATCAACAGTCTTTACGAAAGACAATATAGTGTTTGCCGAACACGCAGATATCGATGAGTGGATGGAATTGGTACGTCTTACGATCGACGGATATCCACATCTTAATGAATCGGAATATATTGATAAACTACATTGGTATATTTCAAGTAAAAGTGCTATGATTTTAAAAGATGATGGTATGGCAATAGGAGCAATGGGCTATTCACCCGATCAGGGCAGCATAGATTTTCTGGCTGTTCACCCACAGTATCGGCAACTGGGGATTACTAAGCTGTTTCTTGATAAATTGGCAGACGAACTGCTTTGCGGAAAGGAAATATCTTTGACAACATATCGGGCGGGCGACAAAGCGGATACGGGATATCGTGATGAATATTACCGTCTTGGCTTTGCCGAAAAAGAACTGCTTACGGAATATGGATACCCGACGCAGCGTTTTGTACTTTCCCCTAAAGCACAAGGAGGAAGTCGGGAATGACCGATACACAAAGGAATCCGTTAGCAGCAAATTTTAATGCCATATCACTTATCAAATTTGCGCTGCCAAGTATGGTTATGATGTTGTTTATGGGCTTATACACCGTAGTAGACACAGTTTTTGTAGCTCGTTTTGTTAATACTAACGCATTGTCGTCCCTCAATATAGTTTGTCCTGTTATAAGTATTATTGTTGGATTGGGAACAATGCTTGCAACAGGTGGAAGCGCAATTATTGCGAAGAAGATGGGAGAGGGCAATGTTGATGAAGCGCGAAGCAATTTTACTCTTATTATAATTACGGGTGTAATTATTGGTTTGGTTATAACGGGAATTGGTATTTTGCTTATAGACGAGATCGTTTGGGGATTGGGCGCAAGCGAACTTCTATTTCCTTACTGCAAAGATTATCTGACATTGCAGCTTATTTTTGCTGTTGGGAATATTATGCAGGTATTGTATCAAAATCTTTTTGTAACAGCGGGAAAACCTGCTTTGGGTCTGATACTGTCCGTGTTAGCAGGTGTAGCTAATATCGTTTTTGATTATGTATTTATAGTCTTGTTTCAATTGGAAATAAGCGGCGCGGCTCTTGGAACGGGAATAGGGTATATGATACCAACAATAGTAGGTACGCTGTTCTTTATGACCAATAAGAGCGAGCTGCATTTTCATAAACCTAAAATAGACATATATGTTTTATTAAAGAGCTGTTCTAACGGTGCCTCCGAGATGGTAAGTCAAATATCATCAGCTGTTACTACATTTTTGTTTAATGCAATTATGATGGAACTGCTGGGGGAAGACGGCGTAGCTGCTATTACAGTGATAATTTATTCTCAATTCTTGCTTACAACGCTTTACATTGGCTTTTCTATGGGCGTAGCTCCCGTAATAAGTTATAATTACGGTAACGGGAATACGCGGCAGTTAAAGAGGGTGGTTCGTATATGTTTGGGTGTTGTAACAGTAATTTCGGCTGTTGTATTTCTGTTTTCATTTTGGGGAGGTGAAAATATTGCCAAGATATTCGCAAAGAACAACGAAAATGTTTTTGAGATAGCTAAAACGGGTTTTATCGTCTTTTCATTCAGCTTTCTGTTTTCCGGCGGTAATATTTTTACTTCTGCAATGTTCACGGCATTATCAAATGGGAAAGTATCGGCTGCAATATCCTTTTTGAGGACATTTGGACTGATAACAATATCACTTTTGATCTTGCCGAGATTTTTAAAGGTGATGGGTGTATGGCTGGCAATTCCTATCGCGGAACTGCTTACGCTGATTGTTGCAATATGTCTGATATGCAGATATAGGAAACATTACAATTATTTATGAAAGGCTGGTAATCATTTGAAACAAACTGAATGGATTCGCTGTCCTGTTTGCAAAAACAAAACACGTGACAGGTTAAGAGAGGATACGGTTTTGAAGAACTACCCTCTCTACTGTCCGAAGTGCAAACAGGAAACATTAATTGAAGCAAAAGATTTACATATAACGATCATCAAAGAGCCGGACGCATAGACGCAGAGCCGATGAACAAACGGGAGCGATCCTGAAGTTCATCGGCTCTTTTTTAATTATGTATCGTTGTTTGGTCGCGCTCGGACATTTCAATTAAAGCTTTAACAGTTGCTTTGACAACATCCAAAGATTGTTCATTGCAGTTGTAAAGTGTTCGGATGAGGTTTTCTATCTCGGAATCTTTCGACGGCTTTTCGGGATAGAAAATCAAATCCGGATCAATTGATAACTCTCTGATAAGTTTAAATAGGATATCATAGCTTGGTTTTTGTCCTTTATTTTCAATTCGGCACAAGTATCGAACGGAAATTCCAAGCCGTTCGGCAAGTTCCTCAATTGTTATTTGCTCACTTTTGCGTTTGGCTTTAACGACCGAACCAAGTGTGTCTAGTGTTGTTTGCACCCACAGATCACCTCCTAATATAATTATTACATATTTGCGAAAAAAATTAAATGGCATAACAAGTCTATATAAAATAGAACGAATAGGTCATACGGTTGCAACCCTGTAAAAAAAACGAGATTTGAGCAGGGTTTGTTTTTGCTGTCCTTATCCCTCCGATCCGTTTTGGATTGGAGGGATTTTTTTGTGTTTAAAATATGATTCATTAAATTGTGACGATAAAGCATTAAAAAAATCCCAAGCAATAATCTGAAATTTCAGACTTCTTTTATAGAACTGTCAATTCAAAGTAATTATGCAATGGCAAGTAAAGCGCTTGTACAACGGATATTTTCGTTGTGCAAGCGCTTGTTTTGTTTAATTAAAGTAGGCGCAGAACGTTGCCGTTCCCCGCCCTCCGAAAATTTGATCCCTATAACTCAATTCAAATTTTCGGAGGTTTTATTATGGCAAACAAGGAAATCAAGCTCGAATACAGCAAGATGGAGGACGGAAGAAATCTTCTTGTGCTTTCAAGTGTATATCAGCATAACTGTTCGGCTCGAAAAACGGTTATTGTGGATGATGATGTGCTGGAGATTTTTCGGCAGTCAAATCGTGAGCGGGAACGCGAAAGGTCTCGCAAGCGCAGACATGGTAGCAATATCTATCTTGGAGAGAATGAAAATTTCGATGCAACCTTAGGACTTATAACCAACGCGCCCGATGAAGTAATCGAGGACGAATTGTATCTTGAATATATCAAGCGTTTCTTTGATAACAAGGTTTACAACCGCGGAATAATGTACTATCTTCACGGAATGACACAAGCAGAGATAGCAGATATTGAGGGAGTTTCGGCAACAGCAGTTCATAAAAGCATTGTCAAATTCAAGAGGGTTATGACAGAATTGTACAAGAACGAGTTCTAAATATACCACACCTTACAATATTGATTTGAATAAAGTTGACCGCTCTTTGGCTTAGGCTTGGGAGCGGTCGATTAAATTATTGCGATTATTTTTGATATGGAAAGAGTTTTAGAACAGCAAGTTTTCTAAAAACAATTTGAGGGGTATTTCCTCGAATTGGAGAAAGTTGACAAAGTATGGTCAACTTTCTGTGCTTGCTAAGATGAGAAAAACCTCAAAATACGAATTCTATATTTTTAAAAATTTTGCCTGTATGGGTTACCTATCAAAAAAAATTTATCAAATTTTATAAAAATATCTGATAAGGGTTAAAAAATAGGGGTGCAAATGACCGTAATATATAGGGGGTATATGTTATCGTAATGCAATTGCATTTTTAGCATAATTAAAGATAATCTGCAATTTAGTGATTTAAATCTTGACAAATGGGTTTTTATATGTTATAATATGATTAAAGATAGGAGTGTGATAAAATGAGAGCAGTAATATATGCAAGATATTCTTGCGACAATCAGAGAGAGGAGAGCATAGAGGGTCAACTTCGCGAGTGCAAAGAATTTGCGGAGCGTAAAAGTTACACGTTGGTTGGCTCGTACATTGACAGAGCGGTATCTGCGAAAACGGATAATCGTCCCGAATTTCAAAGAATGGTCAAGGAGAGTTCTGGAGGACTTTTCGATGTGATCATTGTCTGGAAGTTGGACAGGTTCGCGCGAAACAGATACGACAGCGCACACTACAAGGCTGTACTCCGCAAGAATGGTGTCAAGGTTATCTCGGCAACCGAGGCTATATCCGAGGGCGCGGAGGGAATTATCATTGAATCGGTGCTTGAGGGCTATGCTGAGTACTACTCCGCAGAATTATCTGAAAAAGTTATAAGAGGTATGACCGAGAATGCGCTAAAATGTCAATTTAACGGCGGGGGAGTTACAATAGGTTATACAGTAGATGAGAATAAAAATTATCACCTTGATCCTCTTGTTGCTCCATTTGTCAAGGATGCTTTTGAGATGTATGCAAGTGGAAAAACCGTTAAGGAGATCGTTACATATCTGAACGAAAAAGGAGTTCGCTCATCGCAAGGTAAGCCTATGAGTAAGACTTCCGTTACTGCTTTGTTGAAAAATGTTAAGTATAAGGGTCAATACAAATATCGGGATGTTGTAATTGACGATGGTGTTCCAAGAGTCGTAAGTGATGAGTTGTTCCAACTTGCACAAGAGCGTTTGGTGAAGAATCAATACTCCCGTTCGCGGTTCAAGG
>CAMWVP010000098.1 GCA_947177735.1 uncultured Clostridia bacterium
GTTTGCGGCTGTAATCAAATCTCCCGACTTTTTTCAGCCGCCGCTTTATATTTCTGAGGAGCATATCCTCAAAGGTGTTTTTGTTCTCGCCTTTGAGGGCAATTTCCCCGTACTTTGCCAATATAATCTCCGTCATCTTCTGACCCTTTCGATGGTTTTCGCGATCTTTCCGCAGAGCAGGTCGAGCTCCTCGGCGGTGTTGTCCGCGCACAGCGACACTCTGACCGCGCAGTCCGCGTCCTTGTCGGACACTCCCAGCGCCCCGAGCACGCCGCTTTTCTTGCCGCGCGAGCACGCCGAGCCGCTTGAAACGTATATTCCGTCCTCCTCGAGCGAGTGGAGCATTATCTCCGACCGCACTCCGCGAACGCTGAAATTTATGATATTCGGTACGCATAGAGCGTCCGAGTTTATTCCTATATTTTCCAATTTCGCCAGCCTGTCAAGCAAATAAGCTTTCAATTCGGCGAATTTGTCGTGATCTCCGCGGTAAGCCTTGACCGCCGCCTCGAATCCCGCTATAAGCTCAATAGGCTCCGTTCCCGACCGCAGGTCGCCCTGCTGACCGCCGCCCGAGATAAGCGGAAGAATATTCTGTCCCTTTTTGATGAACAGCGCGCCTATGCCCTTTGAGGCGTGTATTTTATGTCCCGAAACGCTTATCAGGTCGCCGTCAAGCGGCACTTTCAGAAATCCCTGTACCGCGTCGATATGGATGATGGTTTTCGGGTTTTTCCGTTTGACCTCACGGTACAGCCGCGGAACGTCGATCTTGAAGCCCGTTTCGTTGTTTACCGCCATAGCGCTGAGCAGCGCGGTGTTCTCGTCGACCGCCTCAATAAGCGCCGCGGTGAAGTCCTCGTAGTCCTTCGGCGCGAGCCTTACGACCTCAAGGCTGTCCTCCTCGAACCGAGTGAGCGTTTTCGACACGGACGGGTGCTCGATAGACGTTGACACGATCTTCTTCCCGTTCGGACGAGACCTGTGCATAGCGCCGAGAAGCGCCGTGTTGTTGCTCTCGGTAGCACCCGAGGTGAACAGCACCGTGCCGTCGAGCGGAGCTTTCCCGCCCGAAAGCGCCGTAAGCACCGTCCGCTTGGCGCGCGAAAGTATCTGCATGGAGACCGTTCCCATTTTATGCAGCGAGCTCGCGTTGCCGAACGCCGTCTCCATAGCATCACAGACCGCCCTCCGACATTCCTCGCAGGGCTTTGTCGTTGCGGCGTTGTCAAGATATATCATCAAGCTTTCACCTTAATTAAGTAAATTACGCCGTTATTGGCAACACTTATAACCCATAATGTAGTCAGCCAAAACAGCGTTTTAGTTTCAAATTGGTATTTTGTGGAAGAGATTTTATGAATTGCCATAGTAGCCGGCGCATCCTATTCCGATCGCAGCCCAGTATGCAGCCTTCTTCCGCTCCTCGGCGATATCCTCCGCGCTCATGGGGAAGCCCTCGCTCTCCGCCTCGGTGATCATCTCCTCGACGCTCTCGGGGATACTCTCGCGGTACACACCGACAGAGAGGGTCAAAAACGCATAAGAATAGCCGTTTTCATGATCGTCAATACCGCCGTCGTTCTTCTCGGCAAGCAGCGCATACAGTTCGTCCGCGCCTGTTTTGAACGCCGGAACGCCGTATATCGTCGGCTGCAAAGCGCCGTCCGCTCCTCCGAGAAACTCAATAAATTCAACGCCGTTCTCGCCCGGATCGAACCGCAACTCATTGCCGAAATAGTACAGGGAGCCGTTAATAACGCGTTCCGGTTCGCCGAGCACTGCCTTTACCTCGCTCTCTGAAGCCCCGAGCCGAACCTTCGCACCGTTGAAGCTAATACCCTCAAGCGGCAGGATAACAATGTTGTTCATATGGCTACCTCTCAATGCAAGCTATCCCACGATACACCTTAAGGCAACACCGCACAATTATTGTCGTTCGATAGCGCCGTCAGATTTTTCGTCAGATTGTACAATGAGGACGACGCAAGGCTGACGCAGCGTTTTGCGCGAAGCGCATAATGCGTGCTAGGACGAATTGTGCACGAACTGAACTTTGTTCAGCCCTATGGCGGAAAATATGCAAGCAAGCGGACGGCAAAGGCGTTAGCCGTTAATTGTGCGGTGTTGCCTTAATAATTATATCACAAATTATCCCGTTTGCATAGCGTTTTTTTAAATTTTTCACTGTTATTTCACTTAAATTCCCACAAATTGGCTAAAAGGTTACAAAACGGTTACAAATTGATTACAACTTTGTAACAATTATTGCAATTTGAAAACAATTGTGTTACAATAAAAACAGAAAAGATTTGGAGATCAAATCCCTCCGATTCATGCGCTGCCGTTCATTCCCCGGACGGCAGCGCGTTTTTTGTTGCGAAACAGTAACGCTTTTTTCTCTTTGGCATAATATGTACTGTGAAACGGAAGCTCCGCAGGGGAGCGGAGGTTTCAGACATATTTTTACAAGGAGGACTTCATTATGTGTGGTATGAACTTTGGCGGTAACAGCTGCTGCTGGATCATCATTCTCATTCTCTTGTTCAGCTGCTGCGGTGGCAACAACGGCGTGAACACTCAGAACGACTGCGGCTGTGGCTGCGGTAACAACAACAACGGCTGCGGATGCGGCTGCTGATTTTCCGCGCGGATTGATCTCCGCACAATGACCAAGCGCCGCAGTCATGCACTGCGGCGTTTTTATTCGGCGGTAATGTCCGCGTATTCGCCGGAGCAAGCCCCGATAAGGTCGGCGGGGAGCAGCTCGAGCTGCAAGCCGAGCCTGCCGCCGCTGACGATGATACGCTCCAGTGTCTCAGCGCTTTCGTGTATCACAGTACGGTAGGGCTTCTTCATTCCGATAGGAGAGCACCCGCCGCGGATATATCCCGTCACCGCGAGGATATCCTTTACGTGGACAGGCGTGAGCGCCTTTTCACCGACTGCGCGCGCGCATTTCTTAAGATCCATCTCCTTGTCGACGGGCAGGCAGAAAACGTAATACTTTCCGCTTCGTGCGACCGTGACAAGGGTCTTGAACGTCATAGCGCAGTCCTCGCCGAGCAGCTCGGCTATCTGAACCCCGTCAACAAAATTCTCACATTCGTATGTATGCGGAGTGTACGGTATATTCAGCTTTTCCAGCATACGCATTGCGTTGGTCTTATTGTCCTTTGCCATTTCATTTCTCCCACACCAAACACCGCCCCAAGCCTCGCGCTTTTTGAAAAGCCGGCGGGGGCGGTGAAACTTTATGCTCTCACGGACGTATTATCTCAGATCTCGTCGTCGTCGATGTCGAGATCCCACTTATCGAACAGCTCCGTCTTGCCGAGCAGGAAATATGCCACGGCAGCCGCAGCCATTGCCGCGATAGCGATAATGCCCGAGATGATTACAATTTTCTTAGTCATAGTGATTCCTCCTGTATATTACTGGAAACGCGCCGCCATATCCGCGATGCCGTTGTCGTTGGTGGGCTCGCCGATCGCGCCGAACTTCCATTCTCCGTTGTAACGGTATACCTCGCCGAAGATCATAGCGGTCTTGCCCTCGTAGCTGTCGGAGAGGTTGTACTTACATAGCTCGCTGCCCGTATCCGCGTCAACTATGCGGATAAACGCGTTGCGTATCATACCGAACTGCTGTTTGCGTTCGCGTGCCTGATAGATAGTTACGACAAAAACTATCTTAGAATAATCCTTCGGCACTTTGTCGAGCTCGACGATTATCTGCTCGTCGTCGCCGTCGCCCGCGCCGGTGAGGTTGTCGCCGCAGTGCCGTACGGCGCCGCTCCTGTGCATGAGCTGACCGTAGTACACAACGTCGATGGGACCCGCCAGCTTGCCCGAGCTCTCGGTGATGAGTATAGCGGAAGCGTCGCAGTCGATATCCTCCTGCTTGCTGAACAGCGAGAACTTCTTCGGAGCCTCGTCCCAACCCAATCCGACAACGAGCGACTTAAGTCCCGAGTTGCCCTTGGTAAGATCGACCTTCTGCCCCTTTTGAAGATTTACAGACATATTTTTTCCTCCTTAGGGATAAAAATTCAACGATATGTTGTATTGCCACATACATTTATTATACTACATTTTTTTCCAAAATTCAAGGGGTCTCTGAAAATTTTTCGCCTATCTCCTACCGGGTAAACGTCGGCGAAACTCCCGCGGGCTATTGACATTTTACGGTGAGTATGGTAAAATAATAGAAAGAGCGCGGACGGGCGCTCTGTGACGAAAGGAATTGAAATGAAAAAAGCATTAAAAGTTACATCGGTATTTTGTCTGTTGGTCGCGGCGCTGGCGGTGATATTCGGCGTTATCGCTATGTTTTCGGCGAAACACTCGTTATTCTTGGGATTCGCGATGTTCGGCGTGTTAAGTCAGGGCACGTTTATGGGCTTTATCGGCAACCTTGTCGGCATACTGCTGACGTTCGCAAGCTTTGGGCTGATGGGCTTCTACACGCTCACGGGCAAGGATAAAAAGGCGTTTATCTGGTCGGTTGTCGCGGTTGTGTTGTCGATCATTTCGCTGATAATAGTGATCATCGGCAGGAAGTTCACGTTCGGCGATCTCATTATAACGCTGCTGCCGATAGCTCATCTTTTTCTGATCTTCAAGAATACCGACGCCTGACAAGGAGGATAATATGGAGTACAGAAAGCTGCCGCGCGGCGAAGAGATGATAAGCGTGCTCGGACTCGGAATGGGCGGAATACAGAAGGCGTCCGACAAAGAGATCGAGCAGGTCATACGTAAGGCAGTCGAACACGGCGTCAACTTTCTAGACCTGTGCGGCGGCGCAAATAACGTCTACGCGCCGATAGGCAGGGCGTTCGCCGACGTCCGCTCAAAGGTGTTTATTCAGATGCATTTCGGGGCGGTGTATAATGATAAAGGCGATTACGGCTGGTCGCGTGACTTTGACGAGATAAAGCGCACCTTCGAGTGGGAGCTTGAAACGCTCGGCACCGACTACGCGGATTTCGGTTTCCTGCACTGCGTCGACGAGGACGAGGACTTCGACGAGCTTGTAAGCAGCGGTGTGCTGGACTATATAAGGGAGCTGAAAAAGCGCGGCACTGTGCGGCATATCGGCTTTTCCTCGCACACGCCCTCCGTGGCGAACCGAATTCTCGACAGCGGCGAGGCAGACCTGATGATGTTCAGCATCAATCCGGCATATGACTTCGAGCGCGGCGACGATTACGGCAAGGGCACGGTCTCGGAGCGTTTCGAGCTGTTCCGCCGTTGCGAGAGTGAGGGCGTGGGCATTTCGGTAATGAAGCCGTTCAACGCGGGGAGAATGCTGTCCGCGGCGGCGTCTCCGTTCGGCAAGGCGCTTACGAAGTATCAGTGTCTGCAATACGCGCTAGACCGCCCGGGAGTGCTCACGGTGCTGCCCGGAGTGCGCGGAATGTCCGATCTCGACGAGCTACTCGGCTTCGTTGACGCGCCCGTTTCGGAGCGCGACTACTCGGTCATCGGCACGTTTTCCGCGAAGGAGATTTACGGCAACTGTGTTTACTGCAATCACTGTCAGCCCTGTCCCGCGGGCATCGATATCGGGCTTGTCAACAAGTACTACGACCTCGCAAAGACAGGTGACAAGCTCGCTGCGAACCATTATGACAAGCTGGCGGTCAAGGCGGACGCTTGTCTCGAATGCGGTCACTGCGACAGACGCTGCCCGTTCAAGGTACGGCAGATGAGCAGAATGTCGGAGATCGCGGAATATTTCGGATAATTGGAGCGCTTATGTTAAAGAAGATATTGCGGTCGGAGAGCTGCGCGAAATGCCGCGTTTGCTGCGGATTTGACGACGGCGACAAGTGGGAGATCCCGCTGATATTCGCGGAGGATCGCCGTGCGGTCGAAGAAAAGCTCGGCGTGAAGCTCGCGGAGCGTGGCGGCGAGTTCGTGTTCGATATGGAGTTCGACGGGGATAAGGTCGTGTACTGCCCCGCCGCAGGCGAACACGGCTGCACTCTCGGGGAGCACAAGCCGTTCGACTGCCTGATATGGCCGTTCCGCGTGAACAGTCTCGGGGAGCTGCGTGTGATAACCGTCTCGCCCGTGTGCGGCACCGTGTCGGAGCTGCCGCTGAAAACGCTGTCCGAGTTCGTGAACGCCGACGGCTTCGCGGACAAGCTGTTCAAAAAGGCGCGCGAGCACCCCGATATCGTCAAGCCGTATATTGACGGCTACCCGATACTCGCGGTTGAAAATAATCCGAAAATGTAAACTAAACGTAACATAATTGTAATCTCCGATTGGTTGAAAAAGATCGGAGATTATTTTATAATAGTAAAGAGGTGAGCTTATGGACTTCAACAACCTTAAGCTGTTCCGCAAGCAGAACGGCTTCACTCAGGAGCAGATCGCCGAAAAGCTCGGCGTTTCGCGGCAGGCAGTCGCGAAGTGGGAGCGCGGAGACAGTATTCCCGACATCGAAAACATCATCGCGCTCGCGGATATATACGAGGTGACGGTGGATTCGCTGGTGCGCAATATGACCGCGCTCCCCGACAAGCACACCGACAAAAAGCATATGTTCGGCATAACGCGCGTCAACGACAAGGGGCAGATAACGCTTCCGAAGAAGTGCCGCGAGGTGTTCGACATAAAGCCCGGCGACGCTATCCTGCTGCTCGGCGACGAGGACAGGGGAATCGCGCTCGTCAAGGTTTCCGAAATTTTTGAGAAATAAGGTGTACAAATGAACGCAATCGAAACGAAAAACCTTACCAAAAGGTACAAGACCAAGACCGCTGTTTCGGGGCTCACTCTCTCCGTTGCGGAGGGGGAGCTTTTCGCGCTGCTTGGCGTGAACGGCGCGGGCAAGACCACGACTATACGTATGCTGTCCTGCCTGTCCAAGCCGTCGGACGGGGAGTGCTTTGTGTGCGGTCACAGCTGCATATCCGAGCCCGCGTCGGTCAAGAACGTCGTCGGGATATCGCCGCAGGACACCGCCGTCGCCGAGAACCTGACAGTGCTGGAAAATATGCGGCTGATATGCGGGATCTACGGCTTTTCGCCCGAAGTGACCAAGCGGCGAATTGACGAGATGACGGGGCTGTTCAAGATGAACGAGGTATTAAATTCCCGCGCGAAAACGCTCTCGGGCGGCTGGAAGCGCAAGCTCTCTATCGCTATGGCGCTGATTGCCGAGCCTAAGGTGCTGTTCCTCGACGAGCCCACGCTCGGGCTGGACGTTCTCGCTCGGCGCGAGCTGTGGAGCGTAGTCGAGGAGCTTAAAGGCAAGATAACCATCGTCCTAACGACGCACTATATGGAGGAAGCCGAGGCGCTCTCCGACCGTATAGCGATAATGATAGACGGCAATCTTGCGGCACTCGGAACGCTCGCCGAGCTCGAGGCTCAGAGCGGCGAAAGCGGGCTCGAAAATACGTTTGTCAAAATTGCCTCGCAGTTCGGAAAGGGGGGCGTAAAATGAATAAGGTAAGCGCCTTTTCCTCGAGAAACTTCAAGGAGATCATCCGCGACCCGCTCAGCTACATATTTTGTCTGGGATTTCCGCTCGTAATGCTTTTGGTAATGACTATCATCAACGACAGCATACCGCCGCAAACGGGAATGACGATCTTCCGTATCGACAACTTAGCGGGCGGCATAGCGGTTTTCGGACTGACGTTCGTAATGCTGTTCACCTGTCTTAACGTCGCAAAGGATCGTTCGGGAGCGTTTCTGGTTCGCTTGTACGCAACGCCCATGCGCTCGGGAGACTTCATACTCGGCTACGTTCTGCCGACCTCGCTGCTGGCGGTCTTGCAGATACTGATAACGCTTGCGGCGTCGTTTATCGTGTCGCTGATAGTAGACGTGGAGCTGAACCCGCTCGGATTGCTACTCGCGCTGTTGTCGCTGCTGCCGACGATCGTGATGATGATAGCCTGCGGACTGCTTTTCGGTACCGTGTTCAGCGAGAAAGCCGCGCCGGGCTTGTGCTCGATAGTTATCTCGCTTGCGTCGTTTCTCGGCGGCGTATGGTTCGACGCGGACGGATTGGGCGGCGTAATGCTGAAAATATGCGAGGTCTTGCCGTTCTATCACGCGGTCAAGGCGGCGCGAATGGCGACCGCGCTCGACTTCGGCGGATATCTTCCGCACCTGCTGATAACCCTGGTATACAGCGCTGTTGTAACGATAGCCGCGGTCATCGTGTTCAAGAGCAAGATGAAAGCAGACTTGCAATAAGCTGCTCAAACGCATAAAATACGGGAAGTCATTCGGCTTCCCGTTTTGTTTTGTTTACGGCTTTGAGAAATTCTTGCCGTCAGTGCTCACATAAAGATCACCGTCGCTCTCGACGTAGATCGTATTGTACGTTCTTTCAACATAGCCCGTAACGTCCTCGAGCCCCGCTTTTTTCTTGTCGCTGCCGTTCGCACTGTAATACAGCGTATCGTCATCGTCGGTGAATATGCATACGCCGTTGGGCGCTACATTGAAATCGCCCACGTCGTCGATTATCTTTTTGCCGTTTTTGCTCTTGCCGTCCGCGTAACGGAGCGTGTTGTCCTGATTAAGGAAATATACGTTCTTCAAATCCTTATCCGCGTAGTAATCAATGACCTCGCTGCCGAGCTGAGTTTTCTTATCGGGATTGGAAACGCTTATCTTGTAAAGTTCATTGTTCTGAACGTAAACGAGTTCCTTTCCGTCCGCGGATAGTATGCAGCTGAACGGCGACGATGCCAGTGTCTCCTTGTCGAAATCGTCGCCCTTGCGGGTGAACTTGACGATCTTGCTGTCGGAGTACGCGAGAAAGCTCTTCAGATTATCGTAGGAGCGAACGCCGCATTCGGGATAGATCAACATGATCTTGCTGCCCGTCACCTTGATATCCTCCTTGTGGGAGCTGTCGAAGTAATACATTCCGTTGTCCGATGCGAACAATATCTGCTTCTTGTCGGTCGAGAAAACGGGCTTAGCAATCAGGTTTAAATTTTTTACGCTCTCTGCGGAATCGGGCTTCAGGTTTTTGATAAAGCAGAGCCTGGATTTCTTGTCATAGCCGTATATAATGCCGCCGCCGTTGCTGACGGTGAGCGGCGTGACCTTTGCGTCGAGATCGATGACCTTACCGCCTTTATACGCGTAGGTCGAGATCTTATCGCCGTCCGACTCCGCGTATGCTATTGTATCGCCGTTCGGCGAAAGAACAAGAGCGCAGAGCATGTTTTCGATATCGGCAACTTTTTTCTTATTGCCGCCCTTGTAGAGATAAAGGGAACCGTCGTAATGATAAGCGGCGGTGCTGCCGTCATCGGAAAGCGTTATCCACGCGGCGTCGAAATCACCGGTAATATTGGAGGAGTTGCCGTTGTCAAGGTAATACAGCGCGCTGACGCCGTCCCTAACGATCGCCTTGCTGCCGTCAAGGCTTTCGGCGATAACATATGCGTTTGTTGAAAGGTCGAGCGACTTTATCTTTTTGCCGTTGTAAATGACGATGGATTCGCCGTTGTCCTCGTGGAGCAGATAGCTGCCCTTTATTCCCGTGCCGCCCGACGATGCCGAAACGCTCGAGACCACCGCGATCACGACCAGCAGCACCAGAGCAGCGAGTGCCGCCGCGATGAGGAGCACGGTTTTGTTTTTGACAAGCGCCCTGATGTCGAGAGCCTTCGCGCCGCCCTCTTTCTCGACGGGCAGCTCCTCGGGAGCGGAGAGAGATTCCGTTTTTTCCTCCGGCTTGACGGCAGCTTCCGCGGGCGCTTCGGCAGTCTCTCCGGCAGCCTCCCTGAGAGCCTCCGCGGCGCTCTCTACGGTCTCGTTTACCGCCTCGACCGCCTTTTCAAGGTTCTCCTTAGCCTCTTCGACAGCGCTCTCGGGCACAGTCTCGGCAGACGTTTCCTCAACGAGCCCGGCGGTCTCCTTAGTCTCCTCGACAGCGCTTACGGGCGCAGTCTCGGCAGGCGTTTCCTTAACGGGCTCAGCGGTCTCCTTTGTCTCCTCGATAGCGCTTACGGGCACAGTCTCGGCAGGCGTTTCCTTAATGGGCTCGGCGTTCTCCTTAGCCTCTTCGACATCGCTTACGGGCGCAGTCGAGGCGGATGTTTCCTCAACGGGCTCGGCGGGCGATTCCCCGGCTTCTTCACCCAGGGGCTTTCCGCAGTACCCGCAGAATTTCGAGCCGTCCTCGATCTCCTTGCCGCAATGGATACAGAACATAACTTTTTCCTCCGTTAAACATACTTTGTTACATTATACCAAAAAATCCCGTTTTCCGCAATAGCATTTATTATCAAAAATAAATTTCACAAATCTGTCACATTACTGCATTCTGTACAATTGCACCCAGCCGCAGTCGAAATCGTCTTGACAAAGCGGCGGTAAAATGCTATAATTTATATATTACCAAGAAATGAGAGGACAAGCTATGAAAATAAAGAGCGTAAAAGGAACGCGCGACTATCTTCCCCGCGAGGCGGAGCTGCGCGAAAGCATACAGCAGACCATCGCGGAGGTCTACCGCGGGAACGGCTTCTCGCGCGTGATGACCCCTGCCGTAGAGGACATCGAGAACCTCGACAAGAGCGACGGCGGCGATAATCTGAACCTTATCTTCATGATACTCAAGCGCGGCGACAAGCTCCAAAAGGCGCTTTCCGAGGGCGACGAGAAAGGGCTTTGCGATATGGGGCTGCGGTACGATCTGACGCTGCCGCTGACGAGATACTTCGCGGCGAACAGACAGAGCCTGCCTATGCCGTTCAAGGCTATCCAGATGGACAAGGTATACCGCGCCGAGAACCCTCAGAAAGGTAGACTTCGCGAGTTTATGCAGTGCGATATCGACGTTATCGGCGACAGCGAGCCCGAGTGCGAGATTGAGCTGATCGCCGTCACCGCCAAGGCGCTTGAGGCGCTCGATATCGGAGGTTTCACCGTGCGTATCAACGACCGCGCGGTGCTGAACGCCATGCTCGCGGCGCTGGGATTCCCCGTGGAGGAGCTCCCGACCGTCTGCGTGAGCTTCGATAAGCTCGACAAGATAGGCGCACAGGGCGTTGCCGCGGAGCTCGCCGAAAAGGGCTTCGACAAGTCCGCGGTGGACAAGCTCTCGGACGTTCTCGCGCAGCTGCCGCTGACATTGGACAAGATAACCGCCATCGTCGGAGCGGAGAAAACGGAGCGGTTGGCGAAGATAATCTCCGACAGCGCGGCTATCGCGGACGGCAGATACGGCGTCGAGTTCGATATATCGCTCGTGCGCGGTCAGGGCTATTACACGGGCACGGTGTTCGAGGTGCGTTCCGAGAATTTCGGCAGCTCGGTCGCGGGAGGCGGCCGCTACGACAAGCTTATCGGCAAGTTCCTCGGCGAGGATATCCCTGCGTGCGGCTTCTCGATAGGCTTTGAGCGTATTTTCAGCATTCTTTCCGAGCAGGGCAGGGCGGCATCCTCCAAGGAGAAGCTCGCCGCGCTCTATGAGGACAACTTTATGGAGGTTCGCGCGAGAGCCGAGGAGCTCCGCGAAAAATACGACGTATCGATCTTCAAAAAGCCGAAAAAGCTGGGCGCATTTCTGAACAAATTACAGGCGGGCGGCTTTGTAGGTTTCGCGTATCCCGACGGGAATATAAAAATGTTTGACAATTGACGTTTTAAACAAGGAGTGACCGTTTATGGGTTTGGTTTTGGAGTATGTCAGCTCACGCGAGCACAGCATTTTGCAGGGGCTTGAAAAGCTCGGCGTCAGCGCGGCGAGCGCTCCCTCGGCAAATACGGATATATCGGCAGTGTTCGTGACGGGAGAATTTGCGGCGCGTTCGGATGAAAACGCCGCGATAGTACGCGAGGTGTGCGCGGGGTTCAAGACGTTGGAAGCGCCCGTCGTGTTCGATCCCGACCTCAGCAGCGTCGGCGCCGACAAGTACGCGCTGATAAACGAGATAGCGGCGCTGTCGGGGATATTCCTGCCGAGCGCTGAGGACGCCAAAGCGCTCTGCGGCATTGACGATCCCGAGGAAGCGGTGCGGCATTATCTTGCGCTCGGCGCAGAGAAGATAGTCGTAAAGCTCGACAAAAAGGGCGCATACTATCACAGCGCCAAAGAGAGCGGCTATACGCCGACGTTCCGCGCGGACAAGGTGGTCGACACGCACGGCGCGGGCAAGGCGTTCGCCGCGGGACTGATAAGCGGCGCGGTCGACGAGCTGCCGCTCGGAGAAGCCGTTATACGCGCCAACGCCTGCGGCTGCATTTCGATACAGCGGCGCGGCGAATACTTCCCCGACAGCGCCGAGCTGCGCGAATATATGCTCTCGCACCGGTTCGCGGTGGACGGCTGCAAGGAATATTAAGGAGAATTTATGACGCTGTACGTTACCGACCTTGACGGTACTTTGCTGCGCTCCGATACGACGATATCGGACTATTCCGTTTCGGCGCTGAACGCGCTTATCGGGCGCGGCGTGATGTTCACCTATGCTACGGCGCGTTCCTTTGCGAGCGCGTCTCCGCTTGTGAGCAAACTGAGGTTATGCTGCCCCGCTGTTATCTTCAACGGGGTTTTCGTCGTTGACCCGAGAGACGGACGGCGGCTTGTCGAGAACGTTTACTCGCGGGAATGCCGGCGGCTCGCGCGGGACTTTTTCATTTCGGAGAACGTCGCGCCGCTGGTGTACTCTTTCATCGACGGCAGAGAGCGTGTTTCCTATATCGAGAGCCGACTTGACGATGTTAAAAGCTACGTCGATATGCGCTGCGGAGACAAACGACTTCGCCCCGTGAGCGGCTATGAGGAGCTGTTTGACGGCGATGTCTTTTATTTCACGGTCATCGACCCGCCCGACACGGCGCTTCTCGACCGCGTTTTCACGATGGGGAACGGCTTTTCGAGGAACGTTCAGCGCGACACGTATGACGATATGATCTGGTACGAGATCTACGACAAAAGCGCCTCAAAGGCGAACGCCGTGCGGCAGGCGGCAGAGCTGATCAACGCGGACAAGCTCGTCTGCTTCGGCGACAATCTCAACGATATTTCGATGATACGCGCGGCTGACGTCGGCGCGGCGGTCAAGAACGCCGCCGACGAGCTGAAAAGGGCGGCGGATATCAT
>CAMWVP010000099.1 GCA_947177735.1 uncultured Clostridia bacterium
TTGAAGCACTTATCGAAGAACTTGAAGAGCATACATATATTACACGACTTGAAAACGGAAACATATTGCTTCAAGCGTTCTGAGCGGAGCGGTTGCAAGATGATGAATAAGAACACGGGCGGCGAGTGTTGACAATAGCCAACGCAAGCCAAAAGCCGCCGCCTGATATATTGCCTACACGGCAGACAGCAACAAATTTTTAATCGTTCGAAAATAGGAGGAACACATAATGAGTAGAAAGCACAGAAAGGCACTTAAAGAAGAAGTAAGATCGTACATATACAACAAACCCACAAAGGGGTTTAAAACGTATATGTTGACCTACGGAAGCGAATTACTTTATACTATTGAGCTTCCGGAATGGGATACAATGAACAAGAAGGAAGCACTGTACTGGATCAATGAACACTTTTCCGAGGAGGGCAGAACGCAGGTAAACAATGTTAAAAAAGTAAACTTCTTCCGTGTAGCATAACACAAAAGGGCGGGAGCTTTTCACCTCTCGCCCTTATTCTTTACCAATACAGCACAGCCGAACCGCTGAATTAAAGCCGCTCGGCTCTTTATGTTTAAAGGTTGTTAGGCTGATACACCAAGCATACTGAGGGTGTTGCCGCTCTATCGGTTGATGTTCAAGGAACGATTATAAGTCATGATTTTGAGCATATTCATCAATAGCCGTTTTTATAAATTCGGCAAGGCTCATATTGGCAGATTTTGCAAGCCCTTTATAATAATCTTTAAGTCCTTTTTTTGCCCAAAATCTAATTTGCTCTTGTCCATCTAAATACTTTTTGATTGCTTTTTTCTCGGACTCTGTTGGCATAATATCACCTCCCCTAATTCTATTATAACACATTGGAGGCATATGTGCATATATATAATTTAAACAAATATGTGCACATATTTTTTGTTGATTTTGCGAATTGAAATATATGTGCACATATGTTATAATATAATTACAGAGAGGGAAACAACACAAAATTCCCAATCTGAAAAAAATCTTATACAAGGAGGTTCACACAATGTTGAACACAAACGAACTCACGCAGAAAATCCACCAAATCAAAGAGCTTCAGCGAATGAGCGAGGAACTCACCGCCGAACTCGAAGCCCTCAAAGATGAGGTTAAGCAGACTATGACCGAGCAGAACACCGACACGCTTGTAATCGACTGCTACAAGGTCACTTGGAAGCCGGTAACAACAAACCGCATTGACACAACGGCAATCAAGCGCGAACTCCCCGAAATCGCGGAGCGGTACACCAAGCAGACCGAAAGCAAACGCTTCACGATCAACTAAACGAAAAGCCCTTGCAAGTGCGAATTGCAAAGGCTCTCCCGAAGTGGTACAATGTAACACCAACACACTTACATTGTACCACACATCGGGGAAATTGTCAACCACTAACAGAAAATTTTATGACTATGAAAGGACTTTGACCTATGGACAACCAGACATTACTTGAAATCCTCCGAGCGTTTAAGGCTCTTTTTGACAATCTGCCGAGAGAACTCCCCGATGAGGAGTACACTCCCGCCACCGAACAGCTTCACGAAAGTTATTCGGCAATACTCCACTCGGTTCTTTCTACTCAGCACTTCGCACTTTGTGACGATCCTGACGGCGAGTGCGTGAGCATTTTTGCCACCGAGGCTGAGCGCGATTCCTTTATTGAAGCAATGTGCCAAATTAAGGAAGAGTGTAAGGAGCGCGGCGATGCGGATGAGATAATCTGCAAGCCTATTACATTTGATGAGTTTCTGGAATTTGCTGATGCTGAAGCGTTTAAACTTGACAATTACTCACTTGACGAGGATGGTGCAATTGAATTTGTGCGCATATCCAACAGTGTTGAAACTACTTAATAAGTCCTAACAAGCGGAACGGTACGGTGTTCAAATACGAATACCGTACCATATATTGCAAGAAGCCCGACAATAATTGATGATGAAAGGACGATTTATAAATGAACACCGAAAAAATTGAAGAATACACACCCACCGCAGGTGACATTATAGCCGAAGTTTGCGGAACTCTCGAAGCACTTACAGACATATTATTTGCAGTGTCAAACAGTATGACATACGGAGATATACCAAGCAGTAAATGCTTTGATTTTCTCGCCGCAACAACAAGCGACTGTATGGAAAAACTTCTGCCTTATGCGGAAGATTGATGACACGAAAGGAAGTATTACTATGACACTTGAAGAAATGGGAATTGAAGTAAAGGGAGCGGCGGAAATGATTAGCGGATTTAAAGAGGTTTTGAACGGTATCGTTACAGAGCCGACTCTTGATGACCTTGTAAGCGAAGAGCTTTACATAACAACTAACGCGCTTTTCTCAAAGGCACTTACGGAAATGCTCCGTTATAAGGCTTTTGTCCTCTGGAGCGAACCCGATGCCGTAACAGTTCATATCCTCAACAGCTCCGAAGAATGTAATAGTTGGATTGGAAGTGCGGAGGATTTGTTCGCGAAATACCCGATGAAGAGTGGTGAAGATTGCGAAATGGACGAATTTAAGCGCAAAAACCGCTTTGCCTGCGAAATTAGCTTTGAGCAGTTTCGTGAATTAGCTGGAGATGATTTCGATAAACCCGATAATTACGACATTTCCGAGTGCGGGCTTTCGTTCACATTCATTGACCGCGCTCCGGTAGTTAAAGCGCGGGCAGAGGGAAAGATTTAATCATTCGCAACATACGGAGATAACGCTTGACCGCAAAGGTTGAGCGTTATTTGTCTGGCTTGCCTTGAATATGGTTCAGCTTTCTTTCTTTAAAGGGTATACGAAAAAACTCAGCACGCTCCAAATAGGCGTGTATTTGCCGCTATACGCGCTTTTACTCCTTAAAAGTCAAAACTATATTACCAAGTCTCTAAAAGCTAATACAGGGCAATCTGAGCGCATATAAGCGATACTACACTTTTCCTTCGTATTGATGATTGGACGGTTTTATTCATTCTCATTATTCCCCTAAATTGCCAATAATGTGTATAAATTTAATGTGTCTTGAAAAAGTATAAAAAAGCTTGACAAATCAAGGAAGATGTGCTATAATTGAAGTGTATAAAAAAGACGGTCATTAAATTTGAACATCAAGGAGGTCTACACTATGGTTTACGGATATGCCCGTGTAAGCACCGCAAAGCAGCACATCGAGCGTCAAATCAGAAGTATCAAGGAATATGACCGTGATGCGCTGATTATTCAAGAAAAGTATTCTGGTACTACGCTAGACCGTCCCGAATGGAATAAGCTGATGAAAGTTGTTAAACCTACCGATGTTATAGTGTTTGATGAGGTTTCCAGAATGTCGCGCGATGCTGATGAAGGCTTTGAGGAATATGAACGGCTTTTTAATATGAATATAGACCTTGTATTCCTTAGTCAGCCGCATATCAGCACATCAACTTATAGGACGGCATTGAACAACTCTATTGAAATGACAGGGGTTGCAATTGCCGATATTTATCTTGAGGCAACAAACCGGGTTCTAATGCTGCTTGCAAAAGATCAAATCAAGTTAGCGTTTGCACAGTCGGAAACGGAGATACAACAGCTTCACATCCGAACCAAGAAAGGAATTGAAACGGCTCGATTGAACGGAAAACAGATCGGGCAGAAACCCGGTTCAAAGCTGAATATTAAGAAAGCCGTTCCCGCTAAAGCAACAATATTGAAACACAGCAAACATTTTAACGGAACACTTAACGACAAGGAGTGTATGCTGCTTGCAAAAATCTCGCGAGGGACATTTTACAAATACAAGTCCGAACTTCTATCCGAGCAGAGCGAGCAGTCAACTGTTCCCCAACCCTCAAACAACTAAACCACATATAATTCCAAAAATGTAATACCTCCAACTTTGCAAGCGTCACCCCTATGTTTTTACAAAATTTGTCACCTATAACGGTATATAACGAGGTATACCTATTATAGTATATAGTCGCGTTCAAATTCACCGCCGAATCACAGCTACATAATTAAACCGTCTGATCATCGAGAATCGGACGGTTTCTTTGTTGGCAAATAAACGAGCGTTTACAAAGAAAAACAGCACGAAAAAATTTTTAAAGAATTTTTCTCAAAGCTACTTGACAAAATAAAATCAGCGTGTTATAATATAATTACAACAATCGGATTTTACTCAAGAAGACAAAATCGGCTAATCAACACATGAAACTATTTTTGAGGTAAGAAGTATGCAAAAAACAATCAAAACAATGCTTGAAACGACCGCAGAAGAAGAAAAAGCGCAACTCGCTCTTGTCGGCTATGACGATTACCCCGAAATAATCATTGAGGGCGATAACAATAAGGACATAGCGGTAAATATGGCTCTTACTTATCTAGAGGATCTGCGCTTGGAGAATCTAGCCGAAAAATATCAAGCGGAACAGAGTAAAGCACCGTGCAATTCCAATGAATACAGACGTTTGGTAAACATTGGAAAAGCAATACAAATACTTATTGAAAATAAAGAAAAACTTGGCGCGGCATTAAAAAATAAGTTAGAAGGAATGGGCGAAACCGATCAATATGAGCTTATAGGCTCAACGTTCAGTTTCTTGTTTTCGTCGCTTTACAACCTGTTTGATAAATGTCAGTATCCAATTGTTCCTATTTACAACAATCCCGCAACGAACAGCTTTGCGGCTATGGCTGCTAAAAAAGTACCGGATAAAATAGATATGTATGCCAACGGCAAAGCGACTTTCAATCAAGGCACCGTACAAATGGTTATAGAGCGCTATAACAATCTTATGGGCACTTTAAGACCCAGCACCGCTAAATTGCTTGATGTGCTGGCGATACAACTGACGGAACAGAATACTTTCAATGCAAAAAAAGAGCGGATAAAACCCGATGTTGAAATTTCTCTTTCGGAATATGCCGAACTCAAAGGAATGACTTTGACAAAATCCAGCAAAGACAAATTGAGGCAAGAAGCAAGTCGAGATCTGGAAATCCTTCGGGTAGCGGCATTAAGATGGGACGACAAAAAAACAAAGAAAAGAACCAATCAGCCTTTTACAAACATCACTTCCAGCGGAGAAGTAAGAAACAGCATAATATATTACCGTTTCAATCCGGATTTTGCTTCATTGCTTATCGGCGCATATACAGCTTTCTTCCCTTTGAACTTGTTCAAACTCGATGAGCGTAATGTCAATCTTTACGCTGTAGGGCGTAAGTTGTTTGAGCATTACTGCAATATCGACAATGTTGAACGTGGCATAAATAACATTATCGGTGTTACAACAATACTTGAAGTTTGCAATGGAATGCCAACATACGAGGACGTATTGGCATCGAATAGATGCGTAAGAGAAAGAATTATCGTGCCAATTGAAAAGATTTTAAACACCCTGAAAGACGTGTGTGGCTATTCATGGGAGTATTGCCAAGGGAAAAAAGTGCCGCTTACGGAAGAACAGCGTGAGGGTCTTGAAAACAACGACTATTCGATATTTAAGACCCTGTACATACATTATGAGATACCCAATATCCCAGATCAGACAGAGCGTATTGAGAAAAGAATTGAATCCCGTAAGCAGAGGGCACTTACCGCTAAGAATAAAGCAACAGCTAAATCAAAAGGCAAATCCAAGCCCAGCAAGAAAATTTTAGAAGTGGATATATAATGGCAAAAAGCACACTGTTGGGTACGCAAATCACTTTAGCTCGATAAAATAGCTCCCCTTTGGGTGTGCAGATAGCTCCCTATTGGATGTGCAGATAGCTCCCCTTTGGGTGTGCAAGCGATTTTGCGAAACGGCTCTGCAAGGGGCTTCACGAGGGGCGCTTTTTTCTAATACGTTTAAAACGTTTAACGCACTTTGCCTTTTAGAGGCAAATGCGTAAAAAAAAAGAAATACTCCCGCCTGTAAAAAGAGAAACCGCCGCTCCTAGCAACACGTTTTTCCTTTATAGGCACGGGATAATAAAAAACAAAATGGAGGTATATTTTTATGACAAGAGACCAAGCAAGAGAAGAGCTGAAAAGCCGATTGATGGAATATGTTCAAAGCATAACCAAGCCGAGCAGCGGCGAGAATATGTATGTTTGCCCTCTTTGCGGCAGTGGTGAAGGCAAGCATAAAACGGGAGCGTTCAGCGTTTACGACAACGGACAGAAATGGAAATGTTTCTCCTGTGGTAACGGCGGCGATCTGTTTGAGTTGATTGGGCAGACTGAGCATATTGGTGATTTCAAGAACCGTATGGACAGAGCAGCAGAGATATTCCATATAACGCTTGATAGTAATGATGAATATAAGAAAGGACATATGACTATGACAAGAACAGATATTAAGAAGACGGAAAACATGACAACTGTCAAGGAAGAGCCAACGGTAGATTATACCGAGAAATTCAAGCAAGCGCAGGATTGGTTGTTTTACGGAGAAGACAAGCGAGGCTTGGAGTATCTGCATAAGCGCGGTATTTCCGTTGAAACAGCTAAAAAATATGGATTGGGGTTTGTTCCCGGATGGCGGCATCCAAAGGCTCCAAAAGCAGTGCCGCTTTCACCCAGGATTATTGTTCCATTCGGCAAGGAAGGATATATGGCGCGTGACATCCGCGAAAATCTAACGGGCAAAGCCGTAGAACACATAAAGATGAATGTAGGTAAACAGCATATACTTAATACCTATGCGCTATATAATTCCGATAAGCCCATTTATATAGTTGAGGGACAATTCGATATGCTCTCTATCATCGAAGCCGGCGGAAATGCTGTTGCACTCTGCACAACAGGAAAAGTCAGAGAGTTTCTTTCCCTTGTAGGCAAAAAAGCCCCTGTACAACCGCTCATTATAGCACTCGACAACGATAAAACGCATGGCGGCAATGCGGGAGAAAAAGCAGCCGCACAATTAGCAGACGGGTTGGCTAAATTGGGTATACCGTATATCAAGTATAATGTTTCGGGAAAGCACAAAGACCCAAATGACGCTCTTGTAGCAAACCGCGAGGAATTTACGGCGGCAGTATTGCGCGGCAACAATATAGACAGTTTGCGTGATGAAACGGAAACAGCGGAAAAAGAAGAGTATATGCAAAACTCCGCGCTGGCTCATTTGCAAGAGTTCCTTGACGGTATAGGAGAATCGGTAAATACACCATATGTCCCAACGGGGTTTGCAAATCTTGACGAGGTTCTTGATGGTGGTTTTTATGAGGGCTTATATGTTTTGGGTGGTTCAACAAGTCTCGGAAAAACAACGTTTGCAATGCAAATATGCGACAATGTGGCGATAAACGGGTTTGACGCATTGGTGTTCTCTCTTGAAATGTCGAGAACGGAGCTTATGGCAAAGAGCATTTCGCGCATATCATATGATTCGGTTATAAAAAATGGATATGAAACGAGACTCGCGAAAACGATCAGAGGAATTACAGACGGGAAAAGATACTCCTCTTACTGCCAAGAAGAGATGAACTTGATAAACAACTCTATAAAGGAATACGGGAAATATGCGAGACGTATCTACATAACCGAGGGAATAGGCAACATCAGCACGGACAGTATAAGGGAGACTGTAAAACGCCATATCAATTATACCGGCAGAAAGCCCGTTGTGTTCGTTGATTATCTTCAAATCATAGCTCCTTGTAAAGGCTATGACCGCTCAACCGATAAGCAGATTATTGATAAAGCCGTTCTTGAACTTAAACGAATAAGCAGGGACTTCAAAATTCCCGTTATTGTTATATCGAGTTTCGGTCGGTCTAGTTATAAAAAGGAAGCGGAAATGGAAAGTTTCAAAGAGTCCGGCGGGATCGAATATTCCTGTGATGTCCTTCTTGGGCTGCAATCAGAAGGAGCGGGAGAAAGAGGCTTTAATTATACCGCCGCCAAAGACGGAGATACACGCAGCATTGAGTTAAAGGTGCTAAAAAACAGAAACGGAAAAGTAAATCAGACATTAAAGTTTTTGTATTATCCCGCATTTAACCTCGTCAGAGAAGGAGATTGATAATATGGAATTGGATTTTTCACCGATATACAACGCAAATGCCCGAAGTGCTGCAAATGCTCCGAGGGGCGATCCGATTGTATCTTCAAAACTACAAAACTTATCCAATGAAAACCGCGCCAAACTGGAAGAAGCCGCTAGAATACGCGGTGAGTATCAGAAAAATATACTTCTTTCCGATAGTTTGAGATGTGAGATAAACAAGGGTCTGAAAGTGGGAGAGGACATCTATACTCTTTTCTTAAAGGCGGCAAAAGTCATTTCGCTAATGACGGGCGACACCGCATTTTACGATGTAGCCAAAAAGGATATGCTTGCGATATACGGTATAGGTCTGGAAAAGCCGCCCGTATTGCAGATTGAGTTAGAAGAAACACAAGCGCGTCTGGATAAGCTCAGGCAAGCGGCAGAGCGCGAACAAGATACAAATGATATAGCGCGGATAAGAACAGCTATACAGTATCATGAAAAGGCAATAGCACAGATAAAGAGTAAGATTGAGAAATCAAATTAAGGAGGATAATTTATATGGCAAACAACCAGAATGTACGGATTCCGCAGGTCACTTCGTTGAAAACGGCAATTGAGTTATATTATTCGAGAACGGAACTTGGAAACAGCGATATAGAGGCATTGTTCGGTAAACATTCAAGTTCGACAATAGCGAGACTTAAGCGCAAAGCAAAGCAGAAAATGGCAGAGCAGGGTACTCCCGTATGGAACGCTCAGAGAGTAAACACCGAGGCTGCATATTCGGCATGGGGCTTGGATGTCTCGGATTTGGAGTGCCGATACAAAAAGTTGAAAGAACTGTCTGCATAAGCAGGAGTTTATTGATTAAAATTAAATGGAGGTACTATTATTATGGCTAAGAACGAAAAATACGGAAATTTGTTGCAAAAGGCGGCAGAAACAGAGCAAGACCGATATGGCGATCTGTCGAAAAACTTTTCCGCCGCTCAAACCGGTGACGCAACGCGCGTACTTGACAGAACGGATATATCCCGCGTGCTGGCGAAGCTGGTATGTTTCAAAAGCTATGCGCCGCTGACGGTATTCGGTGACCTGATTGGAACGGTCAAGGATGTTATCGAAAAGGTGAAAGCCGACAGTATAAAAGCACCGCAAAGTGAAATAAACGATCTCAAAAAGGAGATACCGCGTTTTTTAAAGCGCGGTCTAACAGGTGCAGCATTTGCGATAGGACGGCACGAGGGCAAGCCGTGTGCGTTTATTTTTTCAAGCGAAACTGAAGCACAGGATATAATTTACCATAATCCCCAAGACGGGCTTCGTTTAACTAACTTCAAAGGATTTACGGAAGCGGTAGGAAACACATGGCAGAATGTTGAGAATTACAATCTCCTGCGCATGCCTAACTTTAACGTGTTGGTTTTTAAATCTTAAATACACCTTCGTTTGGGGCACTCCATACAGCAGAAACGATAAATCGCTCTTACGAAACGGAATGCCCTCAAACGGAGCATTTTTACATCACTGATAACTGCTAAAATGGCAGTTTTATGAGATACGAGGAAGGACACCTCTCAAACCAGAAAGGCTTATTGTTATGGTAGCAACAAACGATATTATCACGGCGCTTAAGGGTGCAAGGCTTATCAAGTCAAGCATAACGGACAAGGAAGCTCACGATAGCTTTCTGCGCGATTTCTCGGCAACATTCAACAACCTTATGAGAGATAAAAAGTATCTGTTTATAGAGTGTGAGGGATTTAAATGGGTACATATTTACGATACCGATGACCAGTTGTTGGAAATGCTTTCAAAGCAAAATTGCCATATTGAAGAAGGTGATGAGTGCTATGTGGAGGAAATTTGTAAGGAGATTACCTATGATGAGTTCATTGAAATGGCAAACGGCGAACAGATGGACTTTGAGAAATATTCCACGCTAGACGGCGATTTAATATTTGACTTCGATGAAGAAATATAAGGAGTTTGACGTAATGAAAAGGAAAATAAAGAAATGCCCTTCTGCTCCGCTTATTGAACAGGAATAATTTCCAAATAACCACTTGAAAATTAGGTGACTTTATGTTATACTTAATATAATAACAAGTTTAGGAAGTTCAATTTGGCAGAAAGGGCAAGATATGATAAATATTAACAACAAAGAATGGAACAAACTGAGGTTTTTGGACATTCAAAAGCGCTTAAGCGAAGATGATGACGAAAATTTCTTTTTTGAATATAAGAATGATAAAATTACACCAAAACATTTAATCAATGAAATATCTGCCTTTGCTAACACCTATGGCGGTTACATATTCCTTGGAATAGATGATGATAAAAATATAAGTGGCTGTTCAACTTGGAACGAGCAGAAGATAAATTCAACAATTCACGATAGCATTACACCTACACCAATATTTGATATAAAAAGGTTTAAAACTCCAAAAGGAAATATATTTATTATCAAAATTGAAGAGGGTACAGAACCTCCATATATAACCAACCACGGTGGTATATATGAAAGAGTTTCATCTAGTTCGTGTGTAATTAAAGATTCCAACAAATTAACTCAACTTTATAATAAAAGACTTGAACAAATAAAAAGGATACAAAATAAACTAAAAATTGACGAGCCTGACATTTCTTCCCGCCCCAAAAATCTTTGTGCAGTATTGGATGTAGGCTTCTCTATAAGTTGGTCAAACACGCAAAAAACAATCGAAAGATTTTATAAAACAGATATAAACGAAGTATCTAATTGGCTTAAAGAGTCTGGGATCGAATACGGAGCTTCCAAAGTGGGATATTCATATGTGATAAGTGCCGGTATTTTGCAGACTCCTTTTTCCAGTAATGCTTTATTTCCCGCAAATTTACATCAATTTATTGAAATTATGGTTGATGGAAGCGTAAAGTTTAGAATTCCTTTGTGTTCAATTCCAGACAGTGATAAAGTTGACATTTCAATGCTTTGTTATATACCAATAAAATTTAAAGAACTGTACTCTTTATTTTTTGGAAACGACATTCACAAAAACTTTATATGCGCTCATAGATATGAGAACTTAAGCGTGTATAAACAATTTATTCCTTTCTATAATCAGAAAGATGAAAGATTAAATAAGGTTCTACCAAACCATTTGGAAAAATTTGGCAGTAATATAATAATTACAAGCAACAGAATTCCCAAAAATGATTTTGAAATAATAGAAAGACGGTCTTTTGATATGTGGAAAATAACATATAATGAAGAGAATTTGTTGACCGAGCTATTTAGATCAAAGCATATTAATTTGGGTTATATTGATCGTGTTTGATTTTTTAACAATGTCATTTACAGCGAACTCACAAAAAAGCAGAACCGATGGAAATGGCAAATCAGAGAAGGCTCGTTGGAATATGGATAATGCAGATCAATCCGTATCAAATCGAATCAAACCACCAAAACAAAATCAGTTAAGATTAGTTTTGATTTGGTGAGTGGGTGCGGAGAGAACAAAGCGGAAACCGAGTTCTACACAAATAAATGTAGCAGGGTGTACGCTTATCAAAAGCAAGTACTACTGTATAAGGACTGCGTACACGCGTTATTGGAAGAATATACATACAAATGCGGCGATGAAGCCGCTCTGTTCTTGATATGTGCAGTTTTGGACATTCCCCATGAGAATGGATTGACAAGCAGAATAAATGACAAGACCCCGCCGCTTACTATTGGCAAATTTTTCCGACAACTTCAGATGAAACAATATGAGAGGAAATCATTTGCCAAATCGGTCACAACTGATGGGCAAAAATGCCCTGAAGTACACGGAGCAAATGATCGCTTAGGAGAGCTTCAAGAGGACGTTTCAGCACTGCGCGAGGAATTGCACGATATAAGAGCTAAACTCCCGGAAAGCGGAAACGCTCACCCAATAATCCGAATAAAAGCAAATCGGACAACTCATAAAACCGCATTATACCGTAAAAAAATAAACATATAAATCCGTATCGGTGAATATGCTTGAAAAACCGCTCTGTGACTGCCTTTTCAAAAGATTTTAGCGAGGGGTGTTACTTCAATTTGCTAAATCGCAAAAATAGCAGTTGCAGAGCGTGTTTTTGGGTGATTTATCGCGATAAATTATTAAATTTTTATCGGGAAGTTATTTTTTAATCAACCGAATAGGCTAAAACAAGCTATTTTTGCTCATTTATCCAAAAAATTTCTTTAAAAAACCTTGACATTTTCGGAAATTTGGTGTATACTATGTATATACGAAAGGAGTGTGATATGTATGACAACATCAATTCAAAAATGGGGAAACAGCCAAGGTGTAAGGATTCCCAAGTACCTGCTGGACGCTGTTAAACTGTCAACAAACGATGAAATAGTTATAAGAGCCGAAAGTGATATGCTGATAATTGAGAAGGCTGCACCGACCGCCGCTCACAAAACGATAAAAGAACTGTTTGCGGACTATGATGGAGAATACAAACCTCAAGAGATTGATTGGGGAGAACAGGCGGGTAAAGAGGTATGGTAAAGCAGGGCGATATTGTCAAGGTTAATTTTAACCCGCAGCAAGGACACGAACAAGCAGGCTATAGACCCGCTCTTGTAATCAGCAATGATGATTTCAATGCTAATGCCCAATTGGCTATTGTCTGCCCGATAACGAACACACGCAACAATTTCCCTTTGCACATTCCGCTTCCCGATGATCTCAACACAACGGGAGTGGTATTGTGTGAACACGTAAGAACGCTTGATTTAAACGCTCGGCAGCACACCTATATTGAAACTGTATCAACCGAATTTCTGCGGAGTGTTATTGATATAGTGTCTGCGGAGATAGAGATAATATAAAAGCTATCTGTTGTTTGTGTGCAAAAATGGTTAGGATTGAAGGCGTAAGCAAAGGTTTTAAACTGTGTAATTGGAACAGAGAAATCCCCGAAAAATCCCCGAAAAAGTCAAAATATTGCATTTATTCGCATTTGTAAGATTAAATGAAAATAAATACAAATGGCTTAATAATGTGGGTTTATGGGCATTTCTCAAACTGACTTAAACCCTATAAAACGGTATAATCTTAACCCTCTCTTTCCGCCAAA
>CAMWVP010000100.1 GCA_947177735.1 uncultured Clostridia bacterium
CCCTTCCCGAAGGGTGTCCTCTTGCACCGAGGTTAGTCTAATAATTAAAGACAAGAAAACCGACCAAGCAATTACAAAAAACAATATTAAAAAAGGCGTTTCCCCCGCCTGCGGCAGGGATAACCGCGAGTTAATATACAGAATGATGCCCCGAAGCAGTTACCGATAGCTGCTTCGGGGCTTAAAATTCTTTATGAGTATCGTTCGCCTCTGATCAACCGAACAGCACGTCCGTGAGCCACACGTGCGCCGTATCGAGCGCCTCGTAGAAGCCCGTGTACTCGCCCTTGCGCGCCTTTGCGACGTCAGCGGGATTTTTCGGGAGGAGCTGCACCATTATCTTGTTGGGCACCTCGGCGTCCGCGATCCGCTTTGTCTCCTTGATGGTCAGCTTAGCCGCGAACGCGTCGCCCGCGCTGCCGTAGAAGATGGTATTTCCGCTACGGATAAGGGGAAAGCCCCTGTAATATAAAAAGTTAGCCATTATAACCTCCGTATCTGCCTGTGTCAGGATATCGCCGCGGCAAGCCACAGACCGCCTGCCGCGCCGTTTTACCAATCGGTATTTACCGTTCCGCCGTTTATCAGCGCGTCGACGTTTTCAATAAGCCTCGAAACGAACACGCCGCGTATCTTGAAGATCGTCATGCCGTTGAGGTTGATGATGTACTTTCTGCCGTCGACGGGCAGGAAGTCGAGCACGTCCTCCTCGGTGCCGTAGGTGTCGAAGTACTCACTGCGATAGTGGAACTTCACCTGCGCCTCAGGCGGGGAGTCGGTCTGCTCGGTGTACATCTCCTCGCCTATCGAGCTTATGAGCTGCTGATACAGCTTCTTAAACTCCGTGTCAGAGAGCTCGCTGCCGTCACAGAAGAACTTCTTGTTCTCACCGTCGATGTCAAACCTGAACTCGCCCTCGGGGATAGTCACCGTTATATACTCCACCGTGTAGATATACGGCGAGACGGGACGCTTGGAGATGATGCTCGCGACGTCGAACGTGTACCACGGCGCGCTGTCCTTGGCGAGCGAGTAGATGCCGGGAACGCCCTCGATGACCGCGTAATAACCCTTAATGTTGATGAGAGAGGGTCTGTCGCCGCCTACGTCGGTGCTGTCGACGATCTCATCGCCGAGCAGCAGCGTCTTTACCTGCCCGCCATACTTGAACGTCATACGGACAAACGGATCGTCCAGCCCGCATGCCTTCATATTCTCGTCGGTCTGCTCGAGGTACTCGCAGGTATCCATCGTCATACCGTACATCGCGTTGCAGACCGATTTTCCCGTCGTAACGTCGATCTCCGCGACAACGGGCTTTACAAAGCGGTGCGTGTTGAACGTGGAGATAACGCTGTCCTCCTTGTCCGCCTCCTCGGCGATGTCGAACATAAAGCGTATCTCTACCTCTTCGTCGAGGTCTTTTCGCTGTATCTTCAGGTAGTTCAGTTCATTTGAGCCGTCGGTGCTGTAATAGTCGGTCATGACCATGTTCGCGTATCTCCTTACGGATTGATACGCCGCCGACACGCTGTAATAGTTCACAAGATATACCGTATTGCTCCCCTCCGCCGACAGATACGAGGTAGAGGAGTTAGCGGGGTTCTGTATGCCGAAATTCAGCTTGATAACGCTGCCGTCCTCGAAGCTGATCTGCGCGGTCGCCTGCGGGTCGGCAAGCCCGTACTTCTCCATGTCCTCGGCAGCCTCCTCAACGACGCTCCTCGCCGAAAGCGCGGAAAGCGTACTCATAAGGCTGCGGACGGTGCTGTCGCTCTGCGGAACGCCTTTCAGATCGGCACTGGTCCAGTAGTACTCGTCAGCCGAAGTGACGTTGCCATCGCTGTCGGTGGTCGAGACAACGCGCTTCTGCCGCTCGAACGTGTAGTCTCCGTTCTCGTTGGAGACGGTGAGCTTCAGCACGTTATCGGCGGACTGCTTGGTGATGTTGACAGTCTCTGCGGGCGCAGTTGAGCTCACGCTGTCGGAATCGGGCTCCTCCTTTGGCGCGGTGAGCATCAGTATCATCATCACAACGCCGAGCACCAGCAGCACCGCCGCCGCGATGATGACCGATTTAACGGATTTAGTCAGCTTCATTATCTATGCCTCCTGCGCACCCAGATCACGATACCCAGCACGATCACCAGCACCGGCACGACGATACACAGCACGACAGCGAGAGTTGACGCGGTCGCGGCGTTCATCTCGAACGTTACGTTGGAGAAGGTCTTGGACTTGATGGTTATGCCGTCCTCCTTGCCGCTTATGGTGTTGAAGATACCGATGAAGAAATCGGGGTTGTTGGCGTTGTTGTACGACATAAAGATGCTGCCAGATATCTCGTCCGAGCCGACAACGCAAAGCCTGCTTAAAGTGCCGTCCGAGTGAACGCGTGACGACATTACAACATCGTTGTACAGCCCGCTCTCGGCGGTGTCGAAGCTGAATTTCTCGTCCTCGCTCATTCCCAGCGGATAGAGGAACGCGTTGTCATAGGTCGTCATCAGCACCTCGCGGTCGCTTGAGCTGCGTTCGAGCACGTAAACGGGTCTCAGATCCGCTCCGAGCGTGTACAGCGAGGAACCTACGACATTCCCGGTGTATTCGGTGTCGCATATCTGCTGCGTATGAGCAAACAGCGTCATACTGCTTATCAGGTAGTTAGCGTCGGTCTGTCCGACCTGAGCGTACCCGACGGAAACGCCCCAGTCGTTGAGGAAGCTCTCGATGTTGGGAGTCTCGGGCTGGCTTATCGACGCGAAATAGAACACGTTCTTGCCGAACGCGCCGCCGTTGTCGAGATACTTGTCGAGCTTCGCGAGCTGCGCGGCGTCGGGGTCGATCTCGGGCGCGTACATAATTACAAAATCAATATCGGGGTCGATCTCATCGGTGATGGTGAGGTTTATCGTCTCGATATCGTAGCCGTTCTTGGAGAGCAGCGTTTGCAGCGCGGAGCTGTCGCTCTCGCCGTAGCCCTCGGTGAACGCCACTCTTACAACGTCCTCATTCGACACCGCGAGCATCGCGGAGACCGCCTCCTGCTCGATCTTCGAGCTCTCTACGACATACTGCCCGTAGGTCTGGAGATAGCTCTGGTTGAACGAGAAGTAGTCATACGGCGACAAGACCTTATGCCTGCCGGTCTTGGGACACTCGACAACGATGTAGTTGGAGTCGATAGTCTCGCCCTTGAACTGCGAGGTATAATTCGGGTTCTGGTCGAGATCAAGATATACGACCTCGATGTGTCCGCCCGTCATTTCCATCTTCTTCAGTATCTCGTGCACCTGCTTGTACGGCGAGCTCTGCTCCTCGAAGTTCTTCTCGGTGCGGAGCACGGTAAGCGTGATATCGGTGCTGAGCGTATTCTCAAGGTATTTCACGGTCGTCTCGTCAAGCGTATACAGCCCCGTATCCGTAAGGTCGGCAGCCGTATTGAAGCGCTCCGACAGCAGTCCGACGATAATATTCACCAGCACCACAGCCGCGATAAACACCACCGTCAGCACGATCGAAAGCGAGCCGTGCTTGAAGCTGCGGGCGTTGAATCTGAGTTTCTTTGCCTTTTTGGGAGCGCTCGCGGTCTCGTCGGCGGTATCCTCCGCGGGCTTTGCCGCCTCGGCGGTATCCTCGACGGGCTTTACCTCCTCGGATATCTCCGCTTTTTTGTTCTTTTTACTCAATCAAAGCCCCCCCCTCAGCTCCAACGGCGGCGCTCAATAAACCGCATTGTCAGGAAATTAAATATAACGATAATACTGATAAAGAACAGTATGTTCCTGAGGCTGAATATCCCCGAGGTGAACTCGCTGTACTTGTAGAACACCGACAGCGAATTTATCACGTTGCGGACGCCCTCGGCAGGGATATAGCTCGAGATGATGTCGAACAGACAGAGCACAATATTCGTGCCTATACTGCCGATCGCGGCTATCATCTGGTTCTCGGTGAGGTTGGAAATGAATACGCCCGCCGAGATGAACACGCCGCCCATAAGCAGCATACCCACGAAGTTGCCCCAGAAGGCCGCCCAGGCGAAGTCGTTTCCGCCCTTGGTCACCGCCGCGGAGATGAACACCGCGTAGACCAGCAGCACCAGTACCGCGCAGAAGAACACGAAAAACGCCGCAAGGAACTTCCCCATTACCAATCCGAACAGGCTGACGGGGCTCGTCAGCGTGAGCTGATCGGTTTTCTGGCGCTTATCGTCCGCCATCGTGCGCATCGTCAGCACGGGTATCAGAATGATCATTATAAAGAACATCAGCGTAAACACGCCCGACATATCCGCCGAGCCGTTCGCGAGACAGTTTATCCACAAAAACAGCCCCGAAAAGCCGTAAAACACCGCCAGAAACACATAACCGAGCGGCGATGTGAAATATGACGATATCTCGCGTTTGATTATCGCAAGCATTATTCGGCACCTCCGTTCTCAACATTGCCGTAGAAATCGCCCGTGGTAAGCTTGAGGAATATCTCCTCGAGCGTCAGCTCGCTGCTGCGCATAAGCAGTATCGGGTAATTTCTCGCCGCCATACGCTTGAACACCTCGCGGCGCACGTCCGCGCCCTCCTTGGCGTTCAGCTCGTACTCGGTGACGTTCTTCTCCACCTGGCGGTTGACGTGCACCTCGACCATATCCGGTATCTGCGTCAGCAGCGACTGCACCTCTTTCGACGGTCCCTCGATATGCACCGTCAGCTTATGGTCGGCTGAGAGATTGTGGGAAAGGTTCTCGGTGGTGTCGTTCGCGACGAGCTTGCCCTTGTCGATAACGACTATCCTGTCGCACACCGCCTGTACCTCGGACAGGATATGCGACGACAGAATGACCGTGTGGTTGCGCCCGAGCTTCTTTATCAGCGTGCGTATCTCGATTATCTGCTTAGGATCGAGACCGACGGTCGGCTCGTCTAGGATAAGCGTACTCGGGTTCCCGACAAGCGCCTGCGCCACGCCTACTCTCTGACGGTAGCCCTTTGAGAGGTTGCGGATAACGCGCTTCTGCACGTCGGTTATTTTCACGAGCGAGCATATCTCGTTGAGATGAGAACGCCGCGGCAGCTTGCACTTCTTGAGATCGTACACGAAATTCAGGTACTCGTTCACCGTCATATCAAGATACAGCGGCGGCTGCTCGGGAAGGTAGCCGATATTCTTCTTCGCGCCGATGGGATCCTCCAACACGTCTATGCCGTTTATCAGCGCTTCCCCGCCCGACGAGGACAGATAACCCGTAAGCATATTCATAGTCGTGGATTTCCCTGCGCCGTTTGGTCCGAGGAAGCCCAGTATCTCGCTCTCATTGGCGGTGAAGCTGATATTGTCGACAGCCAGCTTGCTGCCGTAGCTTTTGCTTAAATTTTTAACTTCGATCATAATTCATACGCTCCTTAATAACACAACTAAGGAAATACCGATTTTATCGAGGTTTTCCCCGCCGGAGGCGGGGAAAACCTCATAAAATAAGGCTTTAAATTCTATTAAACGATTTAATCGGTATCTCCCTAAATTATAATTCCCTACCGTGAAATTTAAGTGAACTGCATATGAAAATTATTGCGCGGACAAAAGCTCGATACCCTTTTTGATACGAGCAAGAGCGTCCTCCTTGCCGAGGATAACGGCAAGCTCGATGCCGCCGCCCGGTGTGAACTGCTTACCCGACAGCGCCACACGCAGCGGGAACAGCACCACGCCGTTCTTCACGCCCATCTCCTCTATCAGCTTGAACAACGCGTCGTGGACGTTCTCCTGAGTGAAATCATTAACGCCCTCGAGTACGGGGAGTATCTTCTTCAGCGCGTCGAGAGAGGTCTCGGCGTTGGTTTTCATCTTCTTGTTGTTGTACAGCTCGAGCGAATATTCGGGGAGCGCGTCGATAAAGTCTACCTGCTCGGGGATATCCGTGAACAACTCCGCGCGGGGCTGCAATACACTGCACAGCAAGTCCAGATCAACGTCCTCGCGCTTGCAGGTCTGACGGATATACGGCTTTGCGGTCTCCGCGAACTTCTCGGGCGGCAGCGCGCGTACATAGTGCGCGTTGATAGCCTTGAGCTTTAACGGGTCGAAGATAGCGGGCGACTTGGAGATACCCGAAACGTCGAAATTCTCGATCATTTCGTCCAGCGAGAATATCTCGTTCTCGCCCTTGGGCGCCCAGCCGAGCAGCAGAATATAGTTCAGCACAGCCTCGGTCATATAGCCCTTTTCCATCAGGTCCTGGAACGACGCGTCGCCGTCGCGCTTGGCGAGCTTGTGCTGAGCGTCCTTCATAATGTGCTCGACGTGGATATACATCGGCGGCTCCCAGCCGAACGCCTCGTACAGCAGATTGTACTTCGGCGCGGAGGAAAGGTACTCGTTGCCGCGTACAACGTGAGTTATTTTCATGGTGTGGTCGTCGACTACGTTCGCGAAGTTGTATGTCGGCATACCGTCCGTTTTCAGCAGTATCTGGTCGTCGAGAATGGAGTTCTCAACGGTGATGTCGCCGTATATCTCGTCGTGGAACGTCGTGGAGCCCTCCTCGGGGATAGCCTGACGGATAACGTAGGGCACTCCCTCCGCGAGGTTCTTGTCGATCTCCTCTTTCGAGAGATGACGACAGTGACGGTCGTACATCGGCATTATATTGCTGGCTTTCTGCACGGCTGCAAGCTCCTCAAGGCGCTCCTTTGTACAGAAGCAGTAGTACGCGTTGCCTTTTTTTACCAGCTCCTCGGCGTAATCCTTGAACATACCCATACGCTCGCTCTGAACATAAGGACCGTAGTCGCCGCCTACATCGGGACCCTCATCCCAGTTAAGTCCGCAGTCGCGGAGGGTCTTGTAGATAACGTCGACAGCACCCTCGACATAGCGCTCCTGATCGGTGTCCTCGATACGCAGAATGAACTTGCCGCCGTTCTTCTTCGCGAGAAGATACGTATACAGCGCCGTTCTGAGGTTTCCGATGTGCATATAGCCCGTGGGACTGGGCGCGAATCGTGTTCTGACTTCCATTACTTCACATTCCTCTCAATGTTGTATATTTCCGCGATATCTTTTGCGATCTGCTCTTTCAGCTCGTCAAGACCCGCGAATTTGCGCTCGGGGCGCAGAAACTTTATCAGCGAAACGGCGACCTTTTCACCGTATAATTCTCCGCCGAAATTTAATATATGCGTTTCCATAACGGTCTCGCCGCCGTCGACGACGGTCGGGCGTATGCCGATATTCGTAATGCCGCGGTAGTTTTTGCCGTGTATGCTCACATAGCTTGCGTACACGCCGAAGCGCGGTATCACGTTGGTTTTGGGTATTATCTGGTTAATAGTCGGGAACGACAGCGTCCGCGCTATCCTGTTCCCCGATACGACGGGCAGCTTGAACCGCAGCTCGTAGCCGAGCAGTCTGTTCGCCTGTTCAATCTCGCCCTTGCGGATAAGCTCGCGGATATGCGTGGAGCTTATCATCTCGCCGTCAAGACACACGTCCTCGACGATCTGCACGGCAATGCCGTATTTCGCGCCGATCTCGGTCAGCCGATCGGGAGTGCCGTAGCCGCCGAGCCCGAACCTGAAATTCCGTCCGCAGCACGCGAATCCCGCGTTGAGCCGCTTATGCAGCAACTCGCGGACAAATTCCTCGTCGGTGAGCGTGCAGACCTCGGCGAAATCGGGCGCGCAGATGTACTCCACGCCCATTTTCTCGATAAGCTCACGCTTGTTCTCGAACGAGATGATGTCCTCGGGACTTCTGAACTTCGGCAGCGTGGTGTCGCAGTTGAACGTGAACACGGCGGGCTTTAATTCCCGCTGCGCCAGCGCCGCGCCGATAACGCCGATGTGCCCCAAGTGAAGCCCGTCAAAATACCCCAGCGCGACAGCCGTCCTTTCTGACGGTGCTGCGCCATACGTTATATCTATCAAAATAATTCACCGTCAAAATCGTTTTACCGATATAAGTTCATCGGCAGTTATTTTCGCTATCCCCAGAAATTCCTCCGCGTACACGCGGAACATCTCGCCGTCCGGAACGTTATGCAGCCTGTTTGCGTCAAGCCTTACTCCGTTAAGATAAAGGCGCTTCTGCTCCTCGTCGAGATGAATTTCGGGATAGTCTTTGAATACGCTCTCGGTCGGCAGCAGCAGGCTCTCCAGCTCGTCAAGCGGCTTTGTTTTAAGCTCCGACAGCGGATATGCCTCGTCAATACCGTAACCGCACGCGCGCGTCCGCACAAGGCTCGTCATTACCGCGCCCGTACCGAGCGCCCTGCCGATATCGTCAACGAGCGCGCGGATATACGTTCCCGACGAGCAGTCCACGTCGATAACGCCGTCCATGCCGTCCGCGGACGACGCTCGTCCCGCAGACGACGCTCGTCTAAATTCAAGCAATTCCAGCCGCGTTATCGTAATTCTGCGCGGCTGACGTTCGACCTCGATACCCTGCCGCGCAAGGTCGCAGAGCTTTTGACCGTTGACTTTAAGCGCGGAATACATCGGCGGTATCTGGTCTATCTCGCCGCGGAAGCGCTCCAACACGTCTTGCAGCGCGCTCTCGGAGACGTTCACTTCCCTTTGCCCGGAGCATTTCCCCCAGATATCCAGAGTGTCCGAGGTGATCCCGAGACGGAAACCCGCGCGGTAGCTCTTATCGCTGTCGGGCAGTATCGACACCGCCTTGGTCGCCGAGCCGATAAACACAGGCAGCACGCCCGTCGCCATGGGATCGAGCGTTCCCGAGTGACCGACCTTCTTCGTGTGATAACAGCCGCGCATTACCGCGACTACGTCAAACGAGGTGAAGTTCTGCGGCTTGTTCACGACAATTACGCCGTTCGTCATATAATGCCCGCCTTTTTAATAGCTTGGCTCGCCGCCTCGGCTATCTGCTTCTCGGCGTCCTCGATAGTGCCGCCGTAGAACGAGCACCCCGCGGCGCGTTCGTGACCGCCGCCGCCGAACTCCGCGCATATCTCCGCGACGTTTATGCGCTCGCTCGAACGCATACTCGCCTTGTAAACGCCCTTTTTCTTCTCCTTGACGCAAATGCCGATATCCACGCCGTCTATCTGCCGCGGGATATTCGACAACGCGCCAACGTCGTCGCTGTCGATATCGGGAATGCTCTCCACCAGCGACAGCGGCACCGTTACCATAGCGACGTGCCCCTCGGCGAAGTAGCGGATATTTTTCAGCACCTCCTGCTCGAGGCGAATACGCCCCTGCGTTTTGAGGTCGAAGTTTACATAGTTTATCGTCGCGAACTCCGCGCCGCAGCCGATCATCTCGGCGGCGATAATGTGCGTCTGCGCGGTCGTATTCGAGAACTTGAAGCAGCCCGTGTCGGTCGCCGTTCCCGTGTAAATGCAGTTTGCAAGCTCACGGTCGAACGGTACACCCAGCGCCTTTATGACCTCGTACACCAGCTCGCAAGCCGCCGCGTATTCGGGGCGGACAAGCGTTCGTTTCGCGTAATCCGTGTTCGATAAATGGTGGTCGATACACAGCTCCGCCTTGTCGCCGAGCTCCTTCATATCGCCGAGCAGCTTTGTGTCGGCAACGTCCACGCAGACGATGGTTTTAGGCTCGAACTCCTGCTCCGTCACCGCCTTGTACAGATAATCGAAGCGGTGAGGTATCTCCTCGGGGCAGACCGCGCGGGCATGCTTTCCCATGCGCTGTAACGCTCCGCAGAGCGCGTGACCGCACCCGAGAGTATCACCGTCGGGGCTGGCGTGCATGAGTATCAGATAGTCGTCGTTTTCGCGCAGGAAGTCCACCGCCTGTGTTACGTCAATCTTCATCGGTCTCCTCCCCGCTCTCGTCGTTATCTTCAACGTGCTTTGGCAGATTAGCGATTATATTCTCGATATGCTCGCTGTACTCAAGCGAGTTATCCGCCTGAAAGATAAGCTCCGGTATCTTGCGCATACGGACGCGCGCGGCGATCTGCTTCTTGAAGTAGCCGCCAGCCGCTTTCATACCCTCGACAGCCTTTGCGGTGCGCTCCTCGCCGCCCATACAAGCGACCCACACCTTGCAGTAGCTCATGTCGTTGGTGACCTCACAGCGCGTTATCGTCACAAATCCCTCGGCGACGCGCGGGTCTTTCACGCCGCTTACCGCCGCCGAAAGCTCCCGCCGAATATCCTCGCTGAGCCGTTTTATATTAAAGTTAGCCAATTGAGCCTCCTTATGTGACAGTAATTTGTTGCTTTTAATTATATGCCGCGCAAACCGGACGAGCCACAGGTGCGTCGAAACGACGCTTCGGCGGCTTTTTGCACGTGTTGAGCAAGCTCAAAACCGAATTGCCATTAGAGCAATTCGCAAACCTGTTTGACAGCAAAAAACGCAACGGTTGTCGGGCATTAGCCCGACAATCGAGCCTCCTTTAGTCTTGATATTCTTCCATCATATAAGCCTCGAAGATGTCACCCTCCTTGATATCGGTGAACTTCTCCAGACTGATACCGCATTCGTAGCCCGCCGCGACTTCCTTGACGGAATCCTTGAAGCGTTGCAAGCCCGCGATATGGTCGTCGCCGACAATAATGCCGTCGCGAACGATACGAACCTGACCGCTTCTCGCGACCTTGCCGTCGAGCACATACGAACCCGCGACAACGCCAACGCCGGTGATCTTATATATCTGACGAACCTCGACGCGTCCGAGCTGAACCTCGCGGAACTTAGGCGCGAGCATACCCTTCATAGCGGCGGTGATGTCCTCTATCGCGTCGTAGATAACGCGGTACAGACGAACCTCAACGCCGTTCTCCTTAGCGCTCTCCTCCGCGGACGGGTGCGGTCTTACGTTAAAGCCGACGATGATAGCGCCCGAAGCCATCGCGAGCATAATGTCGCTCTCGCTTACCGCGCCCACGCCGCCGTGGATAACGCGCACGCGCACCTCATCGTTGGTGATCTTCTCAAGCGACTGCTTTACAGCCTCCACAGAGCCCTGAACGTCGCCCTTGACAATGATCGGCAGCTCCTTGACCTCGCCCTGCTCGATAGACGAGAACAGGTTGTCGAGCGTTACCTTCTGATAGGACTTGAACTGCTCCTCCTTAGCCTCGTGCTTGCGCTTCTCGACAAGCTCGCGGGCAAGCTTTTCGTCCTCGACGGCAGCGAACGTGTCGCCCGCGGACGGCACCTCCGACAGACCCATTATCTCAACGGGAACGGACGGACCCGCCTCGGTCACGGTCATACCCTTGTCGTCGCGCATTACGCGAACGCGTCCGACGGACGTTCCCGCAATGAGGATATCGCCCGTATGCAGCGTACCGTTCTGGACGAGCAGCGTCGCGATGGGACCTCTGTTCTTGTCAAGTCTTGCCTCGATAACGGCGCCTTTTGCAAGGCGGTCGGGGTTAGCCTTGAGCTCCATAACGTCCGCAGTCAAGCCGACCATTTCGAGCAGCGTATCCATGCCCAGACCCGTCTTTGCCGAAACGGGAACGCAGATGACGCTTCCGCCCCAATCCTCGCAGACGAGGTCGTACTTGGTGAGCTCCTCCTTGACCTTTTCGGGGTTAGCGCCCTCTTTATCCATCTTGTTCATGGCGACGATTATCTGAACGCCCGCCGCCTTTGCGTGGTTGATAGCCTCAACGGTCTGCGGCATAATGCCGTCGTCCGCCGCAACTACCAGTATCGCGATATCGGTTATCATAGCGCCGCGCGCTCTCATGGACGTGAACGCCTCGTGTCCGGGCGTGTCGAGGAACGTGATGTCGCGGTCATCCAGCTTGACACGATACGCGCCGATATGCTGCGTGATACCGCCCGCCTCGGTCGTCTGAACGTGCGCGTGGCGGATATAGTCGAGTATCGAGGTCTTGCCGTGGTCGACGTGACCCATAACGACAACTACGGGCGAACGCGGCTTTAAGCTCTCGGGCGCGTCCTCTGCGTCCTCGAACAGGCGCTCCTCTATCGTGATGATGACTTCCTTTTCTACCTTTGCGCCCAGTTCTTCCGCAACGAGCGACGCGGTGTCGAAATCGATAGTCTCATTGATATTCGCCATTACGCCGAGGTTGAACAGCTTCTTGATGACCTCGGTCGCGGTTACTTTAAGACGCGTAGCAAGCTCCCCGACAACTATCTCGTCGGGTATCTGTACCTTCAGCTGCTGCTTTCTAGCGCGCTCGAGCTCGAGCCTGCGGAGCTTCTGAGCCTCGGTCTCGCGCTTATTGCCGAACTGCTTGCCCTTCTGCTGCGACTTCTGATTTATCTTCTGCTTGGAGCGGAAGTTATCGTTGTTCATCTTGGAAGCGGGCGCAATGCTCTCGTAGCGCTCGTTGTACTTGTCGAGCTCGACATAGCTGCCGCGCGTATCGACGGTCTTTCTGACCTGCTCGCCGCGCTGAACAGCCTCGCCCTTCTGCTTCTGCATGGGGGGAGTGTTCACCTTTATCTTGCTCGAATCGATAGCCGGCTTGGACGCCGCGGGCTTCTGAGGCTTCTGAGCGTTCCTGTTATCCTTATTGTCGCGGTTATCGCGCTGACGGTTGTCACGATTGTCGCGGTTATCACGATTATCGTGCGCACGATTATCACGATTGTCACGCTGACGGTTGTCCTTGTTGTCGCGGTTGGGACGATTATCCCGATTTTCGGCATTGCGCGGCTTGCTGTCGCGGTTATCCCGATTATCCTGCGGCTTTTTCTGCTCGGGCTTGACCTCGGATCTGACCTCGGGCTTGATCTCCGGTTTAGCTTCGGGCTTAGGCTCCTTGACCTCGGTCTTGGGCTCGGACTTAGCTTCGGGCTTTACGGGCTCGGGCTTAGACTCGGCTTTGGTCTCGGAAGCTGCGGGCTCGGCTTTAGCCTCCGGCTTAGGCTCCTTTACGGATTCCTCATCCTTTTTAGCCGCGGGCTTTTTCTTCGCGGACTTCTTTTCGGGCTCGACGGGTTTTTCCGTCTTTATGTCCTTAGTGGTCACGAACGCTTTCATAACGTCGTCGACCTCGTTCTTTGACGTGTAC
>CAMWVP010000101.1 GCA_947177735.1 uncultured Clostridia bacterium
ATAGGCGACAACAAACCCTCCTCCCCCCTCCCCGAAGGGTGTCCTCTTGCACCGAAGTTAGTCCGATAATTAAAGGAAACGAAACCGAGCAAGCAATAACAAAGGGAAACAAAACCGAGCACGCCGCAATTTTCTATGTAACGTCTTGGCTCCCCGTTTTTGTTTCGCTCAAATAATTTAAGAAAACGCCGATTAAATCAGTATTTACTTAGTGCATAGAGAAAATTCGGCGCAAAATGCAATTTGTACAAAAATTCGGTTTTGAATTCGACATATTCTCCAAAAACCATAAATGTGCCGATATTTTTTTCAAAACGTGTAACATAGAGTTCTATTCTACATCTATAATAGTATAAAGAGACAATCCGTTCGCGGCGATAGATTCCAATATTTGACAAAATACCTCTTATGCATTTTTTACTACCTGTTGTTAGAAATATATTGAAGAAAATACGAGAAAATTATACTATAATTAAGGCGTAATATCTGTTGTTTCGGCGGTCAGGCGGAATAACGGATACTTACCCGACAACATCACGGAAGTTGGGACAAACGTCCCGCGACAATTTAAGGAGGTCATAATATGACAAAGGCAAAAAAAATCATTATCGGAACACTGGCGGCAGGGCTTGTGGCAACAGCCACCTGTATTGCGGCAAGCGCTTATACGGAAAGCGTAAACCTTGAGGTGCCCGGAAATAATTCGTATTTCGAGTGGGGCGCGGGTTATGCAAGCGTGCTGAACACGAGGGATCAGATTCGGTGGGCAATGGCAAGCGTTGAGGCAATAGACAATAGAACCGGCAAATCGATGGGTTCCGATAGCGACACCGGTCCTATTGATTACAATGAGAGTATCAGCGCTAGTGTTGAGACATCAGCTAATTGGCATTATAAATGTGTGGGACGAATCTACGCCGCAGGTTCTCCTAATTCAACGGTTGATAGCAGATTCGATAAAAGATATCCGGAGTAAAATGATCGCCACGGCAAAAAAAGGCTAAACCTCGTATAGGGCTCAGGGCTTGTCTGATTTTGTAGTGAAAGGAATTATATATGAAACACATAGTTCAAAATATACGTACACTTGTCAAAAACGAAAGGTTCATATTTATTGTGATGATGCTGAGCGTTTTTGTTTCGGCATGGGTCATGACATTTTCATATGGACTTTATCACAACTATTCCGAAATGCTTGCACAGGAAACAGACAAGTCCACTTATGTAGATCCTATGGTAGCGGACGGAATGACGCTTACACGCGGAGATTTTGTCCGCTATCTAAACGAGTTATCCCCCAAAACGCTTGACGCTACCGAAAATATTGTCGTATCCGCCTCTTTTCCTGCCGTAGACAACAACGGGTATGACAGTAAGGAGCACATGACATCGAGATTCGCAATACGCAGCGGTTCGTTCGTTCCGTCTCCGTATATTGTTCAGCTCTGGAATGATAATAACATGATAGCTTCGGGAAGATATATTTCCGACAGCGAGGAAGCAAACGGCGAAAAGGTCGTTATGACAGAACAAGGTTATGTAAAGCAGAGCTGTCCCTCTTTGTATATAGATGATGAAACGGTATTGGTCAACGGCGAGGAATATAAAATTGTAGGAACGCACACGTCGTCCGACTTTATTGTTCCGTTTCTGTCAATGCCGGAGGACACAGAGCTGCCGGGATACATAAGTATAGGGTTTACAAATCCCATCACCCGAAAGCAGTATGACGAGCTTGTAAACACCGCCGAAAGAGTCTTGCCCGGAGTGCTTGTTTTCCCCGAACAGGGATTTACCGACGAGCAAAGCATTTTTATATATAACAATATGCTTGTCGTATCCGTGCTTATAGCGGTGCTTACAATTGTAAATTTTGCTTTTCTGTACAGCTTTATACTGCAAAGACGCGCGCGAACGCTTGCCATTATGCGGATATGCGGCTGCACGAAGGGGCGGGCATGGGGAATATGCATGGGCGAGTGCTGCCTTATCTGCATACCGACTTTTCTTATCGGCGTGCTGACGTATATCCCGCTGCTGCACGGCGTGCTCGGCGATATGTTTGAGTTTATCGAGGAAGCGTACAGCTTGGTCGTATACGGACTGCTTTTCGCAATATTCGCGGCGGTGCTGCTGACGGTTATGGGAATTCTGTTATCACGGCAGATACATATGGAGATCGCAGAGGGACGTAAGGGAGGTGCGGCATGACGCTGTTTAAAACCGCAATGAAGAATTACAGGAAAGACCCCGTTATGAATATTATCGGATTTGTTCAATTGGTCGCGGTCTTTCTGGTAACAACCGTTATGGTATCCACGATAAGCATACGTTACCGCACCTATGACGCTCTTGAAGATATTCTCTCAAGTAAAGGCTTTTACGTGAGGTTCGGCGAATTTGACGGAGCGAAAATGCCGGAAAGCGGACTTTATGAAAATGTGTTTTATTCCGTTGATAAGCTGAACGCTTACTTTAACGCCGATCCTCTTGTTGCGGTACAGGGAGCATGGGTCGCCAACTACCTTGAAAAGCCCGATGCCAAAACATCATCCGCCCCGCTTATACTGTTTTATGACGATGAGCTGATCGAACGATGCAAGCCCGTACTGAAAAGCGGCAGGTGGCTGTCAAAAAACGCGGATAAGCTGGAGATAGTGGTATCGGAAAACGATATACTTGATTGGAAGATCGGCGAAACATATTCTCTTGAGTTATTTCATATTTCTACCTACCGTGTTATAGAGGCGGAGATCGTAGGAATAGTTGAAAACAGCGCGGATATTTTCGGCTACAACAGATTCGAAAGCAGAGGCATAAGCGGCGATACGTTCCGTTTTTTGTATGACACACACAATTCGCATAATGAAGGTCATCTCGACAGACCCACTATAATTTCCTCATCGGAAGCCCTGGGACGGCTTTTCCCCGAAGTTGAAGCTCACATAACCTCCGCGTTTTTTATATATGATGACGATACCCCGGATGAGTTTATAAAGGAAAAGGCAATGCTTGCCGGACAGTTTAACGGGCAGATCGTTGACAACCTCGACGACTTGAACGAAAACAGCAAGATATATCTGCGCGGCGAGCTTTTAACAATGATGCCCGTAATTGTGATACTGCTGAGCTTGCTCATAATAAGCGCGATAAGCGTTTCGGCGATCGCGGCGAGAAGGCGGCTGAAGGACTACGCTAAATATTATGTTCTGGGGTTACAGTGGAAGCAATGCGCGGCAGTCAGCTTATTTCAGGCGCTTACAACGGCAGCGGCGGCGCTGCTCGTTTCCGCCGCGGCACTTTTTGTCATAGGCTTTACCCCGCTTTCGGACGTCATTACGGTTATCGTTGATATGAGATTGATCTCGGCGCTGCTTGGGATACTGCTGCTTTATCTTGTCTTTTCAATGATAATGCCGCTGATGATGTTGAAATCCGCAACTCCCAAACAGCTTTTGACAACAGAATGACAAAGGAGGACGAAATGGTAGAGTTAAAGAATATCACAAAAATATACAATCCTAAAAAAGCGAACGAATTCACCGCGCTGAAAGACGTTTCGCTTACCGTAAACGACGGAGAAATGATCGCGATAATAGGAAAATCCGGCGCGGGAAAATCGACGCTTCTGCATATTCTAGCGTGCATAGATAACTATCAGGACGGCGAATACAGGATCGACGATACACTTGTGAAAAAGCTGTCCGAAAAAGAGCTTTCGCATATCCGAAGCGAGAAAATAGGTATGGTAATGCAGGACTTCGCTTTGGTGGAGGATTTTACGGCGCTCGAGAATGTAATGCTCCCGCTTGATTTTGCGCAGAAGAAAAAACCAAACCGCCGTGAGCTTGCACTCAAAGCACTCGGTTCTGTAGGTCTTGAAGAGCTTGCCAGGAAACCCGTAAATAAGCTGTCGGGCGGTCAAAAACAGCGCGTCGCGATCGCCCGCGCGATAGTGAACGAACCGTCGCTTATCCTCGCCGACGAGCCGACGGGCGCGCTTGACACCAAGACCTCCGCGGAGATAATGGAGGTTTTTAAAAAGCTGAACGACGACAAGAAGACCGTAGTCATCGTAACACACGACCCCAACGTCGCAAAGCAGTGCGGACGAATTGTTGAAATCTCTGACGGAGAGATCATATGAGGGCGCGGCGCTTGAACACGACGATCAAGGAAAAAAGATATGGGTTGCGTAGTTTAGGGGACGTGCGATATAGAAGTATTGCGGTGTCGAGCGAAAACGCTTGACACCGCAATTTTTTATGAAACGGCTTAGGGATTCCTGTTATTGTTTTGCTCAAATAACCTAAAAAATTTTTGAAAACCCCTTGACAAATCTCCAAAATAAGTATATACTGTATATATGATATATAAACACTATGAACGGAGGTGAATGAATGAGGATATTGCAGAACAGCGACGTGCCAATCTATAAGCAGATCGCCGCACAGTTCAAGGACGACATTATGAGCGGAGCCATCGCCGAGGGCGAGTATCTGCCGTCGATACGGGGGCTTGCCAAGGACTTGAAGATCAGCGTTATCACGACGATGAAGGCGTATGAGCAGCTCTCGGACGAGGGGCTGATATCCCCCGTGCAAGGCAAGGGCTATATCGTCAACCCGCAGGACAGGGAGATGGTTCGCGAACAGCATTTGCGTCTGCTCGAGCAGCATTTGCAGAACGCTATGGAATCGGCAAAGCTGGCGGGAGTTTCACGCGATGAGCTTATCAAGATGATAACGGTTTTGTATGAGATATAAGGGGGATTTTATTATGTTGATATATTCACGGGACAGAAAGTCTGTTATTGATGCAAAGGTGCTTCAGGTTACGAGAAATCTGGGCGGCGGCAAGGATTGTAAGTATATAATTTCCGCCGAGGGAATGGGCGGGCTGAGCGCGGCTGTCGCGGCGCAATCTCCCGATGAGAAAACCGCCATTGACGCGCTCGAAAAGGCATATACGGCATTTGCCGAGGGCGCTAATGCTTATAAATTCGACTGATATTATGAGGTGAACGTAATGGACGCTATTTTATCGTCAAAAGGACTTACGAAAAAATACAGCAAATTCACGCTCGGGGGTATCGACCTTGAGCTTCCCAAGGGCTTCGCGACCGCGCTTATCGGAGCGAACGGCGCGGGCAAGACCACGCTTATCGACGTGCTGTGCGGTGTTATCCACGCGAACGCGGGCGAGGTCACATATTTCGGCGAGTACAAGGACATAGACAGCTCGGAGCTGCGCGAGAGGATAGGCTACTGCGCGGCGCAGGGGTTCTTCCCCGCGGCGTGGAAGGCTAAGGATATCGCGGAGGCTATGTCTATGGCATACGCGAAGTTCGACAGAGAGCGCTTCAATAAGCTATGTCAAGAGCTTGAAGTAGACGACGAGAATACCAAGAAAGCAAAGCCCATGTACAAGCAGTCGGACGGAAACCGTATGAGAACGGCGCTTGCGGCGGTGTTCGCCCGGGAGACCGACCTGCTGATACTCGACGAACCGGGAAGCACGCTCGACCCGCTTATGCGCGACAGGCTCTGCGACAGAATGAGGGGGTATCTCGATGACGGCAACGGCGAGAAGTCGATACTTTTCTCCACTCACAATATCGCCGATATGGAAAACGCCGCCGACTACGCCGTGTTTATGGACAAAGGGCAGATAATCGAACAGGGGTTCGTTGAGGATTTGAAAGACAAATATGTTATCGTGCGCGGCGACGCTGCCGATTACGACAACTCAAAGGCGCTTATGCTGTCGCATAATGTGAACAAGACGGTGTTCGAGGGCTTGGCGCTTGCCGCTCACAAGAACCGCTTTGAAGCCGAGGGCGCGGTGTGCGAGCGCCCCACGCTCCAGCAGCTTAGTATAGGTATGCTGAAATACGCGGAGGAACGGCGATGAAATATTACGATTCGTACAAGTTGTTTCACGGAAAAAACTCCATTAAGGAATACGGCGCGCTGATAGCGGCTAATACGGCGTTGCTGATCGTCGGGGGCGTTTTGATACGCGTTATAAACAACGAGCATTTTCAAGGCTTTATAACGGGAGCGGTGACGTTTCTGTGCGGCGTAGCGGCTCTGACTGTCGGCTTCGCGTTGGTGAGCGCCGTGTTCAACGGAAACTGGCCCGAGTCTCCGGGGTACAAGTTTTTCCATTCGGTAGCGGACGGCGCGGGGCATTTCCGCCGCGCCATACTATTCTCGAATATGCTGTCTCTATTTCCGATAGCGCTGTACGCGGCGGTCGGAGGGGTGATGTTCCAACATTTCATAATCGTTATAATGACGATAACGGCGTTTTTTATGCTGGGGCTTATCAATCTCACAAGCCACATAAAATCCCCGTGGGTAAGGATAGGCTCGTTCTGCATAGTGGGCTTCGCTTTCGGATTTTACGCGGGCGTTGTCGGCGATGAGGAAGAGAGTTTCCCGGTACTGCCGTTAAATGTAACGATAATAGTCTGCGCGGTCGTACTGGCGTTCTACATAGTTTCGCTTATCGTTGCGACAATGAAAGCTGAAAAGCGCTGGAACAAGGAGGTATAACGGTATGAAAGGACTGAAACTTCTTTTTGACAGCTGGAAGAAAATGTCGTTTTTCTTCTGGTTCGGGATAGCTTTTTCTTTGGTGCTTGCGGTGCTGCCGTTCTTTTTTAACGAGGAGGTCACCGCGGAGGATTATATGTTTCCGAAGATGTTCATTTTCTTCCCGTCGTTCTTTATGACGGAAATAGGACTTATCTGCGGCTGCCGCGATATCGCCGGGAACAAGCTCGTGCGCTCGTTCCCGATAGCAAAGGAGCTGTACACCAAGTCCGTGCCGATGTACATAACGATCCTGACGCTCGGTATTTCGGCAGTCAGTGTGATCGCGTACTTTATCTTTCTGGGAATTATCGGCGCGGACGCGGCTCAGTTCGCCGATACGCTGATAATCGGCGCGATAGTTATAGCGCCCGAGCTTATCGTGTCGGGATTCTTCGCGAGCATCCCGGGCGGCGGATTGTTCGGCGTTTACGTTGTGGCGCTGCCTATCGTTCTGATATCCACTATCGGAGGCAATACGGTAATGCGCAAGGGCTTCGGCGCTTCCGTATCGACGGCGGCGGTGATATTCGCAGCGGCGGTCACGGTGAGCATAGTACTTATGTTCATTATCGCAAGGTGGCGTTATAAAACAAGCAATATCAAGATAAACAACATGATCATGAATTACGAAACGAAATGAGGTGTCCTCTGTGAAAAAAAGAGCGTTTGTAATGTCGATAATTCTCTGTATCTTATGCGCAGTATTGGTCGTGATGTGCTTTGTTGATGGCGTGGAAAAACATTCGCTGTGTGCGGTCATAGCGTCGGTATCGAGCGCGTTCAACGCGTGTATGGCGGCGAGAAGGCGCAAGAACGGTGAATGATGTCCGAAAGGGGTGTGGCGATATGAACAAGAAAACGGTCGATCTGGGGCTTGCGATTTGTCTTATGATCACGGGCATTACGGGCATAATAAACGGCGTTATGGGAATAGCGGACATTGCCGTTCCCGACGCGCTGCGGATAACTCTGGGAGTGATCTCACTGATAACTATGCCCGCGCTCGGGTTCTTCTCTGTTCGGAAGATAATTATCTACAGGAGTTCAAAGGAACAATAATATGAAACGAACGTTTGCGGTTATTTTAATATTTGCCGTTATGCTGTTCTCGGGGTGCGGACGCCCCGAGGCTAAGGTAACGCCGCCGTTCTTCAAGGTGGTTGACATGGAGACGGGCGGCGTTGTCTATATGCTCGGCACAATGCACGTCGGCACCGAGAACGCCGTTTATTCCGACAAGGTATACGCGGCGCTCGACGAAAGCGACGTGCTGGCGGTCGAGGTGGACTTGCAGGAGTTTGAGGTGAACACCGCGGAGCTTGCGGCAGCCATGCAAATAATGATGCTCCAAGACTGCACCGCCGAGGAATACATAGGCGAGGACTACGCCGAGATACGTGATTGGTTTATAGAAAAGGGCTTGTACACTATCGCCTATGACTGCTATATCCCCGCCGTGTGGAGCAATATGCAGTCAAGTAAGCTCGCCGAGGACGCGGGCTATAAATCCGAGTTCGGCACGGACAGAATGCTGTTGACCTACGCCAAAAAGCATAAAAAGGAAATATACGAGATAGAAACCGCCGCCGAGCAGTATCAGTTAAACGCGAACGAGGGCAGGGAGCTGCAAATATATATGCTCCTTGAAACCGTGCGCACTGACTATGACGTTCAGATACAGCAGATGAAAGACCTGTATTCCGCGTGGGCGAGCGGCGATATCCCGGCGCTGGAGGATATGCTCTCCGCCGACGAGCCGCCCGAGGAGCTTGCCGAGCAGTACGAGCAGTTCTGTTTTGAGATGTATGAGAATCGTCAGAGGAAAATGGCGAACTACGTCATAGATTCGCTGAAGAACGGCGAAAAGGCGTTTGTCGCGGTAGGCGCGATGCACTACGCCGCAGCGCCCGATATTCTCGATTTCCTTGAGGACGCGGGGTATCACGCCGAGACTGCATACTAAAAAGAGGGGCTTACGCCCCTCTTCTCAGACTGTCGATAAACCCTCACACCGCGTCGTCGCTTTGCGACGGCGCTTACTTCGTCAAATGGCCTGCGGCAGGCACAAAGCCTAGCCGCAGGCCATTTTCCTCGTCTGCGAGTGTTTCTCGCCAGTCTAAGAAATGCGAGTTAAAATGACTTTTTCTATAGCAAGAAGAGGGGCTTTCGCCCCTCTTCTTGCTGACGAGAGAATTACCTTTTTATCGTGTCATCTCGAACTTTTTCTTGAAAAACCACGCGCCGAAGCCCAATCCCGATACGCCTCCGCAGATATGACCGAAATGAGAAACATTATCCTCAACGGCAATACCCGAGTATATCTCCTGCCCGAGATAGATCGCCGCTATTATAATCAGCGTGAGCGGGATCTCGCCCTTTTTCATATTCGTAAACGCGCTTAAAATTATCAGCATAAACACGATACCCGATGCGCCGAGAATTCCCGTGCTGAAAAACAACATATTCAGTATACCGCCCGCGAGCGCCGTCACCGCCATCATTATAACGAGGTTCCAACTGCCGTAGCGCTCCTCGACGATAGGCCCGACGAGCAGCAGCATCGTCATATTGCCCGCGAAGTGCGAGAAGCTCGCGTGTCCGAAAACGTAGCTGAACGCGCGGACATAGGTCAGGGGATTGAGCAGGCTCGCGTGACCATAGCAGATAAACAGCGCTCGGTTGGTAAACCCTTTGGTTATCCAGTCCAGTATCAGCGTGACAAGGCAGACCGCCGCGAATGTCAGTATCACGGGGGAGTTATAGCTCAGCTTTAGTTTTTTGTTGCTCATGATTTGTCCTTTCTAAATAGGTCTTTTCACAAAAACGCAATGCCTTATACGGTCAAAAACACATTCCAAGCAAGTTTTGTGAACCTCCCTCTGTAAAGTGGTTATTTTTTCTGTTTTATTTCAAGCCGCGCAATAGTAAACGGTATAATTTCACGTATAAACATACCAAACGGAATGGATTTAAAATTAAAAAAATTTTCGGAGAGACTGAATTCTATTCTCCCAGGACTGTATATTAGCAGGAATGCCGTATATAACACATTATAAAACAGACATAGCCATATCGGGATACCACCTTTATATAAGATAGCTAAAACGACTGCACCCGAAATATTTATAAGTAAAACAGCAACTGCGCTGATAATATCACCGGGGGGCAGGATACCATTAAACCTCACTCCACAGTTTTCCATAATGGGTTCTACGATATTGATCCATATCAATTGCAGAATATATGATACCACCGATACCGTAATGACTGATACAATATACTTTACATACGGCTTTAGTTTTTTGTCGCTCATAGTATTTCCCTTCTAGAGCTGTTTTTTCATAAATATGCAGTGGAACGTGAGATATTCGCCGCACTCTCCCGTTTTGGTGAAGCCGTAGCTTTCGTACCAGCGCTTGACGCGTTCGTTCGCGCCCACGACCCCGATAGTTATTTCCGAGAAGCCGAGCTCCCTCGCCCTGTCGAACGAGTGATACATCAGAGCTTCGCCGATCTTGTTGTGTCGAAATTCGGGAACGGTGCAGAGATTTGACAGCTCGATCTCGCCGCCGTCAATATGCAGCGAATAATACCCCGCGATCTTCCCGTCGATAAAGCAGGCGTACATAGGCCGCTGCTCGACGTGCATATGGTACTCCAGCCGCTCCTCAGTGGTGGCGAACGCCGTGAACTTCGGGTCTTTTTCGGCGGTGAAGCCAAATTCGTCCGCGACTGTACGGAAGCTCTGCCGAATGACCCGAACGCACTCGGGGATATCATTTTCCGTGACTTTTCTTATCTCCTGCATTGCCCTCTCCCTTTTCTTATTTATTGTCTATCCAATACCGTCTTATTGTTTCGTTTTTATCGTCGGGGTCGGCAACGATGTTCTCAAGAATGCCGCCGCACTTTTCTATCACCTTGGCGGAGCCGACGTTTGAGGAGTGACAGCCGAGAAGTACTCTTTGCAGCTTTTTGTTCTTTGCCTCCGCCAACGTCATTTTCAGTATGCAAGTCGCGTATCCCTTTAGCCGCTCGCTCGGTCTTACCCCGTAGCCTATATGTCCCCATGTGTTATAACCGTCTACGGTCAGGTAGTGGCGCAGTGACGCCGCTCCGACCAGTCTGCCGTTTTCATCAGTTACAAAATAGGAGGTCGTCGACGAGAATCTCTTGTCCAAGTTGGCATTTTCGCAGTTGTCAAGCATTTGGACAAATTTCGCGAAATCCTCCAAACTCTCAAACGGCTTATCCAGAAACCACGGCGCTATCTGAGTGCCGCTTGTCTGCCATTCCGTCATCATTTCGTTATACTGCCCGAAAAAATACAGGTCGGGCTTTGCTAAATACAACCTCATAATCCGTTCACTCCTTGACGTATTATTCGTGCGGAATACCGGCGATGATATCTCCGTTGTCAATTATCGAAAAGCCGCCCTTGTCCGTTTCAAAGCGCAGACCGTTCAGCGTGTTTTCGCCCTCAATGACCTCAACACGCAGAATTTCCGCGCCCTTGAATTTCGACAGCGGCGAATATTCCCGCCAGTCCAAGTCCTCTTGCCAACCGGGTATTTCGGGATTTTCGGAGAACCAGCGCGGTTTTTCCGTCGAAAAAATCTCGTTCCACGTGAGCGCGAGATAAATCTCGGAGTGCACGTTTACGGCGAGTGTTCCGTGAGCAAATTCAACGAGCATGGGCGCTTCTCCGAACCATTCGCCGTCTATATTGTCCCACACGCTGAAAATGTTCACGATACACTGTCCCGAGAGCGCGGAAAGCAGCTCCGACCACCTTTCCCAAAACAAGACCTTGTCGCAGAAAAAATCAAACGGAAACTCAGTGAGTATCATATACGCCCTCTCAAAATCCGCGCAAGCCTGCCGACGGGCAAGCCCATTACGTTGTAAAAATCACCGACAATACCCTTGACGTTAGCCGCGCCCTTTTCCTGTATACCGTAAGCGCCCGCCTTGTCCATGGGGTCGCCCGTAGCTATGTAGGCGGCGATCTCCTCGTCGGTGAGGGGGTAAAATTCGACCTTGGTCTCCTCGGCGAAATTTTCGACGCGGCTGTCCGCGAATATCACGCATACGCCCGTAAACACGCTATGAATGCGCCCCGAAAGCGTACTCAGCATTTCGGCGGCTTCGGCTTCGCTGCGCGGCTTGCCCAGGATTTTCCCGTCTATCGCGACTACCGTGTCGGCGGCGACTATGACCTCGCCATTATGCGCCGCGGCTATCTCCTCGGCTTTCTGTCGCGAGAGCGCCAGCACCGCCTGCTCGGGAGTCGCGCCGTCGGGGATATGCTCCTCGCCGACCGCGGGGATAACGCGAAAGTCGGGAACTATGAACCCGAGCAGCTCACGACGGCGCGGCGACTGACTTGCGAGTATCACTTCTTATCTCCGCCCGTCTTGTGCTCGGGCACGAACGGATGATCGGGAGCGTATATCTCGTTGTAATTGTCAATGCACTGCTGAATGACCTCGACAGCCTTCTTCTGCCCCTGAATCTCATCAACGGCAGTCTCCTTGTCCTCGAGCTGCTTGTATACCGAGAAGAAGTGTCGCATCTCCTGGAAGATATGCGAGGGCAGAGCCTCAATGCCGCGATAGGCGTTGAAGGTCGGATCCTCAAACGGGATAGCGATTATCTTCTCGTCGTTGCGCCCGTTGTCAAGCATCGTGATAACGCCTATCGGGTAGCACTGCACGAGCACAAGCGGATCAATAGGCTCGTTGCAGAGGATAAGCACGTCAAGCGGATCGCCGTCGTCCGCGAGAGTGCGCGGGATAAAGCCGTAGTTCGCGGGATAGTGCGTAGAAGTGTACAGAATACGGTCGAGGATTATCAGTCCCGTCTGCTTGTCGAGCTCGTACTTTTTCTTGCTGCCTTTCTCGATCTCCACGACTGCGAGGAAATCGTAAGGGGTTATTCTCGCGGGGTTTACGTCATGCCATATGTTCATAATAAGCGTCCTTTCTTAATGTCAATACTCTATGTTGTAAAGGAAACGCCGATTTAATCCGCTTTCCATTTTGCGAGGCGCGGTTTTATCGGCTTTTCTCCGCCTTCGGCGGGGAAAAGCCATTTAATCAGCGGTTCCTAAATATTATACAACTTTTTCTCCGTAAAATCAAGAGGAAAACGGAAAAAATCGGGCGGCGAACTGTTGTGCTACAATAGATATTGGACAAGTTAGTAAAAAAATATTGAGAGATAGGCAAAAATCTGGTAAAATAAAGTTGCTAGACAAAA